>DASSAK010000067.1:0-79988 GCA_035685445.1 Nitrosopumilaceae archaeon
CTAATTGTTTCACTAACATTTTTTGATGTTTTTTCATTGGCAGTGATTAGAATTATTTGTAAGTCTAGTTTACTTTTTAATAATTCTGATGCAACTTCATTTCCTTGAATATCTGGTAGTCCCATATCAAGTAAGACTATAGGATTTTTAGAGTCAGCAATTAGTTTTTTGCAACTTTGAAGTCCCGCTCTTCCAGTGTTAAATGAAATATAGTCTTTGTATCCAAGGTTGTCAAGATAATGTTGTAGTTTTAGAACAATTGCGTTACTATCCTCTACAATGACAATTGGCCTAGAAACAACAATGGAAGGTAGGTGGAATTTTTTTGCTTTATCAAATAATTTTTTAGCCTCATCATATTCGCCTGCTTTTAAGAAGCATTTTGAAGCACAGAGATATGCCACTTTAGCATCATAGTCTGTTACCTTTTTCGCATAATCTAAGAATGATTTTCCAGCATCTAATAATTCACTTGAATTTTCTTTTCCTTGTTTTGATTTACATTCTCCTGCCAAAAGATAAAGAAGAGCAGACCTTGCACCATTAGATTTTTTTTGAGCGTCTGCCAAATTAAGAAATAAGTTGTGAGCAGAGATGTTTTGATCATTTCTTAGATGTGTAAATGCAAGATCATATTCTTGTTTTGTAGAATCTGCCACAATATTGAATGAGATATTTGTTTTATATTATTTTGTAGTGGTTCTTTTTGAACCAACCACTCATTTTTTAATGATTATGGATTAATTACAGCACGACCAATAATTTTTCGTTCTTTGAGATTTTCAAGAGCTTCATTTGCCTGTTCAATTGAATATCGTTTTGATATTACTGGTTTTATCACACCTTTTTTTGCTAACTCTATTAATTCTACCATGTCATCGTAGTTTCCAGTATATGCTCCTTGAATTGTAATTGACTTTAAAGGAATAGTTACCAATGAAAGTGGCATAGATCCGCCAAAAAGTCCAACGAGGACAAGGTTTCCTCTTTTTCGTAAAGAAGCTAATCCAGTTTTAGCAGTTTGTGGCGCATTTACAAAGTCAATAACACTATCAGCACCTTTACCATCACAAATAGAAATTATTTTTTCAACTGGGCCTCCAGATCCGCTAGAAAGAGAACCAATTACACTGGTATTTACAACAAAATCTGCACCCATCTTTTTTGCAGTTTCAAACTTTTTCTCATCATTATCAATGCAAATAATTTTAGCTTTTGTTATTGCTTTAGCAATTTGTATTGCCATAAGTCCTAAACCACCAGCTCCAATAATTACTAAAAATTCAGGAGAGTTTTGATTTGCTTTTTTCACAGCAGTATATGCAGTTAGTCCAGAACATGCAAGCGATGTTGCAGCGTCCAAATCAAGTCCAGAAATGTTTGCTAAATATTTGTAATGAGGTACTTTGACATGTTCAGCATATCCACCATCTTGAAAAAGGCCAATTGATTTTGGCGCATCACAAAGATTTTCATTACCTGCTTTGCATGCAGGGCATTCACCTTCGCCCACCCAAGGATAAACTAGAACATTGTCGCCTACAGAGATGCCTTTTACGTCACTGCCTATTTCAAAAACTTCTCCTACAATTTCATGACCAGGGGTTACAGGATATTTCACGCCTCTATCAGTTACTTTTAAAAATGTTCCATCGCCCAAATCATATCCACCTTCCCATAGGTGCAAGTCACTATGACAAACTCCCGCTGCCTTTACTTTTACAATGACTTCGGCACCTGTAGGTTTGGGAATTTCTAATTCAGCTACTTGAAGTGGTTTATTTGGTTCGATGATTCTTGCTGCTTTCAATGCGGTAGTGATTTTTTATTAATAATATAAGAGTTGACAGAGAACAGGAAAAAAATAGAGCCTTTAGATATTATGGAATAAAAATGGATTTTCTTTATGGTTGAGGATGAGTCAATTGGTTTATCACAAGAGCCAGTAAACATTCTATTTAATCCATCTAGTATTAGCAAAAAAGACGTTTGGGAAATTGATTTAATTAAAATTTTAGAATTGTTAATTAAAATTCTAGAAAAAACAGGTAAGAAGGATTTGAGGGTGGCAGGAATGGCTGCACTTTCATCATCGTTAATTTATAGAATGAAGGTAGAAAGCATTTTTGCACTTCAAAAAGCGGCAATGGAAAAAAAGCCACTAACTCAAAGAACTGATTTGAATATTGAATTAATCGATATTCCATACAGACATGAATCAACGTATCCTGTGTCATTAGATGAGTTGTTAACGCTATTAGAGAATCTTATAGGTTCAATTGCAAACCCACGGTCTAGACGTGGAGGTCAAATGAATTTCGAACCGGTGGAGGCGCCCAATTTTGATGAATATTTTATTTCTCTTGAAGATATTATTGGCAAATACGAAGCGCTGGTAGTTAAAAAAATCAAGTCTACAGGATCTGGTTTATTGCAAAAAATTATTGAAGACCTTGATCCTATCGATGCAATACGATGCTTTTTTGCAATTTTATTTCTCGCTAGAGACGAAAAGGTAGACCTTGAACAGGAAAATGACGATATCAAAATCACCTTGTTAAAGGAAATTTAACGAGAGGATCAAACATGAAGAAAGGTTTCTTTTAAGTAGATTTTGAGGTGGTTTTTGACATGGCCAGAGTTGACAATGAAAACGAGGCAACAGCAAATATCGAAGCGGCGCTGTATTCTGCAGGAAGACCGCTTACAATAGAGGAGATAATTAGAGCCTCAGGCACTGAATCTAGGACAAAAACTATTGCCTTACTTACAAATTTGATGAAAAAGACAAAATCAACTTTCAAAGCAATTGAGATTGTTACACTTCCAGATGGTAACTATGTATTTCAGCTAAAACCAGAATACAGCTCTGTGATCAGACGATATGCATCAAAACCAATTTTACCAAAAGCTACTTTGAAGACATTATCATACATTGCTTACATGCAACCAATTTCATCAAAGCAATTACTTGAAATTCGTGGCAGTGGGGTTTATGCTCATCTAAAAGAATTAAGACAATTAGATTTTATTTCACACCAAACTGTTGGCAGACTAAGAATTTTCTCTACAACAGAAAAATTTCAAAAATATTTTGGCATTCAAGGGGATTCAGATACTTTAAAACAAAAATTATTCAAAAAAGTTAGAAAAACATCACAACCTCCTGTTGCAACGCCCCCTCCACCTACAGCTTAATTTTCTTAAAATCTTGAAATTACGTTTCAAGCAAAAAATAGCGTTTTGTATAAATTAGAGTAGGTTAAAGGGGTACCGTGAGAAAAGCCGTAGAAAACTTGGCAACAAGTAAGTTAACTGGTGGACGAAGACATCCATTGCGTATTAGAAGAAAATATGAAATGGACAGATATCCAAATGAACCATTAACTGGTGCACAAGAAACGGTTACAAGAAAAGTTCGCGGTAAAAACCAAAAGACGGGATTAAAAACAGTTGATTTTGTAAATTTATCGTCACCTAATTCAAAAGTTAAGAAAACAAAAATTATCAAAGTTTTAGAAAATCCAACTAACAATGACTATCAACGTCGTGGCGTAATTACAAAAGGTGCAATACTTGAAACGCAGGAAGGAAAGTGTAAAGTTGTTTCAAGACCGGGACAAGACGGTATCGTTAACGCAGTTCTAATAAAGTGATTTAATGAAAGATTACGAACATGTCGTAATCTGGCTGGATTATTTTAACAAAACTCTGCCAAGAAATAAAGGAAGACGATTAGATAAAGAAAAATGTATTTTTGATCCGTCATTAAAAGAATTAGTCGATGCAACAAAAGCTGCTGGATTTGAAATTACAGAATCATCTGAAAAAGTTAGATTTCCAAGGAGACCATATGTTAGGTCGGGTTATGTGGTGTTGCCAAAAGATTCTTTGACAAAGACAAAGATTCTTAACAAGATTTCTGAAAAATTAGTTTCTAAACGCTCAAAACAATCGAAATAAGATCTAATATAGCTTTTAGCTAAAGTAAAGTTGACAGAAGTCTATGATAACAATAGTTTAATTCTGAAATTAATTGCAGGAGGTAGGCGAAGTAATGCATCTGGCCAGTAGTGGCAGAGTTATTGTCCAACTGACAAAGTTAGTTGATGAAGGTCAAATTCTCTGTGACGAGAAAAGTGGCAAGGTTGCAAAAGTTATGGAACTGATTGGACCAGTTAAAAAACCATATGCATCTGCGACACCACTTACAAACAATATTAAAAAATTCGCTGGCAAGAAAGTTTTCGCACTAGAACATTCTCCTGCAAAAAAACAAAAAAAAATTAGGAGAAAAAGAAAATGAACACACTAGAACAACAATCCTGTCCTGAATGTCAATCTTCACTAGTTGATGACACTCAGAATGGAGAAATAATTTGCTCTGGTTGCGGCGTTGTCGTAGCAGATCAAATGGCAGATTACGGTCCAGAATCAAAAGGCTCGAGTTTAGAAGAAAAAATGAAGCTTGCACGAGCTACAGGCCAGACAACTTATTCTCAACACGACTTGGGAATAACAACTGAGATTTCCATAAGTTCAAAGGACTTTAGTGGGAAATCAATAAATTCAGAAGTTGCAAACCAAATGCATAATCTCAGAAAATGGCAACAAAGAGTTAGAGTTTCCTCTCCAAGAGAAAGAAGACTTGCAAATGTTCTTACAAAAATTGGTGAAGCGTGTAATGGTCTTTCTCTTTCAAAAAATGTTTTGGAAACAGCATCCATGATTTATCGAAACTTGGATGAAAAAATGGATGTGAAAGGAAAATCAGTTGCCAGTATTTCTGCAGCTACAATCTACATGGCATGCAAACAATGTGATGTAGTACGATCACTTGATGAAATTTGTCAAGGGTTATGCGCACAAAAAGAGGTTAAAGCAAAAGCAAAACTTGCAGCAAGATACTACAGAACAATGGTAATGGAGATGGGAGCATTCACTGCACCCGTTGTCACAATGGACAAATACATCTCAAAGATTGCCAATCTAACAAAAACTGATGTCAGAGTTGAGAGACTGGCATTAGAAATTGCTGAAAAAACAAAAAACAACAACATTGCTGATGGAAAAGCTCCAAATGGCATTGCTGCTGCATATCTGTATGTTGCGTCAGTTCTACTAGGCCAAAATGTACTTCAGCGCGATGTATCAAGCATTGCAGGCGTTACAGAAGTCACAATTCGAAATCGATGCAAAGAGATTCTAACCAGTTACCAACTAAAGGTAACACTCAGACCCACACTTGCCAAAATCTAACCCACCCCCTTCTTTTCTATTTATCATTCTAATATTGCAGAACAACATGGTTAGGACTAGCTAAAATTCGTCTGTGTTATATATAGAAAAAAATCAATTGTGCCTATGGCAGTGCTTGAAATCAAGAATCTTCATGTGAAAAGAGAAGGAAAAGAAATCCTCAAAGGTGTTAATCTAAAGACTGGGCCCGGAGAGGTTCATGCAATAATGGGTCCAAATGGTTCTGGAAAAAGTACTCTTGCATACACGTTATTAGCTCATCCAAAGTACGAAGTTACTCAAGGAGACATTCTACTTGATGGCGAGAGCATTTTGGATCTTACAGCAGATGAAAGAGCAAAGAAAGGACTATTCTTAGGTTTTCAATACCCTACAGAAGTTTCTGGTGTTGGTTTTTCTCATTTTCTTAGAACATCATACAATTCACTCAGCAAAGCGTTGCAAGGGGATGATCGTGAAGTTTTCATCACAGTAAGAGAATTTCAAAAATATCTCAAAGACAATCTTAAACAAGTTGGATTGCCTGATGAATTTTTATCAAGATATCTTAATGAGGGGTTTTCCGGTGGAGAAAAAAAACGCTCCGAAGTTTTGCAGATGGCAGTACTAAAACCAAAGATTTCCCTTCTTGATGAACCAGATTCAGGACTTGATATTGATGCAGTTCAAGCTGTTGCAAAAGCAATCAGTGAAATTTCAACAAAAGATGCAACCGTAATTGTAATTACTCACTATGCAAGGATTTTAAAATTCTTAAAGAAATTAGATTTTGTTCATGTGTTTGCTAGAGGCCAAATTCTGAAAAGTGGTGATGCATCACTAGCAGACGAGTTAGAAAAGAAGGGTTATGATTGGGTTTTAGAAAACAAAGCTTAGAAAAAATTTAGAAGTAAAAGAATAAAAAAATGTTTATGGGTTTGTGTATCTGTAAATATCGCTCCAAGTTTGAGTGTTTCTAAGATCTTTTGAGCTCACTGTGTTAGTTGGGGATTTTTGTTTCATCTCAGGCGCCATACATATGGGGCAATGAGGATGAAAACCCATGCACGTGAAGGTGAATGCATCTGCAAGCACAAATTTTGTCTTACCACTGAACGTTTCATCACCATCATGTAGTGTTGCTACAGAATAACCTGAAATATCACAATCTAGATACATAAAATGTCTAAATGCAAATTCATCCCCTCTATGGAACAAATAAACATCTACATCAAAGTCTCTATAATCTGTGGATGCAGTCTGGAATCCTAGCTCATATGTTCTATCTGTTGCAGTGTAAAGTTTTGGTTTATCTGAACCAACGCCCCCCAAAAGTTGAAACTGTATAGTTTCACTTTTTCCATAGCCACCCAATTGATTAATTATTCTAAATGAATCTACTACCTCATCTCCTGCTTTATTGAAATGAAATATTGCTCGTATTTTCACATCACCTACAGTGTCTTCAACATAATCAGGGTCATCAGGCAGCGTCAAGTCAATAAAATGTCTGTGTGGATCAATTGCTCCACCGATATCTGCAAAAGAGGTTGGCGTCATACCCTGAGGGATTAAGAGAATTGTTGCTATTATTATGATGGTTGTTATTGCTGGAATTTTCTTTGTTAGAGTCATGTTTGGATATTGGTTTTCGTTTAGGTACTTAACGTACGGATAAGATTTTCAAATTTGATAACTGCAATGCAATGCATTCTGATAACTTAATTATATGGAAAAAAGGGCAAGTGGTAGCCATGGAAGGAAATGACGACGAACAGTATTTTTTCAATTTTTCATTTTTCAAAATAGATCCAAAATGGAGATGGATGGCCGATCTTGCAAAAGAAGAGTCTGCAAGAGAGGTTGAAAATGTAATTAGAAACTCAGGAATAAAATTTAGATCATATTCAAATGTGGGTTTACGTGACGATGCAGAGTTTTTGTTTTGGTTTGCAGCAAAGACAGTTGATGAAATACAAAACGTAGTATCGAAATTGTATTTGACCGTTTTTGGTAAATATATCATACCGGCTCAGGTCTATCTTTCTTGTACCAGACCATCAATTTATGCAAGAAAAGGAAGGACAATTTCCTTTGTTGCAGGCAACGAGCCAAAAAAGTACGTTATAGTTTATCCTTTCACAAAAACTAGGGAATGGTATCTATTACCAAGAGAGCAAAGGCAAAAAATGATGGATGAACATATCAATGTAAGCCAAAAATATCCAGACATTATTCTTAACACGACATACTCATTTGGCATAGATGATCAAGATTTCATGTTAGCATTTGAAACTGAAAATCTTCGCGACTTTCAAAATTTAATTATGGATTTAAGAGAGACAAGAGTTTCAGGATACGTGAAACAAGACACACCCATGATTGTGTGTATTAAAAAGGATATTATTCCTCTAATTACAAGTCTTGGTTAGTGGAAGCACTAAAAGAATGGGCAACAGTTATCAAAGCATTAGAGAATGGTGATCAAACAGTTCTCTTAAGAAAAGGAGGAATCTTGGAAACAGCATCGGGATTTAAAATTGAATCAAAAAAATTTTTTTTATTTCCAACTTTTGAGCACCAAGAATCAGCTCATATCAAAACTCCATTTCAAAAATATTTAGATCAGGTAAAAAATCAACAACCACAAAATGGAACCAATATTATTACATCATACGCAGAAGTTCTAGACGAAGTAGATATTTCATCAGAAGAGGTATCACAGCTGACAGATTTTCATATTTTGAGTGATTCGTATATTCAAGAACGAATAAACTGGAAGCCTGAAAAACCGATGAAGGCAATGTTTCTTAGAGTATACAAGATTACTGAGAAAAAAATTCCACTAAAATCTGAATATCAGGGATGCAAATCTTGGATAAACATAAATGATGAAATTTCAGATGGAGAATCAGTTTTGAGTGATTCTGAAATCAATTCAAGACTAAAAAAATTCAAGGAGATTGTAAATTGAGATATAAAAAATTAGGAAAAAGTGGAATCAAAGTTTCTGAAATTGGATTTGGTGCATGGTCAATTGCTCTAGCATGGTGGGGTAAAAAAATTGAAGAAGATGAAGCAAAAAGAATGCTGAAAAAGGCATATGATATTGGAATCAATCTTTTTGAAACTGCCGACATGTATGGAAAGGGAAAAAGTGAAAAACTGATTGGTGAAGTCTTCAAAGAAATGCGAAATGAAGTTGTACTTTCAACAAAATATGGGTATGATTTTTCTAATGTAGAACAAATTGGTCACAATGAATTACCGCAACATTTTGATCCTGAGTTTACAAGAAATGCTTTAAAAAATAGCTTAGAGCGTTTGCAAACAGATTATGTTGATGTTTATGGTTTGCATAATCCAAAATTGCGTCACATTCATGATGATATGATATTTCAAACATTTGATGAATTGACCAAGGAAGGAAAAATCAAAGCCTGTCAAGTAGCTCTTGGTCCAGCAATTGGCTGGACACAAGAAGGGCTAGATGCAATGGAAAGAGAAAACATCAGTGCCGTTCAAACAGTTTACAATATTTTAGAGCAAACTCCTGGAAATGAGTTATTAGAAAAGGCAGGCAAAAAAGATGTTGGAGTTTTTGTACGTGTCCCTGATGCTTCAGGCATCCTTACTGGAAAAGTTGATGAGAATACAAAGATTGATGAGAATGATCATCGTTCTGTAAGAAAAGGAGAATGGATTAAATCTGCAATAAAAAAGGTAGAACAGCTAAGACCAATTGCTGAAAGAAATGATCTTTCCATTACAGAGCTTGCAATTAAATTCATTTTATCAAAACAAGGAATTGCATCGGTTTTTCCAACAGTAATTAGTGAACAAGAAGTAGAGCAATTTGCTTCAATGTCAGATGGAAATTACATCAATTCTTCAGACATGAAAGAAATTGATGATTTGTATAACACTTGGCCACCATATGAGCTAAAGGCAACCGTACAATAGTTGTTTTAAATGCAAGAACCAATTGATTCTAAAAAAACAATCGAAGTCATTGAAAGATTAAAGCTTGCAAAAATTGGTGAATACAAGAAATGGGAATCACTAATCAAAAAGATTCAGAACGATATTTCTCTAACATCTGATGACATTGCATATTTTACAAATTTTACTAGAATTTACAAGAATGCTCAAATTTCACCCAAAACCAAAATGTACCATACAAAACTATCAGAAAATGACGAAAAACCGCCCTGTAAAGAGTGCAGCAACGATTCACTATATTATTGCAACATAAATGATGCATATTTTTGTCCAACACATGTGGTTGGTCACGATGATAATGAATTATGATTTTATGCGGGAATTGTTTCTTCTATGCTAAAGTTTTGTTCAACAAAATATTCTACTCTAGTCTTTTTGAATTCTCTGGCACTAAATAAAATTCTATATTCATCTACATTGATTTGATTTTGTATTTCTTTTGCCATTTCTGTTGCTTCTTCTTCGCTTTTGCAATGAATCATTGAAAATACATTGTAAGGCCAATCTGGATAAACTGGTCTTTGATAACAATGACTTACTTGTGGGAATGCGCCTAATTTTTCTCCAACCTCTTCAATTCTTTTCTCTGGAACCTTCCAAACAATCATTCCGTTTGCAACAAATCCTGCATCCCTGTGTCTTAGAATTGCTGCAAACCTTCTCATTACACCAATTTCTTCATAATGTTTTAATTTTTCAAAAATTTGCTCTTCAGACACACCAAGCTTTTGTGATGCTTTGAAAAATGGTCTGTCAGTAATTTCCAAGTCCTTTTGTAATTCTCTGATAAATTTTTTGTCTTCTTCTGTTGGTTCAAACTTTAAATCAACTAGTTTTTTCTTTTCTTCGCTTGGTTTCACTTCATGTTTTTTGTCTTCAACCATCTCAAGCTTAACACCAATTTTGAATAGTTTGATTGTTGGTAACATTCTAATTTTTAAAATGCCTGGAATTTTTTTGAATTTATCAACTTCGGTTTTTAAATCTGTGCCAGGCGGTGTTGCCAAAGTAAACCAGAGATTAAACTTATGATTTCGTTCATAGTTGTGACTCACTCCTGGATGACGATTAATTTGATTTGCAACATATTCTAGCTTGTCTGATTCAATCTGCATTGCTACAAGTGAGCTTTTGTAGCCCAATCTCCTTGTATCAAAAATAGCACTAAGTTGTCTTAAAATTCCACTTTTCTTTAGATTCTGTAGCCTTTCTTTGACCACCTCTGGCGAGATATCGAATTTTTTTGCAATTTCATGAAAGGGTTGAGATACTAGTGGAAATGTCCATTGAATTTCATTGAGAATTTGTTTATCTAGATCATCCATGAAAAAGCACTTTGTAACCTCATAATTAAACCTAGTTTAGAAAATCATTAACCTGCTAATAATTATAAATAGAAATGGAAATGTTTTGAATCATTGATTGTAGACCTTCACCTAAATGGAAAATTAGTAATTATTGTAGGTGCAGGAGCAGAGGCTCTCAAAAAAATCAATTCATTATTGACACAAGATTGCAAGATACTTGTACTGAGTGATAAAGCAAATTCGCAAATCAAAAATTATGTTTTAAAAAAGAAAATAAAATTTAAAAAAGTCAAGCTTTCAAATACAAACTTTCTTTCATATTACAAACCATATCTTGTAATGGCAACAACAGATGACAAATCTCTCAATAGAAAGATTGTAAATCGAGCCAGGAAAATGAATTGCCTTGCTTATGCCGCAGACGATCCCACAGTCAGTGATTTTTCTCATCCATCTGTAATCAATATTGAAGATACCATTCAGATTGCAATTTCAACAGGAGGTCGCAGTCCCGTAATGGCACGTAAGATAAAAAACGATGCAGAGAAAATTTTTAAAAAAATTGTAAATAAAGAGGACATTTATCAGATAAAGCTTCAAGAGATTGCAAGAAAGGCCGCAAAAGGAAAAATTTCTACTCATATAGAACGAAAAAAATTCCTGTACTCTGTTTTGAACGATAAATGCATTAAACAGTTAATAAAAGACGACGAACCTAAAAAAGCACAAAAACGGGCTATGTTAATGTTGGAGGAATGGAAATGACCCAAAATATAGTTAATGCAAGAGTGACTTTTCGTAATTCACCAATTCATGTTTTGGAGCGATTTACATTTCGTGATTTAGCGAGTGCATATTCAGAGTTTAAGGAGCACTCTGGATTAGATGAATGTGTTATCATTCAGACCTGTAACAGAGTAGAGTTGTTTGGTACTGGAAAATATTGTACTGCTGAAAAAATCAAAAAAACGTGGGCATCACTTGCAGGATTAGAGGAAAATGCATTCAAAGAAAACCTTGAACTAAGTGAGAATGAAGAAGTGTTAGATCATTTATTGAAACTAACTTCAGGCCTTGACTCGATGGTAATTGGTGAAGAACAAATTCTGGGACAGATTAAAGACTCTATTACTGTTGCAAGAAATAGACGAGCGTCAGGAGAACATCTTAACACACTTTTTGATAAGGCAATACATGTAGGCACTAGAATTAGAAACTCTACAGGAATTAGCAAAGGCGGAGTTTCAGTTGGCTCTATGGCAGTAAAACTTGCTGAAGAAAACATTGATGATTTAAAATCAAAAAACATTTTGTTGATTGGAGCTGGTGAAGTATCAACGCTGGTTGCAAAATCTCTTGGACGCAGAGGTTATTCATTTTTTGTAGCCAGCAGAACACTTCAAAGATCAAAAGCATTTTCTGAAACAATGGGAGGCACTCCTGTAAAGTTTGAGGATGTACTGACATCATTTCATAAGTATGATGTAATTTTTGTTGCAACAACTGCACCATACTTTCTTGTAACCCATGAAAGAATCCTTAATGCAATAAAAGAGAGAAAAAACGGCATGATGATTTTAGATTTGTCAAACCCAAGAACTGTTGATGAAAAGGTAGCTACTGTAGGAGGTATAAAACTGATGAACCTTGATCAGATTGCAGAGATGGTGGATAAGAACATGCGAAGCAGAAAAAGCAAGGTAAAAACCGTTGAGAATATAATTGGCGAAGAGTTACCTGTTTTAGAAGCTTCCATGAAAAGACTAGATGCAGAACCAATAGTAAAAGATGTTTTCAAAAACATTGATTCATTGAGAGAAAAAGAGCTGAAAAAAGCATTGCAAATGCTTGGTGAAAAAGACGAAGATAAAGTCAAGATTATTGAGGAGCTTACAAAGGCAGTTGTTGAAAGCATAGTCTCGCAACCAATGAACAACCTAAGAAAAGCATCAGAGCAAGGCAACCCGGAGATTTTAGATGCTGCAAGCAAGTTGTTTGATTACAAGAAAAAAGAGTAGACTAGGATTATATTTAATGGAAAAGAATTTTTATCATGTCATTTCCTTCTAGGCGTCTACGTAGATTAAGAAACAACGAAAAAATTCGTGAATTAATGCAAGAGACTAGATTAAGCCCTAAAGATTTCATTTGTCCTATTTTTGTTCAAGAAGATGCAAAAACTAGAATCAAAATTGATTCAATGCCTGAAATTGAAAGATTGTCAATCGATGATGTAGTTAACGAAGTAGGAATCATTTCTGATTTGAAAATTCCAGCAGTTATGGTTTTTGGATTACCTTCGAAAAAAGATGATAAGGGAACTGGGGCTTTTGATGAAAATGGAATTGTGCAACAGACAATTTCCCAAATCAGAAAAAAATATAGAAATAACATAGTAATCATGGCAGATGTTTGTCTTTGTCAATATACAAGTACTGGACACTGTGGACTCGTAAAAGATGACAAAATCGATAATGACTCCAGCAACGATACATTAACAAAAATTGCAGTTAGTCAGGCAAAAGCAGGAGTAGATGTTGTTTCACCATCTGCAATGATGGATGGCCAGGTTGCAGCTATTAGACATGGCTTAGATAATGCTGGATTTTCAGACGTTGCAATAATGTCGCACTCTGCAAAGCATCGTTCATCGTTGTATTCCCCATTTAGAGATGCAGCTGAATGTGCACCAAAATTTGGAGATAGGAAAAGCTACCAAGTTCCATATACGAATGCAAGTGAAGCAATGAGAGAGGTTGAAGCAGACATCAAAGAGGGAGTTGACATTGTTATGATAAAACCAGCTTTGGCTTATCTTGATTTAATTGCAGAAACAAGAAGACGCTTTAATGTTCCAGTGTCTGCATACAGTGTATCTGGCGAATATGCTCTGGTAAAGGCTGCTGCAAACCAAGGATGGATTGATGAAAAAGAGGTTGTAACTGAGATTCTAAATTCAATTAAAAGAGCAGGTGCTGACATGATGGTAACATATTTTGCAAAAAGTGCAGCCAAGATGCTTTTAGATAGTTCATGAGAGACGACCAGAAATTTGAGATAGAGCGTGCCTTTGATTTATTACCACATGTTGTAGGATGCAGTTGGGCAACAATCTGGTTTAGATTTAATGGAATAAAACATCCAAAGCGAGAAGAGTTTCGAGAAAAGGTTATTGAGTATTTTGAGCTGATGGATCCTGTTTTTGAGTCGTATTTCGGGGAAGAGAAATTTGAGGATATGGACAAGTACATTAAGACCCGCAAAAAAGAAGAGGTTGAAAAAATTTCTAATGGTTTAAACAAAGAGGTTGAGAAGAGATATGACCGGTATGTCGATTATGGTTAAAAATAATTTCTAAATTTCGTGTTTAAGCTCAGAAAGAAATTGTTCCAAGATCCTAGTACGTTTTTTAGCCTCAATTTTGGCCGATTTGGTATTCATTAATTTTTCAAGTTTCAGCAATTTTCTATAAAAATGATCCAGTGTCCATTTTTGATCATCAGGTTTCCTTTTTGAACAAAATGGATCTTTATTACTATAGAATGGCCTGTTTTCAGAACCAGAAACTGCAAATGCTCTAGCTATTCCAATGGCTCCAATTGCATCAAGCCTATCAGCATCCTGTAAAATTTTTCCTTCCAAAGTTTTAGGAATTTTATTTTTTGAAAAACTATGATCGCGTATTGCATCTGTTATTATTTTTATTTCTTCATTTGAAAAATTATATTTGGTAAGAATTTGTTTTGCGACAATTGTACTTTGAGTAGAAGAATTTTTTGATCTCTTGTCTGATTTTGGATAATTTACAATATCATGTAATAGTGCAGCAGAAAGCACAAGTTTTGAATTTACTTTTTCTTTTTTTGCAAGTTTTTCTGCATTTTTATAAACTCGCATTATATGATCAAAGTCATGAGCAGGATCATTTGAAATTTTATTTTGCACCTCTTTTTTTAATTCTTCTAAAACATTCATGTTAGAAACGCCAAAGTTTTGGTTTTACAAATCTTATTTTACGTTTTGTAATAAATAGTGTCCAATTGATTGACATAAACAATATCACGACACCAATTCCAACTCCATCTGCAATTAAAATTCCTGTAATTCTATCATCAAATAGATCCAAAAAAGGAGTTAATACAATTTCGCTAATTGTCAACATTAAATAATACGAAATTAGACGGCCAAACCAAAATCCAATGTAAAGACCAATACTCTTTGCCCTCATCAAACCATATGCAACAAAAAGCATATTGCTTGGAAGAGGTGTTGCAGCAAAAAGAAAAGAGGCTAATGGATATCCAAATCTTTTTCGATTAAGATAATTCCCAATTACATCAAGGTTTGATTTTTGTTCCTCTGCAACAAATTTTCTAAAAATACCACTAATTCGTTTTAGAATGAACCTACCAATAGTAGCGGCAGTGGCACCAACTATTGTTAGAACAATTGGATCAAGTTGAGAATCTAGAGAATAAAATGAGGCCAAAACCATCCAAGATGGAGGCATCAAAATTGGAGATGCATTTACCCCAATCAACAAAAGGAAGATTCCAACATAAGAATACTCACTCAAGATTTCAAAAATATCAACCATTTTCCACGATTATGGTGTAATTTAGTCATCTAAATCCTTGTCAGAGATCTAGCCGGCGAAAAATCATCAAAAAAAAATAAAAAAACGAGGAAATTCAAGATTTTCAAGGAATTGATTAGTTATTACAAGAAATAGAACCAATCATGCAATATCTTTATAACTAAAATTCACGTAGCTCAGTTGTGTCGGAAGAAGTGGCTTGGAAATGTTTTAGGTGTAATCTAACTTTTAGAGATAAAAATCATGCAAAAATGCATCGAGAGATATCAAAACATTCAGTATCCAAAGTCAAAGTTCTGGCAGCTTAGAAATTTTTTTAATGCTAACATCAAGTCAATTAATTTCTAAAATTTTGGTGCAGGAGGTGGGATTTGAACCCACGAACCCCTAAAGGAAAGGATCTCCCATAACCGATCTTGAGTCCTTCTCGGTTGACCGGGCTTCGATACCCCTGCAACTGCAATTCAAAAAGACCAGTATTTGTCAATTGCGATTTACAAAAAAATGATTTTAAAAATTTATAATTACCTTTGAAAACGATTTATCAGGATTAAATTGAGCGAGCAATATGTTCCAATTTCTGAAGTTCAGAACTTGAGGAATAGAATTAACACAAAAGGTGTGTTAAAAAGTAAAGGCGAAGTTAGAACCGTAAATATGAAAAGAGGTGGAACCATTGATGTTTGCGATGCAGTACTTTCCGATGACTCTGGAGAGATCAAATTCACATTGTGGGGAGATGATATAGCCAAAGTTAACGAAGGAGACACGGTCGTAATTAAAAATGGATACACAAATTCATTCAAAGGCGAAGTTTCACTGGGCAAGGGCAAATACGGCGAAATGCAAGTAAACCCATAAAAAAACTATTTAGTTTTTAATTAACTAATATATCCCAAACTTTTTTCATCAGAACTACCAGGAACTGCCACAGGCTGATCCTGAGGAGCTTGTGCGGCGGCTTGTGTGCGAAGAGCTTTGATAATCTCTTCAGTGTCTTTTGCTCTTTTATCAAGCTCTGACATGTCAAATTTGATATTCAAAATTTTACACAATGATTCCAAAATTACCTTTGATGCTTTTGCATCAATTACATATCCAGATGTTTCTCCCAAAAGACAAATTCCAGAAATTAAAGAGCGTTTTGCAATCCCAATGATCACTCCATTCATTCCTGTAATGTTACCCTTATCTAGTTTTGATATTCCAAACTTTGAAAAATCATTTACAGTTTTAGCTGTTGTACCTGTTCCAAAAACTTGAGGAGTTTTTGAAAACTTTCCAGTAATGTATGCAGCTAAAGTATAGATTTCATCTACATTCATTTTTTTGCACAGTTCAATAATTTCTTCTGCAAGTGCGTATTCTCCTTGTGCAGATACTGGTTGTGCATCGCCGGTAAGAAGAACAAGGTCCCGACCACCACTCTGACAATAATATAATGAATTTTTTACTAGATCAATTGTACCATCAGACTGAATGGAGACTTGTGGTGGAAATGACGATGAATAGATTGAACCAAATTGTTTTGCTTGAAGCTTGTCAATTATATAGTCAATTGCTAATTTTCCCACATAACCACTGCCAGGCAAGCCGCAGATTAGTTTTGGATTTTTCAAGTCAGGTAATGATGAAATTTCAAGAGAAATTTTTTCGTTAATTGACATATAATGTATAATTTTTTTCTAACAATATTAATCCTACAAAATATTTTAGGTTAAAATCATCATCTTTAAGCTTTTTTAGCTGATTTTCGTTTTGGTTTTGATTTTCTTTTAGATGCTTTTCTCTTAGCTTTTTTAGCTGATTTTCGTTTTGGTTTTGATTTTCTTTTAGATGCTTTTCTCTTAGCTTTTTTAGCTGATTTTCGTTTTGGTTTTGATTTTCTTTTTTTAGACTTTAATTTTTCTAGTTTTTCTTTAACTTTTTTAAAATGCTCTTGAGTTGAGGCTTCTTGTTTTGCTTTATTGGCAAGACTTTTTGCAAGGCGCGCGGCAGTCTTTTTACTTTTTTTAACCAGTTTTTGCAATTCAGGTTTTTCTTGAACCTTTTTTTGAATTTTAGTTGAAATTTTAGATTTTGATCTTGAGAATTCGTCTATTGCATTCTCTACTTTTTTTACCATCTTTTTTCGCTGCTTAATTTCTGAGGAAAGTTCGTCTATTTTTTCAATTATTGAGGCAAGTTGGGCTTTAGCATTTTCTTTTGCTTCATTAGATTCAGCATACTCTATTTCTTGTTCTAGTAGGTCTTTTGCCTCTTTTTCACGTTGTAATCGCTCTTGAGCAGATGTAATTAGTCTTTGAATACTTTCTTTCTGTGCAAGTTTTTGTGTCAAAACCTCTGATACATCGGAAAGTTGATCTCTAGCCGCTTCAATTTTTCTTTCAACAGTAGCCAATCCTGATGAAGACCTTCGAAGAAGGGATTGTTGTTTCTCAAATTCCCTAGCACTCTTTCTTTTTAGTTTACTAACTTGTTGCTTTCTTGCTTGTAATTTTTTTGCCTCTCTAGTTAATGATGACACAGATATTTTTCAATAAAACGGTGGGTTAAGTTGTAGATATAATCATGATTTGACTTGTCAGTTAACAAATTTAACATGAAAATTGCTCATTTTGAAAAAAGCGATCACCAAGAAATATTAGTAATTTTTGAAAAGGCAAAATATAATGGATTTTCATCCTTCAAAAATTCCTATTGCAAAGACCTTTGATTTAAGAGATGAGAAAGATGCTTCAGAGGCAGCTGAACAAATGGTAAAAATGGGATTTGAAAACAGGCAAGATGGGTATAAGGTTTTGATGCCTAAAGAATCAAAGATTGCAAAGAGAATTGGATATATTGTTACAACAAGTGTCAACTATGGATTAAGAGACACCAATCAAGAACGAAACATAAGATACTGGACATATCATCATGATGATGAACATTATGCAATAGTATTGATCAGCGAAAGCGTTTTAGAAAAACTAGGTTTTTGATTTTTCTAGAATTTTGTATAGTTTTGTTTTTTGTGCCAATACTCCCGCAAGTAAAATTCCAAGAATAGCACCCCCAATCACGTCCATTGGATAATGTTGTAAGATGTAAACTCGACTAAGTGCCATCAGTATTGGATAAAGCAGTAAAAGATAACATCCACGAGGAAATCTATCAGATAAGGCATAGCCAAGAATTATTCCAAAAATTGTTGCCCTTGCAGTATGACCAGAAGGAAATGATGCATTAAATCCACCCTCACAGAATAGGGAGAAGGTATCTGGTTCTATTGGAAGTGGGAATGGAAATCCCGAAAATTCAATGCTAGGCCTATCTCGGTCTATACCACACTTGATGTAGCCTGTAAGAATTGTAGACACTACAATTAGGATCATGATTGTGATTCCAATTCGTCGTGTTCTTTTAATGAGAATTAATGCAATGGAAAAAATTAGAGTATAAAATACATCTCCAATCTCAGTAATTGATTGCATGAATAAATCTAGAACAGTATTTCCAGAAATGGAGTCAAAATAAAGAATCGTTGATTGGTCAAATTCTTTGGTTATGTCATAATTAACCAAGAGTGAGACAACAACAAACGCAACAACAAGTAACACAAATGATCTTGATCTAAAGTCAAAAATCCAATTTTGCAATTAGCCATCACTCATTAGTATCATTTTTAATTTTTCTCAATAACTAGTACATGAGTTATTGGAAATAGTTGATGCTCTAAGATTATTCATCACTAAATCTAAAACGATATAGATTCATTCTCCTAGATTTTGATCGGCTCAAAGATTTTAACCCTGTAAGGAAAAGGTAGGGCGTGAAGATCTTAACTCTAGATGATTTTGAGTTAAAAGGTAAAACTGTTTTTTTGCGGATCGATATGAATTGTCCTATTGATCCAGACACAATGGAGATTTTAGGTACAAAGAGAATTGAAGAAGCAATAGTAACAATTCAAGCCTTAGCAGAAGCCAAAGTTGTCGTTGCATCACATCAAGGACGAGTTGGAAATAAAGATTATACTGGAATGGAAAAACACGCCAAAGTTCTTGAGCAATTATTGAAAAAAGATATCAAAAATGTACAAGACGTAATTGGTTCAGCTGCACAAAATGAGATTAAAAATTTGAAAGATGGAGAGGTTTTGTTACTTGATAATTTAAGATTGTGCGCTGAAGAAAATTATGAGTTTTCTCCAAAAGATGCTGCAAAAACCATCATGGTACAAAGATTAGCTAAACTTTTTGATTTGTGTGTATTAGATTCATTTCCAAGTGCACACAGATCACACCCATCAATTGTAGGGTTTCCACAAGTTTTGCCTGCATGTGCAGGAAGAATTGTAGAGAGAGAAATAAGAAAACTTGACGAAATCATGACTGTTGCAAAGGCACCTCACGTAATTGTCTTAGGTGGCTCAAAAGTACTAGATAGATTAGAAGCGATCAAATTGCTCATAAAAAATGGAAGAGCAGATCATGTTTTGTTAACGGGGTTAATTGGCAATGTCTTCATGAGAGCACAAGGTCGAATCAAATCTGAATTAGGAATTAAAAGAGAAGAAGAGGTAGTAGCTAAAGCACATTCTCTGATTGGTGAATATCCAGATGTTTTTTCCACTCCGGTTGATGTTGCAATAGACAAAGACGGTACAAGATTAGAAGTCGATGTCAGAGATGTAAACAGAGGTGAAGAAGTATATGATCTCGGCCCAAAGACAATAGAACATTACAACAAAATTATTTCAGGAGCTGGAACAGTATTCATTAGTGGCCCCCCAGGATATTTTGAAAAAGAACAATTCAGCTATGGTACAAAGGCTTTGTTAGAAGGGGTTGCAAACTCTATGGCCACAACAATCGTAAGTGGGGGACATCTTACCTCTGCTTTGAAAAAATATGGATTTGCAGAAAAAATTGATCATATTAGTACTGCGGGAGGAGCTCTAGTACTTTATCTTACGGGACAAAAATTACCTATGATACAAGCCTTAGAAGAGGCAGCAAAAAGAGAACGAGCTAAATAGTTGTCTTGCAGTCAGGATTAGGGCAAATTCTATCTTCTGATTTTCCCAGATAAACATCATTATTGCAAGAAGAGCAATGAAGTTTTTCGACAGAATCAAATAGCTTGAACCAAATTGTTGTAAAGTTTTGTGCAATGTTTCTTGTTAAACCATTATCACATATTTCAAGAAAAAATGGTTCCATGTCATCAATTACCCAAGATGGATTAATGTCACCATTTTGTTTAATCAATTCAAATATTTCATCATTGGTGAATCGTACTTCTGGATCATTAAATTTTTCAAAAATTATCTTTCTAATTTGTAATGCTATTGGTGTTTTAGGAACAAAATCACCCATACTAGTAGAGATTTGCTGCCTCTTCTTTTAAGCTATCGAAAGAAGTATTAGAATCTCCCAATTTTTTTGCTAAATAAGAATAAAGACCTAGCTTTAACACCTTCAAAGATAACAGTGCACATTTTATTCGAATTGGACTTTGTTTTACCAGATACTCAAGACCAAGTTCTGACAAAATTTCTTCTTTTTTAAGATTTTTAGCATAATCAAGTTCCTTTCCTTTTGTTAGTTGGGTTAGAACAGAAGTACATGCTTTGCAAATGGTGCAACCATCACCACTCCATTTAATGTCACTAATAGAATCATTATCAACCTTTACTTGAAGAGTAATGCTATCACCGCACATCGGGTTTGCGTCATGTTGTGAGATGTCAGGATTTTCAAGTGTGCCCTCGTTTTGGGCGTTTCTTGCCTCATCAATAATTATTTCTGTGTAAAGTGGGTCACTCATAATTTAAACAACTCTGAAACTTTCTGCAATGACTGTATAAGTTTGTCTACATCATCTTTTGTGTTATAGATGTAAAAACTTGCACGATTTGTTGCAGCAACATCTAATCTTTCCATCAGCACTTGTGCGCAATGATGGCCAGATCTTATTGCAATTCCGTCTCGGTCAACAATTGTAGCAATATCATGTGGATGGACGTCATGAAAATTAAATGAAATAACACCTCCACGTTTTGAAACATCTTTTGTACCATAAATCATAATTCCTTTAATCTGTGACATTTTATCTAAGGCATATTTTGTCAATTCAATTTCGTGATTTCGTATATTTTCCATTCCAAGATTAGAAAGATAGTCTAGTGCAGCCCCAAAACCAATTACATCTGCAATGTTTGGAGTTCCTGCTTCAAATTTGTAAGGCAAATCATTCCATGTTGCTTCATATTTGTGGACTTCACGAATCATATCTCCACCGCCATGGAAAGGATCCATTGTTTCTAAGACGTCCTTTCTTACCCACAAAACTCCAATTCCAGTTGGGCCAAGCATCTTGTGTCCAGAAAATGCAAAAAAGTCGCATCCAATTTTTTGAATGTTAACCCTCATGTGTGGAACTGCCTGAGCGCCGTCAACTAGTGTTTTTACGCCAGATTGTTTGCATTTTGAGATTATTTTTTCATAATCACTAATTGTTCCTAAAACATTTGACATCAGACTAAAAGTTACAAGTTTTACTTTTCCAGTTGCTAGATATTTGTCAAGCTGATCTAAAATTAATTCTCCATTATCATCAACTCCAATGTATTCTAATTTTGCACCTTTTTCTTTTACTAAAAGCTGCCAAGGTACAATATTGCTATGGTGTTCGTATTCAGTTGTAACAATAATGTCGCCCTCTTTGATATGCTTGCGACCCCATGCATATGCAACAAGATTTATGCCTTCTGTAGTTCCACGGACAAAAATGATTTCTTCTCTTTTTGGGATGTTTATGAATTTAGCAACCTTATCTCTAGTTTTTTCATAAGCTTCTGTTGCTTCTTCAGCTATAGAGTATACTGACCTGTGAATATTTGCATTATAGTTGTTATAGTAATTGGTGATTGTGTCTATGACCTGCTTTGGTTTTTGTGTGGTTGATGCATTATCAAGATAAACAAGAGGTTTATCATCACGCACTTTTCTAGTTAAAATTGGAAAATCTTTTCGGACATTTTCAATTGACAGGCTTGCACTTTGCAACTTTATCACCTGTACTTGTAGTGTTGCTCAATTTCAGCATTTTCGTCATAACGAGTTTCTTCAACCTCGACAAACTTTCTTAGCTCTTCATCTGTGTTTATGGTTAGTTCACGTCCTTGCCATTTTGACTCTATCAAATATGCTATCCATGCCCTAACTTGGTAAGACATTTTTCTAGAAAGTGGTTCTAAAAATCCTTCAATAATTATTCTTTCAGCTTCAGAGCGGCTAAGACATCTAGTATTTAGATAAAAGATCTGTTCCTCATCAATTTGTGCAACCGATGCAGAGTGAGTTGCCTTTACATCATTGGTAAAAATCTCTAGTCCTGGAATAGCATCTGATTTTGCATTCTTGTCAAGCAAAATTGAACGCCCAGAAAGGAAGGATTTTGATTTTCGTGCCTTTTCCTTAATTCTAATCATTCCCTTAAACAATGATTTGGATTTATTTCTGAGAATAGATTTTTCATTAACCCTACCTTCGGTGGTGGGTTGTTCATGATTTACATTTGTTTGCAAGTCAAATGATTGGTCATTATTTCCAAATATGACCTCAGAGTCATTTGTAGATGCTCCTGTTCCATTTAGGTAGTAATCTATTCTATATCTAGATAGTAAGGCTCCAAAAAGTCCAAGATACCAGTTTATTTTGGCATCTTGAGCAACATCAGTTCGTCTAGTTGAAAAGTTAACTGTGGTCTGATCCATCATTTGTAGAGTTGTAACATCAAGTTGAGAATTTGCGGCAACATTTGTGTTTAATAATTCCAAGTATGCTTGTTGTTTTGAGGATTTTGGTGCATATAGCTCTTGCACAATGTTTGCCTTGCTTGATTCATCCGCAACAATCACATTACGAGAAATTGTTGAAATGCCATCTAGCGATAAGCTGGAAAGAATATGAATTGGATCATCTAAAATCAAATTTTTAGGAATGTAAATGAACATTCCTGAATTAAATGCAGCATTATTTAGTGCTGTGAATTTGTCTTCTTTAGGGTTTGATATATCAAATGATTTTTTTACCTGCTCGTAATTATTATTTAGTGCATCATCAATTGAAGATACTATAACGCCTTTAGATTTTAATTCATCAGAAAGGTTCACACGAGTAATGTTTGTGCCAATTTGAATAATACAGTTTTGATTTTCAAGATCGGTGAATCTTTTTTTGAGAAAATCAGGCATTGCGGGATCAGAATTTGCTGAAAGAGACACTTGTTCTGGATCTAACTTTCTTGCATCAGTATACTTGTTGTATAATGGAGAGACCTCAAGAGGTAAATCTTGATAGATTGAAAGCGATTTTTGTCGATATTCCTTCAACCATTCTGGTTCTTTTTTTGATGATGAGAGTTGTTCGATATGACTTGAGTTGATGGTTGATAAAGCGAGTGACATTGTTAATCAGAACGTGTAAAGATGTGTTGTTTAACCTACAGAGCCATCCATTTCCAGTTTGATAAGCCTGTTAAGTTCAACAGCATATTCCATTGGAAGCTCTTTTGTAAATGGCTCCATGAATCCATTTACTATAAGGGATAATGCTTCTTCTTCTGTGAATCCTCTTGTCATCAAGTAAAAGATTTGCTCATCTCCGATTTTTCCAACAGTTGCTTCGTGAGTAACTGTAGCATCATCTTCATTGATTTCCATGTAAGGGTAAGTATCGGTTTTTGAGGTGTCATCTAGTAATAAGGCATCACATCTTACGGTAGATTTTACGTTTGTGGCACCTTCTGCAACCTTGAGCAATCCTCTGTAAGTGGAACGGCCGTTAAGACGACTAACTGACTTTGATGTAATCTTTGATGTGGTGTTTGGTGCAACGTGTACCATCTTTGCTCCAGTGTCTTGATGTTGGTTCTTTCCTGCAAAAGCAATTGAAAGTGTTTCACCATAAGCTCTTTCACCGAGCAAATAGATTCCAGGATACTTCATTGTAATTTTACTTCCAATGTTTCCATCAATCCATTCAACTGTTGCACCTTCATATGCATAAGCACGTTTTGTTACAAGATTGTATACATCACTACTCCAGTTTTGGATTGTAGTGTAACGAAGCTTTGCATCTTTTAGAGCAACTAGCTCTACAACTGCAGAGTGTAATGATTCAGATGAATAAACAGGAGCTGTACAACCCTCAATATAATGAACTTCTGACCCCTCATCAGCAATGATCAAAGTTCTTTCAAATTGACCAATGTTTTCTGCGTTAATTCTAAAGTATGCTTGCAATGGCATGTCAACTTTGACACCAGGTGGAACATAGATGAATGAACCTCCACTCCACACCGCACTATTTAGTGCGGCAAATTTGTTATCTTCTGGAGGAATTATTTTTCCAAAATATTTTTTGAGAATTTCAGGATGTTTCTTTAATGCAGTATCAGTGTCTAAGAAAAGTACACCTTGTTTTTCCAAGTCCTCTCTTAGATTGTGGTACACGACTTCTGATTCATATTGAGCGCCAACTCCTGCAAGGAATTTCTTTTCTGCTTCTGGGATTCCTAGTTTATCAAATGTTTTTTTGACATCAGCTGGCACATCGTCCCAACTTTTTTCGGTTTTTTCAGAAGCCTTTGCATAATAATAGATATTTTGAAAGTCAATAGAACTTAGATCAGCTCCCCATTTTGGCATGGGTTTTTTCATAAACACATCATAAGCTCTTAGTCTAAAGTCAAGCATCCATTGTGGTTCATTTTTCATTTTACTGATACCAACGACAGTTTCTTTTGAGAGTCCTTTCTTGCTAAGATGGACATACAACTCTGTAGAATCTTTGAAATCGTATTTTGAATAATCATCAACCTGAATATTTTCAGTTGCCATTGATGAAATAACCCCGTTATATTATAAATACATGAGGAAAAATAGGTAAAGCTAAATAGCTTTAGCTAACGAAAATTTTTTTTATTGTATCAAATGCGCCTGGGACAGTATGCACTTTTGCAGGAATGTTTTCTACATGAAACTTTTGTAATTCATCTGCAGTAAATGGTCCTATTGCAACAACATTGATTCCCTGTAAAATTTTTAAAAGATTTTCTTCATCATAGTCTTTTAACATTATTTCAAAAAATGCTCGTACAGACGATGCACTGGTAAAAATAATTCCATCTATCTTTGATTTTGAAAAAAGTTCTCTAAATTCATTCCACTGTGTTGTATCACGAAATGCGCATACATCATAAAGATGAAGTTCGTCAACAACAAGGCCGATCTTTTCAAGTAATTGTTTTAGAAAAGGAGTTGATGCGCCACTTCTTGGTACGATAACTTTTTTTCCGACAGCGTTGAGTTTTGTAAAAATTTCACCCACACCAACTGATGAAAATCTTTTTGGCATGTATGATACCCTGATTCCTTCGTTTTCAAGTGCTTCTTTTGTTTTTGGGCCAACTGCAATCACAATTGTATTTGCAACTGCAAGTTGTAATTGTTGTAATTTCGACATCTGTTTTGCCATATCAAAGAGTAGTTTGACGGCTTTTGAGCTCATAAACACAGAATAATCAGGATTTTCTGATTTCAGATGATTAAGAAAGTCTTCAACAATTTTTTCTCCTTTACTAACTAGCTCTATTGTTGGAAGAGACAGTGGTTTTGCGCCATCTTTTGTCATTAGTTCAATAAATTCTCGAGAATCATCTTTTGAACGAGTGATTGCAATTGTTTTTCCTTGAAGCATTATTTCCAACCTATTGTTTTTGAAAGATTAACAACTTTGCCTATTATAATTATAGAGGGAGGTTTGATTTTTTGTTGTTTTACTTTTTGTGCAATATTTGTGATTGTGCCTTTGATTGTTTTATGTTTTGAAGTTGTTCCGTTTTGAATTACTGCTACGGGAGTGTTTTTTGCCATACCACCTTTGACCAATTCCTTGCAAATAATATCGATTCGTGAAAGCCCCATCATAATTACAATGGTGTCAACGGATTTTGCTAATTTTTTCCATTTTACAGATTCCTTTTTCTTTTCAGGATCCTCATGCCCAGTAACAAAAACTACTGAGGATGCATGTTTTCTATGCGTGAGGGGAATTCCAGAATAGGTTGCAGAACCAATTCCAGAGGTAATTCCTGGAATAATTTCACATTTTATTTTGTTTTTTTTAAGAAATTCTGCTTCTTCACCTCCTCGTCCAAAAATTATTGGGTCTCCACCCTTCAATCTAACAACAGTTTTTTTCTTTTTTGCAAACTTTACCATCAAATCGTTGGTACTATCTTGGTGTTTGTAATCATCACCCACTTCACGTCCAACATAGATTTTCTTAGATTTTTTTGGAATGATTGAAAGAATTTTTTTACTGACTAGTCTGTCGTATAGTACAACATCTGCCTTTTTCAAAAGCTCAACAGCTTTAACAGTAATTAATTTGTCATCTCCTGGACCTGCACCAACAAGATATACCTTTCCACTCATTTTTTGTTCCACTCCTCTACTTTTTCTCTCCAATTTAATGCAAGTTCATTTACTCCTTTGGCAGCAAGTTCTTCTCCAACAAGTTTACCCAGTTCATTTGGGTTAGTTTTTTTTCCAGTTTTTTTAACAAAAAGCGATTTTCCCCCATCAACTGAAAACGCCATTACCTGTAATGATAGTTCTTGGCCATTTGATTTTGCATAAGCCCCAACAGGAAATCTACAACCAGATTCTACAAAATTTGATAAAGCACGTTCTGCTTCAATTTCAATTCTTGTATCAGGATCTTCAATTTTTTTTAGCATAGAAATTGTTTCAACATCATCAGCTCTTGCAATAATTGCTAATGCTCCTTGACCGGGGGATGGAAAAAAATCTTTGAGTGATAAATTTGAGAACTTTACAACTAGTCCCAGTCTTGAGATTCCTGCTTGTGCTAGAACTATGGCGTGATACTTTGTGTCATCAATTTTTTTTATTCGCGTTTCTATATTTCCACGAATTGGTTTTACTATCAGATCTGGTCGCTTTCTTGAAATTTGAACTGCTCTTCGAAGACTACTTGTTCCAATGATTGAACCAGATTCAATGTTTTCGAGAGTTTTGTTTTTAGTTGAAATAAAAACATCATTTGGTGACTCTCGTTTTGGAACACATGCAAGAATTAGATTCTCTGGAAGTTTTGAAGGCACATCTTTCATACTATGAACTGCAAAATCTACCTCTTTTTCAGCCACTGCTCTATCTACCTCTTTTTCAAAAATTCCTTTTTGGTCAATGGTAAACAGTGGACGTGCGTCAGTGTCTCCTTTGGTTTTGATTGTTTTTATTTCAAATTCATCATGAGGGTTTGTTTTTTTTAATTCAGAAATAACCCAGTTTGTTTGTGCAAGAGAAAGCTGGCTTCCCCTTGTTCCAATTTTGTATTTCAATTTTTCACCGCTTTTAGCGCATAGTGATATGCGTTTAGCGCATCATTAAAGTCAGTCTTGGTATGGGCATCTGAGAGAAAAACAACTTCAAACTGTGATGGTGCCACAAAAACGCCTTTTTTTAATAATGAACGAAATAGTTTCTCGAATTTTTTTGTATCAGATTTTTTTGCAGTTTTATAATCCACAACAGGGTTTTTTGTAAAAAAAATCTGAAGCATTGATGCTGTAAAATTAATCTGATGAGGTATTTTCATATCAATTGCAATATCATCCATGGCCCTTGCAAGCAAAGCACAATATCGTTCCAGTTTAGAGTATAGTTTATTTTTGATTTTATTCATTGTGGAAATTGAGCTTATTGCTGCGCTAACTGAAATTGGATTGCCTGCAAACGTACTTGCCTGATACACTTTGCCGCCAGGGGTAAGCTGATCCATAATCTCTTTTTTACCACCAACTGCTGCAATCGTAAATCCGTTGCCAAGCGCTTTCCCCAAAGTTGTTATGTCAGGTTTGATTCCAAAGTGTTGTTGTGCACCACCAGGTGAAACTCTAAACCCAGTTACAATTTCATCAAAGATTAATGGAATGTTATTTTCTTTAGTAATTTTTCTAATATCTTTAAGAAAATTTTTCTCTGGTAGAATTAATCCCATGTTCGCAAGTATTGGTTCAACTATAACTCCAGCAATGTCTTTGTTTTTTTTAATTACTTTTTGTAATTCTTCGGAATTATTGTATTGAACCACAAGTGTATTTTTTGAAACTTCCTTTAATCCACCTTCTGAAACTGAAATTCCGTGATGTGCAGATCCAGATCCTGCCTTAACTAAAACAGAATCATGGGCGCCATGATAGCATCCTTCAAACTTTATAATTTTATTTTTCTTTGTAAAACCACGTGCTAATCTAATTGCAGTCATTGTTGCTTCTGCACCAGTGTTTACAAGACGAACTTTGTTAATTGATGGAAAGTTTTTGATGATTAATTTTGATAATTTTATTTCTTGTTCTGAGGGAGTGCCAAACATTGTTCCATTTTTTAGCTGTTTTGAAACTGATGAAATTATTTCTTTTCTTGAATGGCCAAGTAATATAGCTCCATAGCCATTGCAAAAATCAATGTAACGATTGTTATCCTCATCCCAAATATGACCACCTTGTGATTTTTTTGTAAAGAACGGATACGGAGTATAATATCTAACAGGACTGTTGACTCCTGATGGAATTACTCGTTTTGCTTCTTCAAAGAGTTTTTTTGATTTTACCATACTTGGAATGAATTTTGGCTCTTTTTATTCGTAATATTCCCCACAAAGGTAAAATTACTTGTTGGTTTTAGAGAGAATTTTTTTCTTGTATATCAGCGCAATTATTGCAGAGCCCACCAAAGGGGCGGTTAGATATATCCATAGATCATCATATATTCCTGCAACTAAAGCAGGGGACAATGAGCGAATTGGATTCATTGACGCACCTGAAATTATTCGAAAAAGAATAACATCTATTCCAATTATTCCTCCAACTGCCAATCCAGTAAATTTGTTCAAAGATTTTTTGTGAGTTACAATAAGAATTACTGTCATTAGAAAAAATGTTGCCAGAATTTCTACTGCAAAAATTAAACCAAGCGAGTACGAATAATTTCCAAAAGTCATTCCTAAAGAAGCAAAATCTCCTATGACAAATTTTACAAAGAGGCTTCCAAGAATTGCGCCAATTGCTTGTGCGCTAAAGTAAACAGGTAATTGTTTTGTTTTAATGTGACCTGTAATCAAAAAACCAAGTGTCACCGCAGGATTAAAGTGTGCCATAGAGTATTTTCCAAACACATAGACAAGAATTGTTAAACCAATAAAATGCATTGCAGCAATAAACAAAGTACCCAAAGTTTCTTCCATTCTTCCATCAAAAACTACAGAGCCAGTTGCTGCAACTAGTAATCCAAAAGTACCAAATAGTTCTGCAAAAAAGATTTTTCCAGTTTCATCCATCAAAAGAGGTCAATTATGTACTAAATAAAAACAACTAAGGCGTCATTGTTTTGTCTTGTATACACCAGTCCAGGTTTTGGTTTCCCTTAAATCAAGGGATATAGAACTATTATTAAATTGTAAAACAGTTAACTAGAATTAAAATTATGACTCACATTTAATAACCAAGTCGCTATCCTGGTTACTGATACATGAATCATTGTCATCTCCACCATCAATTACATCCATTCCAGTACCAGCAGTAATGGTATCTGAACCCGATTGGCCTTTAATGATGTCATTTCCTTCATTACCATTTAGCCCATCATTTCCTTGATCACCAAAAATAATGTCATCTCCTTCACCGCCAAAGATGCAATCGTTTCCCTTATCACCACTAATGATGTCATCACCACCATAACCAAAGATCAAATCAGGCAGAGTTGTTCCAGTGATAATGTCCTCACCAGGAGTTCCTTCAATCATGTTATAGTACGAGATTGGTTTGCCACATGCTTGAACATCTACTGTCTGAGTTGCACTAGCTGAATTTCCAAGAGAGTCTATTGCAGTCCAAGTGATTATGGTTTGTCCAAGTGGAAATGTTTCAGGAGCATCATTAGAAATACTCGGTGAAGGATCTGCAAGGTCTTCACTTGTAGCATTTCCAATTGGAACAACTGTTTCAATACCAGTAGCATCGATTACTACATTATCTGGAACAATTAATTCTGGTGCAGTAGTATCAACAATGATGATTTTTTGAGTTGCAGTTGCAGAGTTTCCTGCCTCATCAGTTGCAGTCCATGTTACCATAGTGTCTCCTAATTCAAATACAGATGGAGCATCACTTGTAACAGATACCTCACTAATGCGGTCATTTGCTTTTGGTGGGTTTAGAGAGACAGTATTATTCCTAGCAGATGTTGCCTCCAAAGTTACATCAGTAACTGGTTCAATTGTTGGAGGGGTTGTATCAACTACAGAGACTGTCTGTGTTGCATTTGCTGAATTTCCAGAAGTGTCTGTAGCAATCCAGGTAACTAGTGTATCACCTAATGAAAATAGCGATGGTGCGTCATTTGTTATTGTATCAAGTCCAACTGCATCTGTTGCCGTAGCCTGTATTAGTGTCACTGTATTATTGTTAATTGATTGAGCTTCTACAATAATATCTGAGGGAGGGGTTATTGTTGGCGGAGTTGTGTCAATTATTGAAATTTGTTGAATTTTTGTTGCAGTATTTCCAGCTGCATCAGTTGCGTTCCACGTTATCGATGTTAAGCCTAATGGAAATGTTTCAGGTGCATCGTTTGTGATTGATGTGACTCCAACTGCATCAGAATAAGTTGCGGTTCCATATTCTACTACATTTCCTTGTGCACCAGTTGCTTCAACTGTCTTTGTTGGTGGAGGAGTTAATTTTGGAGCAGTTGTATCTACAACTGAAACTATTTGCTCTAAAACAGCCGAGTTTCCAGCAGCATCAGTTGCATTCCACGTAACAATTGTATCCCCAACCGAAAAGAATGATGGTGTATCATTCTCTAATGAAACAACACCAACTGCATCCTCTGTAGTTGGAGGATTCAATTCTATTTTATTTTGAGTTTCAGATGTGGCTTCAACATTAATTTTCTCACCAGGAATTATTTCTGGTGGAGTTGTATCTACAACTGAGACTGTCTGTGTTGCATTTGCTGAATTTCCAGAAGTGTCTATAGCAATCCAGGTAACTAATGTATCACCTAAGGGAAATGTTGGAGGAGCATCGTTTGATACAGATTCAATTCCCACAACATCAGTTGCATTTGCTACACCTATTGTAACCTGATTTTCCGATGGATCAACTGCTTCAAAGGTTACATTGGCTGGGGCGGTTATTGTTGGGGCTATTGTATCAACGACTGAAATTGTTTGGTTTGCACTATTTTCATTTCCGTGTAAATCAATTACAGTCCATGTTACTGTGGTGTTACCTAGCTGAAAGATTTGAGGAGCGTTATTTGTGAGGGTTAAGACCCCAACAGCATCAGAGACTGTGGCATTACCAATTTGTACACTAGTTCCATTTGGCCCTTCAGCCTCTGCGGTAATATTTTGAGGTGGAATGATTTCAGGAGAAGTTGAATCCACTACTGAAATAATTTGAGTTGCATTAATAGAATTTCCAGAGGTATCAGATGCCGTCCAAGTTACGGTCGTCATTCCAATTGGAAAAGAGTTTGGTGCATCATTTACGATGGATGCTATTTCTACTTTGTCAGTTACTTTTGGTTGGCCCAAATCTGCAAAGTTTTCATCAGGATCTGTTGCTTCTATTGTGATGTCTTTTAGACCCGTTATTTTTGGTGGTGTTGTATCAACTATTGAAACAATTTGTTCAACAATTGCTTCATTGTCATATGAATCAGTAACAGTCCATGTTACAGTTGTGTTTCCAAATGGGAATGTATCTGGTGCATCGTTTGTAATTGAAGAGATTTCAGAAATATCTTCTACAACAACCTCACCCAAGTCGACAGTGTTTTCTTCAGCATTAATTGCTTCACGGATTATATTTTTAGTAATATTAACAAATGGAGCTGTTGTGTCAACAACGCTTACAATTTGTTGAACTGTGGCAGAATTACCAGAAGCATCTGTTGCAGTCCAATTTACTATTGTATCACCAATTGGATAGGCGGCAAGACCATCATTTGTGATTGTAACTTGTTGAACATCTGTAGCATTAATTGTTCCAATATTTACATGATTGCTGTTAGTTGAAAGTGCTTCAAAGGTAATGTTTTCTGGAGGAATTATTATTGGTGGGGTTGTGTCAACAACTGTAACTAGTTGTTTATCACTTACTGTGTTTCCAGAATTATCTGACACTAACCATGTAACGGTTGTATTTCCCATTCCAAAAAATGGCGGTGCATCGTTTGTGATTGATAAAATTTCTCCGTTATCAATAACTGTAGCCTCACCTAAATAGACCTCATTTTGGTCTAGCGATGTGGCCTCAAAAGTAACATCTGCCGGAACATGAAGTGTGGGCTTTGAGGTGTCAATAATTGTCACCTTTTGCGGTACAGTTGAAGTGTTTCCCATTACGTCTGTGGCAGTCCAAGTGACTATTGTTTCACCAATTGGAAAAGAGGTAGGCGCATCATTTGTGATTGAAATCACCCCCACATTGTCAGTTGCAATTGGCGCTGTCAATTCCACAATGTTTTGAGTTGGATTACTAGCCTCTACACGAATATCTGAAGGCGGAGAAATTGTTGGAGGAGTAGTATCTGAAACTGTGACTGTTTGAGTTGCAATTGCTACATTTCCAGCGCCATCAATCGCAGTCCATATTACTGTAGTTATTCCAATTGGAAATTCTTCTGGCGCATTTGATGTCAGAGATTGAATTCCACTTTCATCTGTTGCCATTGCTTGCCCAACAGAAACTGGAGTAAGGCCACCAGTTGCCTCAATTAATAGATCATTTGGTGGAAGAATTGTTGGTTTTGTAAAATCGTTTGGAACGGGATTAACAGTGTTTTCAGTTTGCGTTTCAGTTGTAGTTGTTGTTGACTCAGTAGTTTGTTCAACTTCAACTACAAGAGGGGTACCAAATTTTTGAATTCTGTGACCATTGGAATCAACGACAAACAAGTATCCAGATTTATCTAATGCAACATCTTTTGCAATTTTGAATTGCCCAGGGTTCGTTCCCATTGTACCAAATGAAGTCAAAGTCATTCCAGTTGGGTCTAGTCTTAAAATTCTATTGTTGTCGCCATCTGCAACATACAAATTTCCTTTAGGATCAATTTGCATTCCATGTGGTCGTAGTGGAATACCAGCTGAATTTGGTCCAAACGCTTCTATGAAGTTTCCAGTTGAATTAAATTTCTTTATTCTATTTGATGATGGATCTGAAACATAGATATTTCCATCAGCATCAGTTGTTATTCCCATTGGAGAGATAAATTGATCAAGCGCTGAACCGCTAGACCCAAATGTCATCATAAACTCTCCATCGGAGGTGAACTGTTGTATTCTATTGTTACCAGAATCAACAACTAAAATAGTGCTATTTGTTCCAATTGTGATTCCATTTGGATACATAAATTGTCCAGGACTAGTTCCCTGTGTTCCCCATTGTGTTACAAAAGTTCCATTCAAATCAAATTTTTGAATCTTATTTAATTGATTATCGACGACATATACAGAATTTTCATCAACAGCAATTCCGCTTATTGAATTAAATTGGCCTGCTCCACTGCCAGAGCTTCCCCATGATTTTAAAAATACCCCATTATTATCAAATTGCTGAACTCGTCTGTTTCCCAAGTCAGTGACATAGACATTTCCATCAGAATCTATCGCAATATTTTGGGGATTGTAAAACTCACCATCTCGGTTTCCTGATTCGCCCCATTGAATTTCGAGTGGGTGACTGGCACTTTGAGCACTTGCAATATCTATTGTTCCTACAAGCAGAATGGAAAATACCACTAGGGACAGAATAGCCTTCAACAAGGCCAAATTTCGAACTAAGAAGAAGATCTCACAAGTTAGGAATTGTTGTAGTTTTAGTCAAAATGGGTTAAAATTAGAAGGGTTTGTTGACCTCTCTCGTAAAGACATAGCTGGCAAGCCCAACCATGGCCAAGACAAAGACAAAGATTATTCCAACACTCATAGCAGATGAAATACCCTCTGTCACCCCAGTCATCAAACCACGTACTATGAGAACTGTATAAGTGACTGGATTTAGTTTGGCAGCAGTCGCAAGCCAGTCAGGTAGCAGTTCTAATGGAAAGAGAGCGGGGCTGAGCATAAACAATGGCATTCCAAGAAAATTGATAACGCCCCAAAAGGTTTCTTGTGACTTTGCAGTTGCAGCAACCGTTACTGAAATTCCTGAGAATCCAAGTGAAAATAAAATCACAATTGCCATAATTGGCGCAATCACAATTGGGTTTGGAAAGCTGACGCCAATTGCAAATGCAATGCCCAAAATCAAGCTTGCCTGAAGTGCAGCTATAATAGAGATTGCGAGCATTTTTCCTAATGCAATTGAGGAACGAGAAACTGGCGAAGTTAATGCCTTGTTCATAAAACCATATCTTCTATCCCATAATGTGTTTACACCACCAAAAATACTAGTGAAAATTGCAGTAAGAATTACTACGCCTGGTGCCATAAATTCAATATATTCGCCATCAAAGCCTACCGATTGAATTAGTGGTTGAGTTCCAGAAAAAGTATTTCCAATAACGATAATCCAAATCGCAGGTTGAATTAATCTAATGATCACACCACTTCGGGATTTTCTATAACGTTTCATTTCCCTCCAAAAAATAGTATATGTGTCAGAAAAGATCAAGGTCGGATTCTCCTCATCTTTGCAAATTCTAGTTTCTGATTGAATTTTGTTTCATCATCACGTAACTCATGACCAGTATATGAAATGAAAACATCATCAAGTGTTGGTTGGGTTAATGAGATTTCATTGATTTTTATTTTTAACTTTGAAGTTAGTTGAAAAATTTGTGGAATCAATTCAGCACCTTTTGCAGTATAAACAACAATTTGGTTATTTTTTGCAGAGACATCTTTAACAAGAGAAATTGTTTTTAATTGTGAAACTAAATTAGAATTTGTAACATTATCATCAACTTGAAATGAAACTACTTCATCACCCAAAGCGTTTTTCATTGATTGTGGTGAATCAATTACTTGAATTTTTCCATAGTCTATAATTCCAACTCTGTCACAGAGTTTATCCGCTTCTTCCATGTAGTGTGTAGAAAGAAAAATCGTCATGTTGAATTCTTTATGAATCTGCCTGATATACTCCCAAATCTTTCGTCTAGTTTGAATATCTAATCCAACTGTTGGCTCATCAAGAACAAGAACCTTTGGCCTATGTAGCAGACCGCCAGCAATGTCTAATCTTTTTCGCATCCCTCCAGAAAATGTAATCACAGCATGATCCTGCTTGTCTTTGAGCTCAATTAACTCTAAAACTTCATCAATTCGTTTGTTAATCAAATTTTTTGGAATGTGGTTTAGTCTTCCCTCAAGCAACAAGTTTTCTCTACCGGTAAGATACTCATCAACTGCGATGTCTTGTTGCACATACCCAATGTTTTCTCTAACCTTTTTCGCCTGACTAACTACATCATAGCCTGCAACAATTGCTTGTCCTGATGTTGGTTTTAGCAGAGTGGTTAGAATCATCATGGTTGTACTCTTTCCAGCACCGTTTGGTCCAAGAAATCCAAAGATTTCACCTTCATCCACATTAAATGAGACATCATCAACTGCTGTCATATTTCCAAATTTTTTAACAAGGGAATTGGTTTCTATTGTTTTCAACAGTGAGATGGATTTTTGCAATTATAAATTGCTAACAGTTTTAAGATCATGTGTTTGTGAGGGAACTAGGAAGAAAATCGATCCTCATAAAAAATTTTAAGTAGATATGAAAATGCAAATTTCATGAAAGGATTATGTCATATTTGTAATTCATCAAATGTTGATGTCACAGTGCAAGAAGGCATTATTACTTGCAAGGAGTGCCTAGAAAAAAAATCTTAATCAGGAAGGTTTTCTGATATTTTTTCTCTAATTTCTTTTCCTTTTACCTCTATCATTTCCTTAATTTCTAAAAGCTGTTCTCCTTCAGGCCATTGTCCAATTTCATCAAAAAATATGTGTTGAGCGTGACATTCCAGTCTTCCAATATACCAACCATATGCAAAATTAAAGGCATTATCAAATTTCCATACTTTTTGCATTTGTGGTAAAATTTCTCGTAAAAGAATTGGAATTCCACGAATGTGTTCTTTAATGTTTATCTGAATTATTTCACGAACCTCAGGATCAAATGACATTAATAATGAATAAAAAATGAATTAAAATAAAGATTGTTGGGATTATTCTAGGTTTTTGAATTCTTCTTTTGTGACTTTGAGTTTTACTTGTTCTCCTATACCCCAAATTTCTGATTTTGATAGAATCTTTGTGTGTAATAGTCCACCAGTCACTTCAATTGATTCTAACTCGTTTGTGTCTGGATGTCTATGTAGTCGTTTTATTTTGCCTAATTTATGACCGTCTATATCTACAACTTCGATACCAGATCTTACAGGAGGGGTACTTAGCAATAGAGTCTCTTTTGTGAATCTATCAATGTATGTTTCTGGTAAAAAGTATTCTTTACGAAAACCTTCATGGATTGTCACGCCAGAAACTGCCAAGGTTTCTTGGTTGATGTGAATATGCTTTACTTTTCCGTATTCAATACCTTCCCTATCAACAACCTTTTTTCCTGTAAATTCATCTGCTGTTGCTAAATTAGGGGTCACGCCTTCTAGTTTAGTTGACATGGCAAGTGATTGAAAGGTTTGCTTATGATATCAGATATCAGGATTTTCTATCAATGAGGTTAAATTACTTGACAAGGAAAATTTGTCCGTGAGTAATGTAGTTAAAGCTGTGCTAACAACAAAGGGAAGAAAAACTGGAAAAGAGCACTCTGTCTGGTTGAGGGCTGTTTTGTACAATGATAAAATCTATTTTTCAAGGCACAAACCTGATGGAGATTGGTTTCAAAATGCAACAAAAAATCCCGATGTTAAGGTTAGTTTTGATAAGAAACAACTTGTAGGCAAGGCATCAGTTGTTACTGATGAAGAATTGGCAAAAAAGATTTCAGAGTTAAAGTATCCTGATGAAGAACGTGCTAAAGAAAAACGAGTTGTTTTAGAAGTTACACTATGTGAATAATTGTAGAAACTCCACGCTTGTCAACTTCCATACCATTTTCTATTTCAGCGATAGTTATTGTAAATGAAATAAGATCACGTTGTTTGCATTCTCTTGCGTCAAGTTTTAGATGAATGTCCATAAGGTCATATTCTTCTTGAGGCAGATTTGTTTGATCAATGGCTACTTTGGCAGTAGATTCCATTCTGAACCTATCATCTTTGAAATGAAAACCAAGTTTTGTTTTTCTTCCCTTTCTACCAGATGCTTTTACATTTACATCAATTATTCCAGGTTTTGACATAGTATAGCTTGATGTTTGATTTACAAAGACTCCAATTTGAAATGGTTTTCCAGCTGTGGCTTCTGCCATTTTTTGAATTCCATCATTCATTACAACATCTACTCCCTTGAAGGTTTGAGCTACTTTGGCAATCCAATCATTGGTTCTTTCTATGGTCGACGCTATTGCTGCTCGTCTTTTTTTATCCTCATCTGCAGGTAGTTGATATCTATCAACCCATGCAAGATAATCCTTGGAAATGTCTTTGATGAACTCTATACAAGTGATTTTATATCCTTCAACAGTAGTATCTCGTCCTGCAGATTCATCATATGGGGTGGTTCCACTATCGATTGGTAAAGCCATCAAAAGTTGTAGTTTCTACATGTAAAAAAATCAATGCATATAATGGTAAATCAATAATTCATTATAATGAGTTTTAGAACAATTACAGAAGATTTACAAGCTCAACTGAAAAGCAATTTACCTCAAATTAGATTAATGCTGAAACGAAATCCTGCAATGGCCTTTACAAAAATCACAGAGATTGGTTCAGGTGTTGGAAAAAAATATGGAATCAAGCTTGTTGTAAACTTTCCAGAGAGAGAAAAAATCAATGACTTTGATTCGTACGGCAAACAAGACCTTAGCATTATCGTTGACCAATCAAAAACGAATTTTCCAATTTCCCGTAGTATCATAAAAACAAAAGCAAGTGAAATTTTTGGAAATGATGCAGAGGTTCAGGATGCATACATGTATGAACAAAAGGAAGGAGTCAGAGTACGAGCAGAAAACGGAAGAATTGATGTCCTACCCCATTCTCTTCATATTTGGTGCAAGTTTTCAGACAAAGTATCTGATTTTTGTGATTGGTTATTTGATAATGTATACAAGCCGAAATAACCCTTTTGCATAAAATTTCACAAATTTGTTATAACCATTTCGAAGTAATACTACGAACCGGTTTTATTGTAATTTTCACATACAACGAATCCATGGCAAGTGGATTGATGACCATATCAAAGGATACTGTACAGCGCTTACTTGACCTCAAGGTTGGAGACCAAGGAAGATTAGTTCACATCATGGAGACCATGGAAAAAGGAAAAACACTTTATCGTTCTGATCAAAAATATCTTTCAAATTTAATTTCAAATTATTTGGGAATTTCAACCAAAAACCAACAATCACAGGGTCATATACTTTCAGAATTAGTTCAATCACGTTTATCTGGAAATATTACTGCAAAATGCAGGTCAATGCTTAGTATCTTTTTTAACATGCAAACAACAAAGCTTTCAAACTTGGCATTCTTTTTGGCCAGGTTTGGTTTAGCGTTTGCATTTGCATGGTCAGGATATACCATGTACACAAACCCACAACAAATAGCTGATGTTTTATCTCAGGTGACGGGAATCACAAGTGGTTTTGCACTAAATGTAACTATGGCAGTAGGTGCTATTGAAGCAATAGGCGGAGTTTTACTTTTAGTTGGATTCATGACTAGATTAGTAACATTTACTCAAATCATACTTTTAATTGCAACCGGAATTGTTTTTGGAATGGATTTTGTAAACGGTCCTAGTCTTTGGAAAGATGTGAGTCTTTTAGGGTTAGCAATAATGTTATTTATTTTAGGTTCTGGAAAATGGAGTGTTGACCACCTAATATCAAGAAAGATAGGATGAGACGCCGTTGTTAACAATGAAACAAAGCAATTCAATTGTTATAATTATTTTCAAAAATGTTGTCTTTTCAGAGCTCACAAACTGTTTAAATGAAATCAAGTGTGTAAAAATAAAATGAAAAACTCTTTTCATGTTATTACAATTGCGACAATGTTTTTTTTGCTGGTATTTTCCACAGCTACAGTTCAAGCATCGACACACAACACTAAGGTTTTACGAGACGTCAAGGTACCTGGAACGGATGATACATTCGATATTTCATATCAGGTGAACCGAAAATTAGTAGAGGCAGAAGTTGAAGTGTTGCGAAAAAGCATCACCTTTACCTTTGCAGGAAAACTTTCTGATGACACGTTTTTGGTGGTTTTACCTCATGAGTTAATTCAGGGTCCTTTTTTGGTTTGGTTGGATAAGACTCAGATCACAGATTTTGATGTGGATAAATCTCAAAAAAATTCAATTTTGACAATTTCACTTTTTGATGAAACCGAACAAGTAACTATTGTGGGAAGCAAAATTGCCGGTACTTTTAATCCGCAAGCCCCACTTGTGATGAACTTTGTTTCAGGATCAATAGATAAATCGGTTTATGTGTATGGTGAAACAATCAACATTTCTGGTAAGGTAACAAATCCAAAAAATTTGAGTTTTGTAACATTATCTATTTTAGGGCCAAATGGAAACACCATGCTTCAAAACGATTTGCCACTAGATAATGATTTAAAATTCACAGCATCTATTTTGACAGGCGGGTTACAGTGGAAACCTTTTGGAGGATATACTATCAAAGTTACCGGAAAAGATGCTAATACATTTTCTGCAAAGTTTGATTTTGTTCCATTTGTTCTTCCTGACTGGGTAAAGACTAATGCGGGTTGGTGGTCAAATAATCAAATTGACGATGCAACCTTTGCAACAGGTCTTCAATATTTAATCAAGGAGAAAATTATTAGAATTTCAGAAATTGATCAAAAACAGTCAGTTACAGTCAAAGAAATACCTTCATGGATTAAAACAAATGCGAAATGGTGGAACGAAGGAAAGATTTCAGATTCAGATTTTATCAAAGGAATTGAATATTTGATTGAAAATAGAATAATTGTTATTTCATAGTAATATTATTTTTCCAAGTTTTTCAGGATGTTTTTTGCTTCGGCGTTATCTGGATCTATCTCAAGGATTTTTTTACAACAATCCTTTACCTGCTCAGCCTCTTTTAGAAATGCATGAACATTTGCCTTCAAAAGAAGTGTTTCGGCATCATTTGGATTTAGTGATAATGCCTTTTCAAAATAGGATAAGGCATTGCTTGCATCTTCTAAAATATAGTAAATGCTACCCATTATGAAATAGTAATCAGAGTCTTGGGAAAATTTTTTTTCTATACTTTCGCCAAATGCAATTGCTTCTTTATAGTCTCCATTTTTAACTAGTTTTTTTAGATGACGTTTTGGATAACTAAACAGACCAACCAAGAGAAATCAAGCCAGACTTTTAGTTTTAGGCTATTTTCATAATGCCATTTTCAATCAACCACTGAATTGCTGAAACAAACTCTTTATCAGATGAGAAGCCATCCACCCAGAATCCGGTGGTAGTTTTAATCCATGAGGGAATTTCAGTGCCAGTACTTTGACCGGAGACAGTTGGAGGGATAACAATAACTCCTTCATTTATCAGAAACTGTATTGCATTCACAAATTCACCGTCAGATGAGAATCCATCCACCCAGAATCCTGCGGTTGTTTTAATCCAGCTTGGAACGCTGGAGCTAGAAGGCGGGGGAGGCGGTATAGATGGAGGTACGCCAGGAGTACTTCCAGTAATTGGAATATCTATTTGCAAATAATCTGGAGCTTCTGATGGTACAACATACTCTGGAGCTAAACCATAAATCCAAATAACATAGTGAGCTATTCCTGCATCTTCCTTAACAACTGTAGTTCTGTGTACCTGTCCAGATGGAGAATAGAGAAAATTCTGTCCCTCTTCTCCGGCAATCGACCTAAGTGGTTTTAGATTATCATCAACAACCAGAATGTCATACTGTACTTGGTTTAAAAATTCGGTTTCATCAAACTGATTTAAGAAATTAATAAACCACGTAATTTGACATCCAGATGTTGGGGTTTCTGGTCCATATTTTACATGCAAAAGATAAGAGAAGTTTTTTGTAGAATGCTTGACACTTTTGAGATCAATGGTTTTAGGACAACCCTCTTTTATTGCTCCAGGAAAGTTTGGAACAACATTTGCAAAGGGATTGTTTGGAACATTTTCTTTATAGTCTAATAACTTAAATCGATATTCTGGGGGCGGAATTCCTTCAGAAACATGAGTCCAGGTTTCTGCCTTTATTGGAAAAGGAAATCCATCCAATACCCAAACTTTACTTGTTTGTCCACCAGTCTTCCAAGTAATTAGGGCTGTTTCGTATGTTCCAGCAGGAACAGAAATTGTTTGCATTTCAGTTGGAATGATTTGTTCGCCACCAATGTTTGCAATTTTTCCCCAAGAGGGTTTGTTGAATTGTTTTGGTTCATTTGCGTTTGCAAAAGCAGAAAGCCATACTATCGAGGTTTTAAATGCGCCCCTATACTTGCTTAATTCAGGAGTTCCGCCTGTTGGTTCTGGAGCAACTTTTCCCAACTCCATAGTTCCAGGGATTACAAATGATCCATCATATACTACTGCACGTACAAGCCATTTTTCTTCTGAGCCAACAGAAACATCTCCTTCCACCCAAATATCTAGTTCAAAATTTCTGCATTCTTGAAAATCAACATGACAAACTTCGTAGGAGAAATAATCGCCTTTTTTCAATCCTTCCCCTACATACCAAGTTCCAGGATTATCCTTTATTCCACCTGTTACTGCTCCAACCTGAGCAAATGCATTTTGCATCGGCATCAATCCTACAAAGAGAATCACAACAACAAATAGAACAACAACCTGACGTTTCAATTATTATAACTTCTCAAATTACTTGTTTAAAGGTTATTCAAATAAGCAAATATAGAGGCAAAATTCATTGATTTTTGTCAATGTGCGAATGCTCAAAAGTTCACATGTATGAGGTTGAATTCAAACTAGAAGGAATGATTGTTGTTCCAACACACAAAAATTGTGGCGTCTCGCTAAATGACAAACAAGCTGAAAAGTTCCAAAAAGATCTCATGAAGACATGGGGATATGAGGAAGAAGAGGAAGAAGAATAGAAAAATTTTGAAAAAAGAAAAATAAGAATATGTTTTTCTTATAATTGGGATACTGCTTCTTTGCAGACTTGACATTTACAGGTACAATCATTACTACAAATGCATGCGCCTTGCATTTCACAATCACATTTGTAATCTGGATCGCCTGTATCAGCTTCGCATCCACATGCTTGATCTGCCATGTGAGGAGGATCGTTTTACTTATTTTAAAAGTTTAGTGTTATGAAAGGAGTGACTAGTCATGAATCATTTGGCATAGATAACAACTCATTTGCAGTTTTTTGAAGCAAATTTGCCTGATTCTCTATTTTGGAGGAGTCATTTTCAATATCAAATCCCACTCTTAAAACATGAATGAGTTCTGGCTTTTGTACCAAGTTGTCTTTGATTTTTATCATATTATTTCGATTTATGTAGTCTAAATAAAAATAACAGTCAGATAATAATCCGTTATTTACTAGGTAATCACATTTTTTTTGAATGATTTTAGAATGGTCATTTTTTTCAACCATATCAGAAAATCCTATTGTTGACTTGCACATTCTTGATAATAATGAAGGAGTTGCTCGTTCGATCCCAATGCAGTCATTAATAACTGAGAAACTTTGATTAATTCTGTTTTTTTCTAATGTTCTTAATTGTTCTAACATATGAGTTGGACTGGGCCGTTGCAAATTAAAGCCAGATATTGCATCTGCCAAAAAAAATGCTCCACACTTTACCCATAAAGATGCAAAAGGATCAGAGTTTTGTAATCCATCCATGGTCTTTGATGTACAAAATAAAACATCAATTAAACAATTCTTTACATAATCTCTAAATATCGCATATTTTTTTTCATTAATTTTTGATAATAACATTTTAAGATCCCATTGTTCATCAAAAAGAATTTTCATGTCATAGTATTGAATTAAAACGTTAGAGTTTGTTTCATATAATGAACCGTGATGAATTTTCACTAGTTCATTTTCAAATTTGATTACAGTGTCATTCTCTTTTTTATTATCAAAGAGTGTTATGTTATATTCACAGCAATCAAATGTTTGGTTTTCTGCTTTACATCCACCTAATCCAGATGGGAAACTGTTCAGAGACTGTTCTTCTAAAAAATTTTTTACATCCATAAAAAAAAATACACGAGATTTTCTATAAAGTATCCAACTTACTAATTTTTACCATTGAATGCAAACTCAAAACATTGCTTTAAATTGCGATTTGTTATGGTTTCTGACGAGCTCCTGTGGTGTAGTCCGGCTAAGCATACAGCCCTCTCAAGGCTGTGATCCCGGGTTCAAATCCCGGCGGGAGCATCTAAATTTAAAAAATAAAAAAGAATTCTAATTGCTTCCAATTAGAAATATAACACTTGCAGTTGTGCTAACATCTTGCTCAGATGAAAATACTGGCGTAGATTTTACTGCAGCACCTTCAGCCATAGCAAAATCTCCTGCAAACATTGGCATTGGAGGCGGCATTCCAAATTCAGACAATGAAACTGCCTTTACACCAATAATCTTATGATTAAGTGGAGACAATGCATTTTCTGCTTTTGATTTTGCATTTAGTACTGCTTTTCCAATCAAGTCATCTTTTATCTGAAGTTGTTTTTCTGGAGATAGTGTGAAGTATACAGAATCTATTCTATTTGCTCCAACTCCTACTGCTGAATCAATAATGTCAGCAGCCAAGTTCAAGTTTGTAGTTTCAACAGAAATTGAATTAGAAACTCTGTATCCAATTAACTCCTGCGTATATCTTCCTGATTCGTCACGATAGCTATCATATACTGGCTGTATGTTGAATCTTGATGTACTTAATTCATCTTCAGAAATTCCAACATCCTGAATAGCTGATACAACAGAATTCATGAGTTGTGAATTTTTACCTAAAGCCTGTTTAGCTGTTTTTTCTTGTGTTTCAACACCAAACGTTATGATAAGCAAATCAGGTTCAACTGAAGTACTTGCTGTTCCAGTAACGGAGATTACCTTCTCCCTTGATGGAAAAGGCGTTGTTTGTGCAGTTGCTTGATTTTCTGCAGGTGTAAGATTTACAGCAAAGGCAAGAATCAGAACAATTCCTGCAATTGATGCCAAGCTTACTACTTTGTTCATGAGAGTAAGATTTTTTCTGAATATATATGAAATTCGAATGATTCATCCAAACATAAATTGGAAATTGTTTCTTTAAATAACAAAATCAATATTGAAAATTATTGGGATTACGAGAAGTTAGTCTAAAAGAAGAATACCGTTCAGACAGAGACGACATTGTATCAGAGTTTTTTATTCCTTGTCTAAGTAACTGTATAGAGTATGATAGATGTATAGAAAGTATTTCTGTAAAAAGTCTTAGTACTCTTGTACTTGGTTTTGAGAATTTTTCAAAAAACCAAGCCAAAATTAGAATCATTACTGGTCACAGATTCAAAGCATCAGATTTGGATTTGCTTACTAGATTGATGACAAATGGAGAAGATACCAGATTTAACGGTGGTTTTATTCGCGATAGTAAAGTCAGAATGTTAAAAGAAATAGTAGAAAACCACAAGTTACAAATCAAAATAGCAATTCCAAATTCTGAAGATGTTGTAGGATCTTTTTCTGAAAAAATCGGCATATTTATTGATGAACATGACGATGCGGTTGCATTTACAGGCACATCAAATGAAACATTTGATACTCAAAACAAGAATTTTGAGTCGGTGGATGTTTTTACATCCTGGAATGACAAGTCCAGAGTTGAAACAAAGATCAGAGATTTTGAAGAATTATGGGAAAATAAAACAAAGTATGTGGAGGTGTATGATTACTCTGTTGCAGAACAGAATCACCTTCTAAAGTACTCGCCTCACTGGGCTTTAGAATTTACTTGAATGGTTCTAAGCTAATATTTTCTTTATTTTCAAGAAAATTAATTCGGGATATCTTATAATAGATTATTTCGCCACGCCTTTCTATTACAGCTATAATTGGTTCTTTTCCCATACGGGTAATTTGTTCAATTTTTTTTTGAAGCTGCCCAATTTTTTCTTGAGTTCCTTCATTCATACCAAAGATCAAGTATTTGGCCCCTTTTTCACCAAAGTGTCCCCTTTCATATACCCTAAAATCAGATCCAAAACCAAACCCGTCTTTTACGATATATCCCCTATTCCTCAAATCTCTATAGATTAGAAATTTTGTAAGAATCTCTTCATCATATTTTTTACAGGTTTGCATTAAAGAATCAAAATCAATTATTTTATGTGTTTTTTTGAGTTTGAGTTTTTCGTAATAGAGGAGATATAGAGATTCAAATGCTTTTAAAAAGAATTTTTTATTTGCAATTTCCCCATATCCTTTTTGCTCCAAAGCCTGTTGCATCTCTTTTTTTGAAATCAGTGTTTGGTCTTTTACAAGCTCGCCTTCAACTAGTGGTTCTGATTCAATTTCCATTGTGGCTGAATTGATGATTAATTTCCATATAAGCATACACAAATTGAAATGAGATTTTCTATGCCTCAAAGCTGTAAGTTTTATGCGACCGTTAAAATATGGGCATCAAAATGTTTCAAAAAGAGACATAATGCATGGAGCAAATTACAGAAAAGGTAATGGCCAACCATATACTAGGAAGCAATACATTAAAGGTAAACCGCAACCAAAAATAGCAAAATTTCAAGGTGGAAAGGCAGCTAATTATGATTATTGTGTCCAGTTATTGATTAATGAAAAAATTCAGATCACTCACATGGCAATTGAATCTTGCAGACTAGCAGCAAACAAAGCAGTTGAAAAGGTTGCTGGAGAGACAGGATATTTTTCAAGATTAAGAATTTATCCACATGTTTTGCTTAGAGAAAATAAAATGATTGCAACTGCTGGTGCAGACAGACTGCAAGAAGGAATGAGACGAGCATTTGGTAAAGCAGTAAGTTTAGCTGCCAGAGTTAAACAAGGTCAGTGCATCATGGAGATTAGTGTAAACAAAGAGCACTTGGAAGTAACAAAAAAAGCATTACGAGATGCTTGTGTAAAATTACCCGGCACTCCTTCGATAAAAGTTATTGATTTAAAAAATAAAAAATCTAAAAATTAATTTTGTTTTTTATTTCTGATTCTTTTAGTTTAAGAATTTCAAGAAATTCTGAAAACTCTTTTTCGGTTGGATTTCGTTTTAAAATTCTTCTGCACTGATAATGAAATGAGTTGTATAATCGTCCTATAACAATTCCGTATGAAAAAGCATTAGTTTCATGAGGTAACTCTTCAAGTGAATTTACTATATTTTGAATTTCGCCTACGTTTGAAAGGGCATCATTAATTTTTTGAATAATGATTTCTCGTAATTTTTCTTCCACACTATACCTAGTTAACTAAGATTAAAAACAGTGTTGAAAAAAAGCAGTACGCTTTAATATAGAAATCTGACTTTATCGGATGAGCAGTTGTAGTACAGTTTGGTTAATATTCGAGCTTGCCAAGTTCGTGACCCGGGTTCAAATCCCGGCAACTGCACCAATTTTAGATTAATTTTGAGAGTTTGGTTTTGATTGTAATCCTTTTTTGATAATTTCTAAAGCATTTACAGCTTTTTCAGGTTTAGGGAGCTGAATCATAAAGATGTTTTCATTGCCAGTATCCGAACTTGATGACAATGCAAGCATTGATGTTTTAGCTAGTGATTCAAAAAAATCTAGGGAGTTATTTGCGTATAACATAATTTTTTCTGTAATATCTCCTAGTGAAAAGGTCAAAGTAATCTCAACAAACACATGTCCTAATCCATCTTGTAGAATGTTTAAATTTGTATCAACAGATACAGGTTTTCCTGCAACCTGTTTCATAATTTCTAGATATCTTTGTTCAGGCAAAACTATGCATGGTACCTTACTATCATTGTAATCAAATGATGTGATGTTTTGGTGTACTTTTTCTAATAGTTTTCTCATTTCTTCATTAGACATTTTCTAGTCATCCTTTATCTTTGGAACAATTTTGTCACTTGCTTTTATCAAAAATGGAGAAACAAATGCGGTAATAATAGAAATAATTCCCACTAGTGGAAAAAGAAAAGCACTAACTGCCCCAAGATCAACTCCTGCCTTTACAATAATGATTGAGAACTCACCACGGGGAGAAGCCAATACAAATGCGGACCGAAGTGATTTTCGAGGTTTTTGTCTGAAAATAAAGTTTCCAAGTAGATTTCCTCCAAATTTCATGCCTGTGGCTACTGCTATGAGAGCTATCGCAAGGTAGATGTAGTTTTGTAGTTGACTGATATCCATAAGAGCACCAACAGAAACAAAGAAAATTGCAACAAACATGTCCTTTATAGGGCTGGATAGAATTTTTGAAACTTCAGCTGATTTTGATTCAGCTACCAAAACCCCAGCAAGAAATGCGCCAATCGCAACAGACAATCCTACAACATTTGCCAGTAAAGAATAGCCAAAACATACACCAAGAATACTTAACAAAAGAATTTCTCGGTGTTCAGCAGCTGCAACCTTGTCAATTAGTGGTGGGATGACTTTAGTTCCAATGGTAAAGGTTCCTACAATTAGACCTGCTGCTACAATTATAACAACAATTATTCCCTCAATGGAAACGGTTCCAACTAAAGCAATGGATTGTAATGAAGAAATTAAAATGACTGCAATTACGTCTTCTACAATTAAAATTCCCAAAACCAAAATTGATGATTCTTTTTTAATTTTTCCAGCGTCTTCGAGTATTTTTACAATTATAGCAGTACTGCTGATTGAAAGAGCTGCTGCTAAAAACAATGAATCCATAAAATTCATGCCAAAAGAATTTGCTGCAATAAATACAGCCCCAAGAGTGGTAAATAGTCCAATTGTTCCGACTCCCACAGCAACTTTTCCTATTGAACGAATTTTGGCAAATGGAAATTCAATTCCAATAACAAACAGTAATAATATTACGCCAATTTCTGCAAAAAGATTCAATGCAGAAATATCAGACAAAACACCTACTCCTTCTATTGTTCCAGAGGGCGGGCCTCCTTCAGGAAGCAACCAAGCCCACAATGGCGATAGCGGACCAATTAACATTCCCGCAAACAGGTAACCAATGATTAATGGTTGTTTTATTTTGAAAAATGCCAATGTAACAATTGCAGCTAGAATCATAATAATGGCGAGATCAGTGACAAAAGTGGTGTGTGGTAATTCAGGAGTAATCTGCTCTATAATATTTGAAACACTTTGATTTAGGGAACTTTGGATTTCTTGCGAATCAATTTGTAAAAAATTATACTGCATATGATCGCTTGTAACTAAATTCTTTAAAAACAGTTAGACTTCTTGATTTTGAAGCAGAGTGATGATTAGGTGAGCTGATTGATGATGTAAGACACCTGGGGTATCTGACTGCAAAACCATCAGGTTACGACACAATTACCTGATTATTAATAGTACGGTATAGTACCGTATGCTATGATTCGATGTGAATATTGCACAAAAAATTTCGTGGAAAGCATGAACGGATTAGTCGAAAAGACTTTTCATGAATTGCTTCATGAACCAGAAATTGTCAACAATTAGCTCTTCTAATTTTTTTTCCTAACTTTTTTATCCACACTTTGTAATCAAAGCACATGGCAACAAAAGCTAAAAAGAAAACTACAAAGTCAAAAACAACTAAAGCAACAAAAAAGGAACCTTCAAACACTGCGGTTTTAAAAAAAGTTGCTACAATTTCAGATTCAACTAAAACATTATCCAAAGAGATTAAAGCGATGACAAAAATTTTTACCGAAAATCAAAAGGTTTTGGTTACAATGAAAAATATGATAGACTCTCTCACTTCAGCATTAGAACATATTCAAAAACAATCAAAGCAAATAAACATACTTGAAGATGATACTCAGAAACTTTTTGCTGGATTAAATCAAGTAAAGGGTCAAACAAACCTAGTAACAAAAATTAACGATCAAACCGCCAGGCTACAAGAAGAAATTACAAAAATTAGAGAAGGAACACCTGAAACTGAAAAGCTATCACAAAAAGTTTCCCAAAGCATGGATTCAATAAAGAACAATTCTCAAATGATTATTAAAATTGCTGAGAGAATTGATGAGGTGAGAGATGATCTAAGAAAGGTTTCTGCAAAAACGGACACTTCATCATCTGTTGGAAAAGATCTGGACGATATTAAAAGAAAAATTGAAGCAATTTCTGGCAAGGCTGAACAAATTCAAATTCTTAAAGGAGTAATTGATGGTTTAAAGCAACAATTTCAAACAGTTTCTACTAAAGCTGAATCTTTAGAAAGCCTTTCTGGCAAAATGGATTCCATGGAGTCTGAAATTAATTCTTTAGTAAAAAGAGCAGATTCGTCAGCATTTGTTGGAGAAGGTCTAAAATCCATGCAATCAGATTTCTCAGAGTTTAAAGAAAGTGTATCAAATAAAACCAATTCTATAGAAGAAAAAATTTCTAGCATTTCTGACCTAGTAAAAAGATCAGAGACCTCCGCTTCTGAATTTCATAGTAAAACTGACAAGGTTTTCCAAGAATTACAAGGGCTAAAAGGAACCACAAGCAAAGCAACAAGTGATACATCGAAAGAAATGATGGCTCTTTTGAAATTGTCTGAATTTCAATCCAATATCAGAATGAATTCAGAATCAAAATATGGAGAGTTAAAAGATCTTGAAAGCATGGCAGAACAAACTACTCATATTATCAACTTGTTTGACAAGCTTTCAATTGAAGCGCAAGAAAAAATTCCAGTTCCTCATGAAGTAAGGCAATGGGCCGTAAGTAAAATTTTTGATTGTGCAGACAAATGGGAAATAAGATTTTCAGACGTCTTTAACATTTTAATAAATAGTCTTGGAAGAGATTTATTAAAAGAATCAATCAGAGTGAAACAGGTTAGAGATATCTTTGGAATCAGAGCTGTTGATGAAATTAGAAAAGAGTTGAATATTTCTTAGACATCTTCAGAAGCATCATATGTCTTTAGTTGATCCTTCTTTCGTTTTAGCACTGCAAATATTGCCAGGATTCCAACAATCCATACTGAAGAAAAGATAATGTTTGATACACTTGCATACATATAGGGTGTAGCATCTTCAATATTTTCATTTAGAATGTTTGCACTTTCTTTAATGTCAAGCAAACCAGTGTGAAAAGCAGAGCTGTCTTTAGGGACAGTAGCAATTACTTCGGTGAGTGCAATTGCTTCATCTAAATCAGCTTGCATCCTAGCAAAGTTAGTTGTTTCAGTTGGAAAAATCCAAACAGGATTTCCTTCTTCTGGTAGAAATCCTTTGATTGCTTTAAGATGATTCATAATAGTTTCAGGGTCAGAAGAAGCTCCTATTCCTTCCAAGTGACCTCTTGAAAGATCCAATGGGTACACGTCATTTAGATATCCTGCAAATGCCATGTAAGCACCAAATCCAATGATGGCAACAATTCCAATCATTGCGAGTTTGTAAAAATAATTAGCCATTTTTTCTTCCTTTGTAATAACGTGAGAAATGCTGGATTTATTTCTTTTAAATCTTGAATGAGACAAACTCAGATAGGAGATATAGAAGAATCCAACTGTTTGAATTCCAATAATTGGTGCAAAAATCGGATTATTTGAGAAAATGGAAACTAGAATTCCTAACAAACCATAAATTCCAAAGAAAATCTCAAGGAGTGTTGTTTTAGAGAAAGGTAAATTGTATACGTTATTTTTCCAATCATTAGAATTTTTTAATACTCCATATTTTGGAGTTCTTAAAAACTCATTTTTCTTTCCGAAAACTGCATCAAAAACTGCAACAGTATTATTGACAGACATTCCTGCAGTGTAAACTAGCAATGACGGTAAAACTTTGGCTTTTGATCTCCACGATTTATCATATACTTTGTGAATCACCAAAAGATATGCGCCCGGACCCATTGCCATGTATGCAGCAATTGTTAATGCCGGAATGAAACTTAGTATATAGAGATTAATGTCAGATGCCAAAAGAATTGGCAATGCGAGAAACTGAATCAGCATTAATGGATAAACAACATGCCTTGTAAGTTGGACAAATGCTTGAATCTTTGCCTCTATTGCAATTTTCTTCTTTATTGCAATGTCTCCAAGTAATTTAATTGCACATTGGATTGAACCTTTAGCCCAACGAAACTGTTGTCGTTTTGCCGCATTCATCTGAACAGGAAGTTCTGCATCAACAACAATATCAGGAAGGAAAAGACATTTCCATCCTTTCATCTGTGCCCTGTAACTTAGATCAAGATCCTCAACTAGTGTTGCAGTGTGCCAACCACCAGCATCTTCAATGCATTCTCGTCTCCAAATACCTGCAGTTCCGTTGAAATTCATGAAAAGATGCGAATTACTTTTTGCCTTTTGTTCAATTAAAAAATGAAAGTCTAAGCTTAATGCTTGTGCTTGGGTAATTGCAGAATAGTTTTCATTTACATGTCCCCATCTGCATTGAATTAATCCAATCTTGGGTTTTGAAAAAAATGGAACCGCTCTTTTTAGAAACCAATTCGGTGGAATAAAGTCAGCATCAAATATTGCGACAAATTCTGTATCAGTTGTTTTCATTGCATAGTGAAGAGCTCCTGCCTTGTAGCCCCTTCGCGTTCCACGCCTAATATGCTCAATCAAAAATCCTCTAGACTTGTAGTCATTTACCAAGTCTTCTAAAAGCTCAACTGTATCATCATCAGAATCATCCAAAACCATTATTCTCATTTTGTCTTTTGGATAATCTAGCGCGCATACCGCATTGACAAGACGTGCCGCAACGTATTTTTCATTATAGATTGGAAGTTGAATAGTTACAGAAGGCGCATCCATAGGGATGACTTTGTGTTTCTCATTTCGTCGAGTCGAAAGATATGCTAAATAGTAAAAATTACAAGTATATGCAGTTATCAAAATTGCAGCAATTATGAAGAGATCAAAAATTAATTGCGTGAAAGGATTAGCGCCCATTCCTATATGGGCAAATCAATTCTCTGTATTTATATTTGCAATGAAAAAGTATTATTTTTGCTCAAAAATCTTGATTGCCTGTGGAGGACAAACCCCTTCACATGCTAAACAAAAGATACAATCTGGTTCTTTTGACATTAATGGTTTTTTACTTGAAGCTGGATTTCCTGGAGTATCAAACCATTCGTAAACATCGACAGGACATGCATCTATGCATCCTCCATCTGCAATACAAATGTCATAATCAACTGAAACAAATTCTCCCCAAACTCCCATAACACCATTATCTGTACCGACGCGTCCCCACGTCTTAATGGTATAACCATCAGGTGTTTTGTATGGCGCGGTTGGTCCCATCTTTGATTTGAATTCAACATCGATTGGTCCGGGTTTTGGTTCACCGCCCTTCCAAACTTGTCCAGTTGGTGCACCAGATGCAGCTTCTTGTGGTTCTTCTTTTTTAACAGGTTTTGGTTTTGCATCTGGAACAATTTGTGCTAATGGAGTCATTTCTTCTAATTTTATCAATGCATGATCTTCAGTAATTTTTTCTGACGTCATTAAGGATTCAATCATTTTATCAGCAAGAATTGTGTTTCGTAAAATAGTATCAATAACCATTTTTGCATAGTGATCTGCTTTTTTCCTATAATCTTTAACCCAATTATGGTCACCAAATTTTTCAATTGGAAAAATTTGGTAAATTAAATCAACAACTTCGCCAGTTACAATTTCCACTGTAACACTTAATTCAACTTCTTCATAGTCTTCCGCATCCGGATCATCCATGTTTTTCTCTTTCCATTTGTAAGTAGCATAAATTCTGTCTGCAAACATGTCCATCTCAAATGTATCTTTAAGACCATCATGGATTGATTGGATTTCTAAAGGATCTTCTAATTTGATAGGTAGTCTGTACAGACCTAATTTGTAGCCATGAAGCGGATAAACACCTCTTTTTGCGGTGGGCGACTCCATAGTGTATACACGATCTTTTAGAAGAAGTGACATTGCTTTCAGTTCATCGAATTTGTTTAAAAATCTTATCTACTCGTCGTCTTCTGGACAAGTAAGTTCTCGCAGTTCTGTGTATTTTTTTTCCATGGCTTCAGCATGTACAAGCACCTTTTGAAGATCGTATTCGCTTTTTGGAAAAAACCATCTAATTGACACCCAGTGGCCAATTCCATCCATATCATGAATCATCCCTTTTTCAGCTTCTACATTGAATTTTTCATCAATTGATCTTTCTTTGACAGGTAAACGACGTTTTGTTCTGTCTTCCATAATCAGAACATTGCGTCCATCTCTAATTGAATAGAAGCTTCCTTTTTTTAAAATAGGTAGATCTTGGCTCAACTTATTTTTCAATTGGGTTTCCAATCATGTTGCCCCATTCTGTCCAAGAGCCATCATAATTTCTAACCTTTGGGTAACCGAGAAGATATTTCAATACAAACCAAGTATGTGATGATCTTTCACCAATTCTACAATAACATATAACATCTTTGTCTGCTGTAACACCTTTTGGCTGATAAATTTTGTTTAATTCATCAACGGATTTGAAAGTTCCATCTGCATCATTAACAGCTGTTGCCCATGGAATGTTGTTTGCACCTGGAATATGTCCTCCTCTTTGTGCATGCTCCATCGGATATTCTGGTGGAGCTGTAATTTCACCAGTAAATTCTTTGGGAGAACGAACATCTACCATTACTGAGTCAACTTTATCTAATGAACGCCATACATCAAACAGATAAGCTCTTAACCCCTCATCAGGGGGAGCAGATTTGTATTCAGTTGCTTGGAGCTTTGGCTCATCAGTTGTATATTCTCTGTTTTCCAATTCCCATTTTTTCCTACCACCATTCATAATTTTGATATTTTCATGTCCATAGTACTTGAATACCCAAAAAACAAATGCTGCAAACCAATTGTTAAAGTCGCCATAAAGAATTACTTCCGTATCTGGTTTGATTCCATTTTTACTCATCAATTCTTCAAATTGTTTTTTGCTAATAATGTCTCTTCGTACAGGATCATTAATGTCACGCTTCCACCAGATTAAACTGGCGCCCCTGATGTGTCCTTTTCTATAGCCATTTTCAGGGTCATAGTCAACCTCAACAAATTTTCTACTATCATTTGGCGGGTTATTTGCTACCCACTCTGTATCTACTAAAACTTCAGGATGTGCGTAACTCATTCATCGACTCTTCGTTTGTAATTGTTTTTAATTGTTTTTCCCAATATGGTTCAGAAAACTACCATTTTTAAGGAGAATCTTTCGATATTTGCTGTTTGAAATTAAACAGAGTTGCTGTAGTAAGTAAATTTGGCAACAAAGAGGCTGAAGAAGCTGCAAAAAAGGTAGCAAAAAAATTTCTTGCAAAAAAATCCAAGGTGTTTACTATCTCGCCTGTTTTAGTTCAAGGTTGTAAAAAACTAGAAACCATGCAGGAATTGAAAAAAGAAAAGTTAGATTTGGCAGTAACACTTGGAGGAGACGGAACAACACTTAGAGCATTTAGAAATTTAGAAAATGAGACTCCTCTGCTTACAATTAATGTAGGTGGCAACAGAGGAATCTTATCTGAAATCACCATAGAACAGATTGATACAGCAATAAAGCAAATAATTAGCGGAAAAATTTTTCTTGATAAACGAACTAGGGTTGTTGCATCTTGTGGCGGGGAAGACTTTCCTCCAGCATTAAATGAAATCTTAATCATTAGAAAAAATCTCACAAAGACGGCAGAGATTGAAATAAAATTTCAAGATGATACAGTAACACAAAAAATGGATGGCCTAATCATTGCAACACCTAGTGGATCTACAGGGCATTCATTTTCTTTAGGAGGTCCAATTCTTCATGAAAGCTTAGATGTTCTAATCATAACTCCTGTTGCGCCAGTTTACAGGCTTGAATCAATAGTTGTTCCAGATGAAAAAATCCAGATCACTAGTTCTCATGATTGCAATGTAGTAATGGATGCACAGGTTGTAAAATCTGCAGGATTTGAAGAGCCAATCATTATAAGAAAATACAAAAAACAAGCAGTGTTTGTAAGGCTGAAGAAACGTGGCTTACGTCAAATGAATAGACTTGGTTTTTAGAATTTTAGATGCTAGTGCATTCTACGCAGGAATACCATTTAGAACAACAGATGAATTTTTTACAACATCATTAATTTTTGATGAAATAAAACATATCAAAAAAAATCATGATGCTATAGATACCTTATTGCATACAAACAGATTAAAAATTTTAGATCCTGAGAAAGTGTTTGTAGACAAAATTATTGCAACATCTAAAAAAACAGGCGATTTTAATCAACTTTCAAAACAAGATATATCTGCAATTGCTTTGTGTCTGCAAATGAATGGCGAAATCATAACTGATGATTTTGCCATATCAAATGTAGCAAAAAAGATCAATATCAAAGTTTTACCACTTATGACTTCGGGAATAAATGATGTTGGAAATTGGATTCATTACTGTCCAGGCTGCAAAAAGAACTTTGAAACAGGTTCTGAATGTCCGTTGTGCGGAACTTTATTAAAAAGAAAATTAATCAAAAATAATGCATGATGTTTGCAATTTACAGTGTAGTTTGATTTGATTTTTTGAGATGTTTGCTTTTAGCATCTAACATTTTTTTAATTTTTTTTGCTCTAGCATTTCCTAATCCTTCTACTTTAGCTAATTCGGTTGAGCTTGCATTAAAGACCTTTAATGGCGAACCAAATTTTTCGAGCATTCTAATTGCAAGTTTTTCACCGACTCCTGGTAAACTTGAGATAGCTGCGAGCTGTTGTAACTGAATATCATTTGATTTTTTGATTTTTTTTAAAAATGGACCTTTGGATATATCTTTTCTTGAGCACATTGAAACTAATAATTTTGCAGTGTGATCAGCACTAGGTGTAGCAATTACTGGAATTTTAAAATCCAAAGCAACTGATGACAATGCCCCATAAAATATCAAAGGGTTTTCTGTAATTTCAATTATTTCATCTACATTTCCTTCCATCAAAATTATTGGGAAATCAAAGTGTTCTTTTAATCGATTACATTGATCAAATAATCGTCCATCAAAAACAGATGAGATGAGATCTTTGATGCTTTTTCTTTCGACAACAGTTTCTGGTGCTACTATGTAATCACCAATAGGTAATGTTTTCATTTCAATGTTTATTCCAACTGTTTTTAAAAGATCTGGAATTCCACTTTTTTTTTCTCTTTCATCAACTACAATTCGTAAGTTTTTCAAATTCACAATTTAGATAAAGTTATTTTGTTAATATTTTGTATGGAATCTTAAGACTTTGTTGCTTCTTGGGCATTTTGTGTGCTGCTTCCAGATGATGCATTTTTGATCATTTCATTTATTTTAGATTCTTGCTCTTTGATGTTTTCTTTTACTCGCTCTTCTTGTTTTTTTAAGACAGTTGAACGTGTATTAGCAAGTTCTTTTCTCTCTTCAAGTTCAGCAATAAGGTCTTTTTTGTTTGATTTTATCAAAATAGAGCCAGCATGTTTGTAAACAGGATCGTCATCTGATGCTTTTTTTAGCTCTTCAAGTGCTTTGTCAGATTCTGCTAACTCCATTTCTAATTGTTGTTTCTGCATGTGAATTGATTGTAGACTTTGTTGTGCTTGTTGCATTTTCATAATTTGTTCTTGCAACCATGGCGGAATTTGTTGACCTGAAGACATGTATTGGGTAAAGATGCTAGTTTTCTTATAATCTTACCGATTCAATTGAATCAAAACTTGCTTGAATTAATCTCAGAGTAGAATTTAGATTGGCTCTTAGATGTGAGAGTTGCTTTGCATCAATTGAAATTGAAATGACTTTGTTGAAAGAAATTTTTGTATTTGTTGGATTATCTGGATAAAATTTGTTATCAGTGTTTATTGAATCAAATATTGATTTTGTTTTTTCTTTGGCATCTATGGTGATATTTGCGCTAAATTTTAACGTCATAAGCAGTACCCGCTATTTTGAATCCACATTTTTTGCATTTCCAAATACCTACTGCTTCTCTGCCAAATTTTTTTGAGCCACAGTCTGGGCATGCTCTTTTTTCTTTCATCAAGGTATGAATTTGTGTGTACTGTTTTCTAGGTTTGATTCCGTATCTTGCACCTAGTCCTTTGAGAGACTTTCTTTTTGCCATTTTATTGACCGCCTTGTTTCGATTGTTTAATGGTTTCTCTAATTTTTGAACCCACAGATGTAGAAATTTCTCCACATTTTTTTAGTTGTTCTAGTGTGAATCCATCGTGGCCGCCCTTTTGAAGAGCACAAATATTTCCATCCGAGTTTGTGGTAATTGTAATTCTAGCATCTAGGCACTCCCATTCATCACCATTAGGATCAACAATGATGTGCTCACCAATTCTTCCCATTGTTACAGAAACAGGAAGGGTTGTAATTGGCGCATCAAACTCCTGACCTTCAATTTTAACTGGAGAGTCATTTTGTATTTCCCATTTTGGAATCTTTGTTGAAAGAATTGCAGCAGTTGATGCGTATGAGCATGCATCAAAAAGATTCCCATCGTGATCAATAACACTATTGTCTGCAAAAATTCCAATAACTGATTTGTCTTTTTCTAATACAAGTTGAGATAGATCAACCATGCCACTTTCACGAATTCCTCTATCAACAACCCTAGCTAATTCTATAACGTCTTCACCTGGCGGACCAGGTTCAACACTCGGATGAGCAAGTGGCAAAATTTCCGCAGTGCAAATAAAAATTCCTTTATCACCCATATCAGGAAAGGGTTTGTCGGGTTGAACTTTAACTCCAGAAACAACAACAGTGTCTCCTAAATGAACACGTGCAGAACCTTCTGCCTTTGGAATGACACCAATTTCTATAGAGATTGGACGGTGTTCATCAAAAGCGCGTCCATCTATTCTTTGACCTTGTTCAAGCAATTCACGAATCTTGCTACTTTTTAGATCATCAATTAGTGTTGTATGTCCCATTATGATTGCCCTCCATCAGAAAAGAATTTTTCGTGAAGTGCCTTTTTTTGAAGATCATAAACTAATTTACAACCATTAATTGCAGTCTCTACACATTTTTTGTATTCATCTGGTGTTAAAATTCCATCCAATTGAATTAAAGTTACTTTTTCCATGTTTGGCATATAACCAACAGGCATATCTGCTTGACCTGCTTGGTCTTCCTCATTATTTACATCCAAAACAATTGTATCTGCAACTTTTCCTGCGGCAATTGCAGAGACCATATCTCTCATTGGAATTCCTGCATCAGCAAGGGCTACAGACGCAGCATCAAGTGCTGCACAACGTGAACCACCATCGGCTTGAAGAATTTCAATAAAAACATCAACAGCTGTTCTTGGGAATTGTTCAAGAATTACCGCAGGTTCTAGTGCTTCTTTGATAACTTTGGAAATTTCAATTTCTCTTCTTGAAGGGGCGGGATTTTTCCTTTCGGTTACTGAAAAAGGAGACATGTGGTATCTGCAGCGAATAATTCCGGTATCAGTATTTGCCATATGTTTAGGATGAACGTCTCTTGGGCCAAAGACTCCCGCTAAAATCTTGTTTTCACCAAATTCAATGTAAGCAGAACCATCTGCATTTTTTAAAACTCCAGCCTTAATCATTATTCGTCTAGGCTCATCTATTTTTCTGCCATCACAACGAATTCCATTTTCATCTAGTAAAACTACATCTGATACTTTTCCACCCATTATCATTCACCATTTGATTCTAACATTGACTTCACTTTATCCGTAAGATTTGCAATATGTGCTTCTGCTTCTACCATTTTGATGGCTTTTATGGCCTTTAATAATCCATCCCTATTTTCGCCGGAAACTACAACCCAACCATTTTGTCCAATTGTAATTACTGCCCCGGTAGCCATTTCGATGTTTTGAATCATTGTTCCACGTTTTCCAATCAATCGCGGTACTTTGCTTGGAGAGATTTTTACTAATTCTCCAGAATCAATTTTACCAAGTTCTCTATCAGAAATTGTTAGTAGTGGATCCCTTGATCTATCAAAGTTTGCAATTCTGGCAACAACCAAATCTCCATTTTTTAATTTAGATGTTAACTCATCTGCATGAGCAGAAAAATCTCTACCAAAAACATCTTGTGCTGGCAAAAATCCAACATAACATGAATTGATATCAAGTTCCCATGACAACGAAGAATGAGATAATACTTTGCCGATGACCAGATCATTAATTTTTGGAATGTATTTTCCAGTTAGTGGAATGACTTTAACTGAATCATCATAAATTTCGGAAATTCCAATTGCAGTTGAAACAATTCTATTACCATCAAGAATTACATTTTGTTCTGGTCTGTATGGTCCTGTTGTTATAACATCTCCAGGAATTACGTATTTTCGTTTGGTGTTTTCCATTATGTTTTAACCTCTACGGTAGCAGTACCTTTAGTAATTGAACCTAATCTATCGATCACGTTTGGCCTTGCTGCAGCCGGTATTTCAAGTATTGCTTTGAGAGAACCATTTGCTAACCAATCTTCTTTTTTTAAAGTTCCTGTAGATTTTAGAACAGAATATGATTGTGCAGCAAACTGAGCTGGTACAATAATTTCTAAATTCAAATTTTCTGATTTTAATGGAATGACAGAACGTAATTTCTCAACAATATCTTTAACCTGTTCATCCACACTTTTTTGTGGATCAACTGACACACGGCCATCCTTCATTGCTTGTTCAATTCTAAGAGGAGGATGTGGTAAATGGGAACGTGGATCCACGTATGTCTTTGCAATATATTCTACAATTTGTTTTCTTTTTTCTTCAGTCATTTTACGTCTTTGATCAGTGGTTAGATTAAGATCTCCTTTTTGAAGGATTTTTTCTGCAATTGTAGTTGTGTCGTCTGTTTTGAACGCTTTGAGAAGTTTTTCAGTTGATGCTCTAGTTCCTTTACTAGAATCACTGTAAATTTCATCTGAAACTAAAACAGAAGAGATATCTTTCTTTTTTCCCAGTTTGTAATCTAAAGCAGGATCAGGTTTCACTAAAATTTCAAATTTTTCACCTTCAAAAGAATATCTTACAACGGTAACATCAGCCATAATTAACAAGGATACAATGATTCAATATTTATCTATACACGAAGAATTTTCATGTGATTGTCATGGATTAAAAGACCGATTAGCTTTCTTTTGAATTTTATAAATTACAACAACGCCAGTGCCTAATCCTAACGCCAAACCAAGTAAATGATCATGAATAGGCGAAAGGTCAATTAAAAATAGTCCTAAAACCCATAATGCATAAATTATAGTAGCTCCCGCAAGCATTACATCAGAAATTTTTACAGTAAATGTGAAGGGAGAGCTAATTGTTTCATTAACTTTAGATTTGATTTTTGTTTTTGAATCATGCTTTGAAGTCGATTGAGAAAATCCATTTTCAATTTGTAATCTTTTTAATTCTTTTGCCTTTTCGTTAAAGTATCTAATGTCTGGAATTGGCAAAGCAATACGTTGTTCTAATTTTTCCTTGATGGAATCCAATCTATCTTTATTTCCAATTTCAGCTTGCTTTAGTTTTTCAATAATTACAAGTGCTTCTCTAGTTGTTTTTTCATTTTCATCTATTTGTGCAAACTGTTCATATTTTTCTTTGAAATAAAGCTCATCACTTTCAACAAGAGGTTTTCCTTCCAAAATAGTTTGTTTGATTAATCTTAGTCTACTGGTGTCACCAATTTCTGAATCTAATAATTTGTTAATCATATTCAAATATTTATCATCATTATTTGTTTGCAAGTTTTCTGGTTTTATTGTACCACCTTCCAATTCTTGTAGTTTTCCAAGACAAATCTCAAGAAATCTTCTATCAGAATCGTAAATTGGTTTTCCTTCTTTAAGATGATTTTGCAGATAAATTAAACGGCCATGCTCTCCAATATTGAATTCTAATAATTTATCAACTAACTGTTCCACAGGCAAGCCTTGTAGATTTGATTTATTCATATGAGCTCAGTAAGAATTACCCTCATAGACTGTTAAGATTCCAGATTTAATTCTCAAGTCTATTTTGTCAATTTTTTGGAGATCATATTCACGCTAGATTTTTATTTGGACTTTGAAGGTTTTCATTAAGATTTGTCTTCTTTAGAAGTTGTTAATCAAGATAATCAAAGGATATCTGTAAAGCTAAAAGGTATTCCTTTACAGTACGCTAACGCTTTGAGAAGAATTTGTCTAAATGGCGTTCCAGTTTTTGCAATAGATACAGTGGACATTATTGAGAATTCTTCTGTTCTTGCAGATGAGGCGTTAGCTCATAGACTTGCATTAATTCCAATAAAGACAGATACAACACGATTTGTTGAGCCATCAAAATGTGAGTGCAAAAGTGAAACAGGTTGTTCAAACTGTAGAGTAATGATGGTATTGGATTCAGGAGATACTGATACAACTAGAACTGTGCTATCTAGCGAACTAAATTCAGAAGATGAAGACATTAAACCAATTTCTGATAAAATTCCAATTGTTGAATTGGCTCCCGGTCAAAAAGTAAAGGTTGAGGCTTATGCAAGACTTGGTCGTGGAATTGAACACGCGAAATGGAATTCATCAAACATTTCAATTTTAACTGAAACTGGAAAAGAAGGCGAACACGTCTTAACTGTAGAATCAACAGGCGCACTAACTCCTCAGCAAATTATTTTGGGAGGAGTGAACGAACTTTCAAACCGACTTGGCGAATTTAAAGATGTTTTATCACAGTTAAAAATAGAATAAAGAGCATACACATTATATTTGGGTATTAAAAGGCATTATTCTAATGACTAATCAAGTTGTAATTCAGATGGCAAGAGATCTGAAAAAAGCATCAGCTAAAAATGATGCACCGTTATGGTCTAAACTTGCTGAATTAGCGCTAAAACCAAGTTCTGCACGACGCACTATCAATCTAAAAAGAATTGGACAACTAACAAAAAGTGACGACGTAGTTGTTTTCCCCGGAAAAGTACTTGGAACAGGTGCAATTCCTCATAAAATTACGTTGTGTTCATTTTCAATTTCAAATTCTGCTGCAAATAAAATTAAAGAATCAGGGGGACAAATTATTAGATTTTCTGACATGATTGAGAAATTTCCTACTGGAAAAGGAGTAAATCTACTTGGCTGACAAGCAACAAAATGTTCTAGTAAAAAATGAACACATTGTTGTAGATGGTGCCAATCTAATTGCAGGGCGATTAGCATCACATACTGCAAAATTATTACTAAAAGGAAATAGAGTATCCATTGTAAATTGTGAAAAAATAATGATTAGTGGTACAAGAAGCAACATTATCAAAGAGTACAGAGACTTTTTGGAGATTTCAAGTATTATTCATCCAGAACATGGTCCATACCATCCAAGAAGACCAGATACAATCATAACAAGAATGATTCGTGGAATGCTACCAAGAAAAAAGCCATCAGGACCTGCTGCCCATAAAAGACTGAGGACGTACATTGGAATTCCTAAACAATTAAAGTCTTTTAAGAAAACTCAATTTGAAAAAGCTAAAATTTCAAGACCGCCTGCAAATTATACTACAATGGCTAACCTCGGAAGAACAATTGGGTGGACAGAATGACAATAAAGACTGAAATCTATTTTGCTACAAGAAAAACCTCAAGTGCTCACGTACACATTGCAAAAGGAGATGGAAAAATTAGAATAAACAATGTTCCAGTCGAAATGATTAATCAAGAAATTGCTCGTGAGGCAATTTTAGCTCCACTTGAAATTGCGGGAGACTTGAGAAACAAAGTAGATATTTCTGTTAGAGTGAAAGGAGGAGGTTTCATGGGACAAGCCAGTGCAGCTGCCACTGCAATATCAAGAGCATTAACTGGATGGACCAAATCAAAAAAAGATCCAAAGGATCATCCTTTTTCAAAATCTATTCGCGAGGATCTTCGAAAAAGAATCTCAGAGTATGACAAGTATCTCATTAGTGGAGACGCAAGAAGAAAAGAACCAAAGAAATTTGGTGGACCTGGCGCACGAAGAAGAAAGCAAAAATCTTACCGTTAAAAGTGAAAGCTGTAATTTTAGCAGGAGGTAAAGGTACAAGGGGAAAACCATATACAGATTATTTTCCAAAGGCAATGATTCCACTCAATGGAAAACCACTAATCGATTACATCTTGAAGCATCTTTCGTCCTATGATTTTATTTCTGAGATAATCATTATCTCAGATTTCAAAGGGCTTGGAGGACAAATTAAAAATTTTCTTGAAGGTTCAAAATATAAAAAAAAGATTTCCTTTGTGCAGGACTCTCAATCTGGAACTGCTGGAGATTTGCTTCACATTAGAAAAAAACTAACTGGAACTGAATTTGTTTTGTGGTTTGCAGATAACTTATCTCCAATAAACTTAAAGAAAATGCTTCAAACATTCAAGAAAAAAAAGAGCATTGCATGTATTGCGACTAGATCTTTTAGAAAAGAAGAGACAGGTTTTGCCATAGTTAAAGACGACATCATACAAGAATTCAAAGAAAAACCCTCATTGAAATTAAACATGTCTGAATGTCTTGGCATCTATATTCTAAGCAACAAAATTCTCGATAAAATTAAACCAAAATTCAAACAAAAAGAGGTAAATCTTTCATTTGATATTCTTGAAAAACTATCAAAAAATAACATTGTAAGTGCGTACGACATAGGAACCACACCATGGCTGGATGTTGAATCACCTGTTGTAATTGACAGATATCAAAGTTTAGTTAAAAAAATCATAAAACAGATGGGACATTAGATTTTTTTTCAAAATCAATTATCTTGTCTTCATATTGCAAAGTTAATGCAATGTCATCAAGGCCTTCAAGAAGAATTTTTTTCTTATAAGGGTCTATATCAAATGAAATTGTTTTTGAATCTGTTTTAATTGTTTGATTTTCTAAATCAATTTCAATTTCAGAAGTAGAATGCATCAACTCATTAACAATTTTTGAATCAAGTTTAATTGGCAACAATCCATTTTTGAAGCAATTACTGTAAAAAATATCAGCAAAAGAAGGAGCTATAATTGCGTTAAAACCAAAATCTAGCAACGCCCACACTGCATGTTCTCGACTTGAGCCAGATCCGAAATTTTCCCCTGTGATAAGGATTTGTGAATTTTGATATTTAGCATTATTTAGAATAAAATCAGGCACAGGTTTTTCATTTTCATCATATCTCCAGTTATAAAACAAAAATTTTCCAAACCCAGTTTTTTGTACCAATTTTAGAAATTGTTTTGGAACAATTTGATCAGTATCCACATTTACTTTATCAAATGGAGTAGCAACACTCTTTATTTTTTTAAAAGATTTCATCTAATTTAGCTCCATTTCGCGAACATCTACAAAATGTCCTACAATTGCAGCAGCAGCTGCCATTACAGGACTAACTAGATGGGTACGGCCACCTACACCCTGTCTTCCTTCAAAGTTTCTATTTGATGTACTTGCACAACGCTCACCAGGGGCAAGAATGTCAGGATTCATTCCAAGACACATACTACATCCTGATTCACGCCACTCGAAATTAGCGTCTTTGAAAATTTTATCCAATCCCATTTCTTCTGCTTGTTTTTTTACCATTTGAGAGCCAGGAACAACCATTGCTCTAACTTTGTCTGAGACTTTTTTTCCTTTTACAACGCGAGATGCTTCAATAAGATCTTCAAGACGCGCGTTTGTACACGAACCAATAAACACTCTGTCAATTGTGATGTCCCTAATCGGAGTACCTGGTTTCAAATCCATGTACTTTAATGCCTGTTCTGCTCCCCTTTTTTGTCCTTCATCACCTTTTGCATAATCTTCTGGGAAAGGAATTGTGCCAGTTACATCAGATGTCATACCAGGGTTTGTTCCCCAACTTACTTGAGGTTCAATTTCATCAATGTGTAAAGTGAACGTCTTTTCAAATTTTGCGTCAGGATCTGACTTTAATTCATTTTTCCAAACTTTGACAAGTTCTTCATAATTTTTTGGGGTATATTTTCTTCCTCGTAAGTAATCAAATGTTTTTTCATCAGGAGCAATCAATCCTGCGCGTGCACCAGCCTCTATTGACATGTTGCATATAGTCATTCGTTGTTCCATTGACAGGTCAGTGATTCCTTGTCCACGATATTCAATAACTGTGCCAGTTCCACCATCCGTTCCAATATTTTTGATAATCGATAGAATAATGTCTTTTGCAGTAACAGCAAATGGATTTTTTCTCTTTCCTTCCACTTTAATTTCAAATGGCTTTGGTTTTTCAAGCCATAATGTTTGTGAGGCCAGAACATGTTCTACCTCACTTGTTCCAATTCCAAATGCCAATGCGCCAAATGCGCCCTGAGTTGATGTGTGGCTATCACCGCAAACAATGGTTGTTCCTGGCAATGTTATCCCCAATTGAGGGCCAATTACATGTACAATTCCTTGGTATGGGCTATTTACATCAAAAAGATTTATGCCAAATTCTTTGCAATTTTTTTCCAATACTTGAATTTGTGTTGCAGATGTTTGATCAATTATTGGTAATTTTCTATCATCTGTTGGTACATTATGATCCATTGTTGCAATTGTTAAATCTGGGCGCCTTACCTTTCGATGATTAATTCTCAATCCCTCAAATGCCTGAGGGGAAGTCACTTCATGAACTAGATGTCTATCAATGTACAGTAGTGAAGGACCGTCTTTTTTTTCAACTATGACATGAGAATCCCATATTTTTTCAAATAATGTTTTTGACATAATTTTATTGCCTATGGTTTGAATTTAAAGAGACCACCAGCTGCAATTATTTTTCCAATAATTTCAGAAAATGGCTTCATTTGGTATGTTTTGTTTTTTGTTAAATTTTTAATTTCATTGTTTTCAGTGTTAATTTCTAATTCATCGCCATTAGTAATGTCTTGGTATGTAGTCTCATCAATCTCTATTGGTAAAAGAAAGGCACCATCAACCGAGTTTCTATAAAATATTCTCGCAAAAGAAGGTGCTAACACTGCTTTTATTCCTGAATGAGATAACGCAATTGGAGCGTGTTCTCTTGATGAACCACAACCAAAATTTTTTCCAGCAACAATAAAATCACCTTTTTTTACTTTATTATGAAAGTCGGGATCAATTCCTTCCATTGCATGAGTTGCAATCTCATCATAATCATGAAGTTTTAGATAAGTTCCTGGAAGAATAACATCAGTATCAACGTTGTCACGTTCGTATTTGATTACGTTTCCTTTCAATTCAAATCCCTCGGGTCAGTAATTTTTCCTGTAACAGCAGATGCTGCAGCTACTAGGGGGGATGAAAGATATGTCTGAGATTCAACATGCCCCATTCGTCCTGGAAAGTTTCTGTTTGTTGTGCTAATACAGATTTCATCTTTTGCAAGAACTCCCATATGTGCGCCACAACATGCTCCACATGTGGGAGGGCCAACAGTTACTCCTGCTTCAAGAAATATTTGAATTAGCCCTTTCTCTACAGCCTTTTTGTAAATTGAAATTGCTGCAGGTAAAATTTCTGTCCTGATTTTTACTTTTCGTCCCTTGAGAATTTTTGCAACGGCTTCTAAATCTTCAAGTTTTGCACCGGTACATGATCCAATGTATGCCTTGTCAAGCTCAACCGATGGAGCTTCTCTTACAACACTAATGTTTGCTGGGGAAAATGGTTTTGCAACAATTGGTTCCATCTCCGATGCTTCATATTCTATTGTGTTTGCATATTCTGCATCTGAATCACCATTAATTGGTGTAAAACTAGTGGCGCCACGAGCTGCTAGATAATCCTCAACTTTTTGATCAGATTCAATGATTCCATTTTTTGCACCAGCCTCTGTAGTCATGTTTGTCAAGGTGAGACGTTCTTCAACAGACATTTCATCAATTCCAGTTCCAGCAAATTGCATCGCCTTATATGCACCACCATCGGTTCCAATATCACCAATAATTTTCAAAATGAAGTCTTTTGCCATCACGTACTGAGGGAGTTTTCCGTTGAGTTTGAAAAGAATTGTTTCAGGTACTTTGAACCAAATTTTTCCATTAAGTAATACATAGGCAACATCAGTATGGCCTAAACCGCATGCAAATGCTCCAAGTGCTCCTGTTGTGTTTGTGTGAGAATCGCCACCCACATAGACCTCACCTGGTAGAACCATTGCTTCCTCATGAGATAGGGTATGACAAATCCCATACTGCCCCATTCCATACTTGAAGTGTTTTTCAATACCATAGTTTTTTGTAAAATTTGATAGTTTCACAATATTTTCAGCAGAGATTTTATCTGCTGATGGAACAAAATGATCCTCTGCCACCCAAACTTTAGAAGGATCCCATAATTTATCCACGTTAATTCCTTGTTTTTTTAATTTGTCAAACACCTTAATGACTCCAGGTCCTGAAACATCATGAACCATTACCTTATCTACATTAACAAATACAACGTCATCTGGAGCTAATCTTGAATTCCCTGATGCTTGAGCAAGAATTTTCTCAGTAATATTCATAAACAAAAAACCTTTTTCAGGAGATTAAAAGGTTTTCAGAACAATAAAAAATGAAAAGATGTAAAATCAAGCCATGGCACTAACAATCTCTGCAATAAAGGCACAAAGACAAAATGAGAAATTTGATATTTTTGAGACCATAGGGTCAACTTTACAAAAAAATAAGATTGAATTGCAAAATGGAGATGTTTTAGTAATTTCAAGCAAATATGTGTCAAATTCTCAAGGTAGATTGATTGATCTAGAAAAAGTTAATGTATCCAAAGAGGGAATAAAACTATCAGAAAAATTTCAAATCAAGCCAAAAATTGCTGAAGTGATTATTCGTGAATCTGATATAATTTTTGGAGGGATTTCTGGATTTGTGATTGCTTCATCAAATAACATTATGGCACCAAATGCTGGCATTGATAAATCAAATGTAAGAAAAGGAAAGGTAATTCTTTATCCTGAAGAACCTTATCTAATTGCAGAGCAAATTAGGAGAAAAATCTTCTTGAGACATTTCGTACATGTCGGAATAATTATTGTTGATAGTAGATTAATGCCAGCTAGAGTAGGAACTACAGGTATTGCAATTGCTTGTGCAGGAATTGAGCCAGTAAATGACATGAGAGCGGAAAAGGATCTTGATGGAAATCCTTTGAAAGTTACATTTCAAGCAGTAGTTGATAATTTAGCTTCAATTGCGAATCACAAAATGGGAGAAGGCTCTGAATCAAAACCATTTGCAATAATTAGAAACTCTGATGCAAAATTAACAGATCGAAAAATTAATCCAAGCGAGCTTGTCATATCTCATGATCAATGTGTGTATGTGAGAGGATTAAAAAATTCGTCTTAGAGAATAAAAATTCAAGATCTTTTTTATTGAAGACTAGTATTTTCGTCGCTGTGCTTTAAATAGAAGCTTTTCTGAGCCCAAGATAATGGAATATCTAACTAGGTATCCGAAATCTATATCGCTATTAGATGGATTAAAGGATTCAATTAAAATTGACAGTAAAGAGGGGGTAGAACAACTACACATTGTTGTAAAGAAAAGTTTTGATGAGTTGATGAAAATTTTTTCAAGTGAAGGATTTACCAAAGTAAAATTTGAACATAAACAACCTAATCAAATTGGAAATGGTTTGAATCTTAAACTCAAAAAACCATGGGAACTTCATATTAGAATGGTAGATATGAAAAAAGGCCTTATTGCAATTCATGCAGAGGTTGAAATTTCTAGAGACTATTTACAGCATCTGTTTTGTCAAAGAACTCCTGTAATTTATGAGATTGAGGAGATGTTGAAAAAACATCAAGTTGACTATAAAATTTGGAATAAACGAATTCAAAAATATGTCCAGACCGTAATTAATAATTATAAAATCAAACTCTCAACACCAAACATTCCTGTGTTTGCATGGAAGCCTATGCTTTTTGTTATTGGTACGGTAGGCATATTTTATCTCTGGAAATACATCAACACAGTTTAAAATACCAATTATCTTTTTAGCCAAAAGTTAGACAATGCTCACATTCACAATTTAGTTGCTGTTTTGATTTTGCGAGACATTTTTTGTGTTGACCTGCCTGGCATTGAACACAAATTTGCTCCACATTATCAACAGAAGAGTATTTTTTTGATTGATCAAAACCAAACCCTCCATCCTTAGGTCCAACCATACAAATTTCTGTCCATACTTGTATTTTAAATCGATGTGTTTTTCCAAAATTTTTAGATTTTCATTTAAATTGAATAAATACATCATTTGCATCAATAATAGAAAAATATGAGATGTGATTGTTCAGCATGACTTTTGAGATAGTCTAATAGGGATCTGAAGAACTATTTGTCGATTGTTTGTTTGATTGATTTGATTGATTTTTTCTTTTTGCCATATTGTTCACCTCAAATTGTTGTTACAATATTATTATTTTGAGTTACTTTCTGAATTGTGGCATGCCTACAATTATGAAACAATCTTTAATTACAATTTTTGAGCTTTTGAAATAATGAATCACGGACCTCTGGAATCTCATTTAACATATTTTGGAATTTCTCCCTGGGAAATTGAAGTGATTTACAGTTATTTGAATTCAAGATTTAAGGTAATTCAAAACGAAATTGAGAAGGAAGAAGATTCTGAGCTTGCTAGCATGTTGAATTTAGATATTCCATTAGCATTTAATGAAGAATTTTTCAAATGGTTTGAATACAATAGATGGGAAAAAATCAAATTTCTATTCAAGGAAATGAGAAGAAGGCGTGGAGACAAACATGCGATGATGATTCAAATTAATTTTTCAGGTTCTCCAAAAATTAGTTTTGTAATAGATTCAAGTGATAGGCAGTGGTATGAAAAAGCTGTTGAAAAAATTGATTTTGTTTTAGAATTATTACCATATCATCTAGAGCCAGAAAAATTACCAAGCAGTGTTACGAGTGTAGTATATCATTTTGATTCAGAGCACGCTAGGTGGAGATTAAATACTGCATATTCAGGGAAAAAAAAATTTGAATTAAAAAATAATTCTTGGCAACTTGTTACTTGAGATCTTTTTCTAAGGGTTCTAACATAGAATGAAGTTCCTTATATTTAATTTCAATAAATTCAAGTGATTCATCTAATTTTTTTGATTTTCCATATTTGTACCTGATTAACTCTCGATGGTGCCAAAAATTTTTTTCATCTTCAACGGAAAGAGTAGTGAAATAATCAGTTCCTTTTAGAGAATCTGGTATCTTTATGTCATAAGGAAAGAGAAACTCTAGAATAAACCATTCATCACCATCAGGATAATCACTGCCTGTTTCTACATCAAAAAAAATATGCAATAGATGTGATTGCATTAAACCATCAGAAGAAATTTTTGGGTGTTTTACATTTGATTTTTGAAAATCAAGATTAACAAGTTCTGGTTCAAAAAACCCTTTGATGATTGATTTCCTAAATATCTTGTTTGCTTCAGTAATATTCAATGATAAGATGATCTTTTGTCTTGCTTGCTAATAATCTATTAGGTGGTTTGACTAGAAATTTTACACTTGCAATGAGTCTAGCAATTTTGAAACATTTGTAATTGGTTTTCCATTCTTTGAAATACTCTGATTTGCCGGAGGATTCTCAAAGTAATTAGGAATTTTATCCATTAATCGCTCACCATAACGGGAAATTAGTTCATTTTTGTAAAATATTCCAATTGGGATGCTGGTTCCCCATTCTAATGATTTAATCAATGCCTGGCTAAGTTTTTCATTTAGTTCTGCTTCCTCATTGTAATGAACCACTGGATCATATTTTTTTTCTTCTAATTTGTAAATTCTAGAATGTCTCTCTTGTGCCTCTTTTGCAAGGTCAATTCCTGCATACCAATCTCTTGTGTTAATATCGTTGTAAGTAGGACACGGTTGTAAAACATCCAAAAATGCCAAGCCTTTGTGTTTGACTGCAGCCTTTATCAGATCCTTGAGGTGTCTTACATCATAGGAATAGCCACGTGCAACAAACGTAAATCCACTTGCAACGGCCAAACCAATTGGATTGACATTATAATTTGTATTTGGTTTGGGGAGCGATTTTGTTTGCTCACCTAACTTTAAAGTTGGAGATGCTTGACCTTTTGTTAATCCATAAACACCATTATCAAAAATGATGTAAGTTAAATCTACGTCTCTTCTTCCGGCTGCAACAAAGTGTCCTGCGCCTATTCCCAAACCATCACCATCCCCTCCAACTGCAACAATTGTATTATCTGGATTTGCAATTTTTGCACCTTGAGCAAAAGTCAAAACTCTTCCATGAAGAGTGTGTATACCATAAACATTGATAAAATGAGATGTTTTTCCAGAACAGCCAACACCAGAAAATATTGCGGCCTTGTCTCTTGGAATTTCCAATTCGGCAAGGGCCATTTGAATTGCATTTACAATTCCAAAGTCGCCACATCCAGGACACCAATCATTGTGAACATCAGTTTTGTAATCTGATAGTTTAAGCTCCATGTGTTAAAATCTCCCTTTTGTTTGCCTTGTTTTCAATAATTTTTTTTAATGAATCATAAATTTCTGTACATGTCATTCCTCTTCCCGTATATTTTAGAACATAGTAATTTACCTCTTTTCCTACATTTTGTTTAAAAAGTTGGCCTAATTGTCCGGTATGGTTTGATTCTATGTCTATTATGGTGGCGGTATTTTGCAATAGTGATTTTGCATATTCTGCTGGAAAGGGATGCATGAGCTTAAACTGAACAAATCCGACGTCTTTGCCTTCTTCCTTGAGCATTTCAAGTGCATCAAGTATTGGTCCTTTTGTGGAACCCCAACTGATTATGGTAAAATCATGAATCCCAAAAGATACGACTTGTTCGTCTTTTGGAATGTTTTTTGCAGCCAATTCGAGCCTAGACATACGCTTGTCCATCATTTTTACACGCATCACTGGGTCTTCAGAGATATGACCATATTCATCACTCTCATCACCAGTATTCCAAAATACTCCATTGTCAAGACCAAGTCTTGATCTTGGAGAAATGCCATCATCAGTTAGCGCGAATCTTTTATAATCATCTCCTTCAATTTTTTCTAAAAGTTTCCCTCTATCGATTGTGACTTTATTGGGATCAAATCTTTTACATGTTAAAACGCTACTCGATAGAAATTTGTCCATCAAATGTATGACTGGAACTTGAAATACATCAGCATAATTGAAACATTGCGTGGTGTCATAGAAGCTTTCTTCAATATCACCAGATGCATAAACAATTTTTGGAAACTCTCCATGGCCTGCGTGAATTGCAAACAACAGATCATCTTGTCCATGTCTTGTTGGAAGTCCAGTCGATGGACCACTTCTTTGATACAAAGTAATTACTACTGGAACTTCGTTAATTCCTGCCCAACCTAGAGCCTCTGCCATCAATGAAAATCCTGGGCCGGATGTAGATGTTGCTGAACGTGTACCTGTTAATGCGGCACCAATCATCATACCAATAGCTGAAATTTCATCTTCAGTTTGAATTATAGCGGTAGAACCTGGCCTGCTTCCTTCAATGTCATCCAAAATTTCATGTTCTTCAAGGAACACACTTTCATCTGATGCCGGAGTAATTGGATAATATGATTGAAATCTACATCCACAAACCATCTTTCCAATTGCAGTTCCCTGATGACCCTGCACCAAAATTGTATTTTGTTCCTTTTTGATACCCGGTAAAGTATAATCAAAATTTGTAAATTTTGCCGTAGCAAGATTGTATGAATAATTTGATGCATGTTGGTTAAGTTTGGCAATTTTTGGTTTTTTTGCAAACAACGTTTCAATTGATTTTAAAAGAGAATCGGGGGGCATTTTTAACAGTCCAAGAGACAATGCAACGCCAATAACATTATACATTCGAATCAAGCCTTTTAGTTTTGGATTGTTTTCCTGTTCTGCTAGATTTGTAAGAATTTCTTTAAATGATACTGGGTACAGATTTACTCCTTTTTCTTTAACAAGTTCCAAAACACCTGAAATTGAAAATGGTTTGTTGTTAGCCTCAAGATCCTTTTGTAGCCTAGCTTTGTAGTACGCATCAATGGTGTGTACATCGTCAATGGAGATATTTTCCAACTCTGAGTCATAAATTATTCCTCCGCCAGGAATTATCTCGTTATAGTGACGAAAAATTGTTTCAGCATCATAAGAAACCATTATTGTGACATCATTTTGGTTAGAGCGGATTTTTTTGTCTGAAACTCTAACTGCGAAATAGCTGTGTTCTCCTTTGATGTTTGAATAAAATTCTCTTTTTCCAAATACATTGTAACCCATTTCTGCACTAACACGTAAGAAAATGTTTGCTCCAGTTTCTACACCGCTACCTTGCGGACCACCAATTAACCAAGTAATATCAGTACTCATAAATCAACACAACTCCTATAGAATATTAACAATCACCCAAATTGAATGTTTTAACCACCAGTTGCTGCATCAAACAACGCACATTCACATTTATCACGTTCACCACAATAAGGACATACACAAACACATTTTTCGATCGGGTTGGCACACTCTACACAAATTGCAAACTCTTCTTCATTAGAATCACCAGAACTCATCTGATTTTGATGTAAAGAAATCTTATAAATGGTTTAAGGTAGCTTGCAGAGTCTGGGATTAAGATGGTTAAAGTTTTGCTTACACGAAAATTACATGATTTTGCATTAAAGGAATTAAAAAAACACTATTTTGTTGAGGTTTATTCTGGAAAAATTCCTATGCCAAAAAAGAAGCTTATTCAAAAAATTAAAGATAAGGACGGATTGATTTGTTTTCCCTATGATACGATTGACAAAGAGGTGTTAGAATCAGCAAAAAAACTTCGCGCAATTAGTACCTACAGTGTAGGATATGATCAAATCGATATAAAACACGCAAAAAAAAGAAAAATTCGAATTGGATATACCCCTGAAGTTTTAACAGAAACAACAGCAGATCTAGCGTTTTCATTAATTTTGGATTTACTTCGAAGAGTTACCGAAGGGGATAGAATTATTCGAAAAGGGGAGTGGAGAGAGACCTACGGCGCTTATGATTTTGTAGGAGCTGACCTTGCTGGAAAAACATTAGGCATTCTAGGCTTGGGAAGAATAGGCCAAGCTGTTGCAAAGAGAGCAGCTGGGTTTGGTATGACTGTAATTTATCATAACAGAAAACGAGCCTCAATAAAAATTGAAAAATCTACTCGTGCAAAATTTGAATCAATGAATGGATTGTTGAAAAAAAGCGATATAATTTCTATTCATGTTCCATATACAAAGCAAACCCATCAACTTGTGGGTATGAAGTTTTTCACAAAAATGAAAAAAGATGCATTTTTCATCAACACTGCTCGTGGAAAAATTATCAAAGAGAATGATTTGGTTTTGGCGTTAAGAAAGAAAATAATTGCAGGGGCGGCACTAGATGTTTTTGAGATTGAGCCAATTGGGAAAAACCATCCCTTAACAAAAATTCAAAATGTCGTTTTAGCCCCACATATCGGTAGTTCTACTGTTGAAACAAGAAAAAAAATGGCAGACCTTACTGTGAAGAATTTGAAGCTTGCATTATCTGGAAAAAAACCAATCTATTCTGTTTAAAATTCTATCACATCACCATATTTTGAATTCAAGTCATCGTATAGTTTTTTTCTATCTGTTTTTAGATTTTTGTTTTTATCATACATTTTTGTAAAAAATGCGCCAAGTACTCTTTCATTTTTGTTATCAAAAAACCTAACACTGAAGCTTGTGCGTTCAGGTTTTTCTTCAGTGACAAACTTAGCTTTTTTGATTAAATTAGAATTAATATGCATATGACATGGGCCATCATTTTCACCAATTGTAATCCATTGATCTTTTTGTCTTATTCCAAGTGAATTGCTTCGAATTTCACTTACTGCCCCACCGCCTTTTACAACAAACAAAACATCATCAACTTTGAGAATGTCAGAGAGAATTTCTTTGAGCATGGAAATAATTGTTTTAGAAATTATTTCAACCTTTAATCAATTTGAATAAAATCTTGAGGCTTTGCATTAATACAGTCAGTCCCAACAGCCTTTAGGCCTGAAAAATTGATTTTTCCATTTGGGATTTTTCCTTCTTTTGGAAGAGCCTTAACGTTTGTCGACACTATTTCTTTATGTTTTTCACAGGTTACTCCAACCATGTATTCCCCATCAAGAACAATCACTGAAATAACAAATGCGGGAGGATTAACGCATGGTTTTTGCGATTCTCTGACTGAACACCTATCTGGAATCAACAGCTCAAATCAGTTTTTGGGAAAATTAAATGTAGATATTAAATTTTGAAATTAGATTTGTGGTTAATTCATGAAATTAGCCAAATGGCCTATCTCTCATCTTGTGACAATCACAAATGCAGCCTTTTTTGCATTTCATTCTTTTACAATCGGAACAGATTTTCTTATTCCAATATGGAGCAGTATTCACAAATTTTCTAGATAAAACTACGAATTAAGAATTTTTTTTAGGATTGATCTTCATATATTTGATGCAAATAATTGAATTTTAGAATTTGTGTATTATATTTTTAAAATCATTTTATACTATTACTCATCGGAAGTATCATGGGAGAACTAGCTACAAATGAAGAAATTACCATGGGTGAGAATGATTGGGGAATGATTTCAAAAAACCCTCCAATGTTTGAGACGGGAGTTGACAATGCAGTAATTGAAGTTATTGATACTGACAACAAGCTTCATAAAATCACATTCAAAAAAGGCGGAGTTCTAAATCTTGGACGAGAAGGAAAAACACTATACCTTGCCTGGGATGATGCTGACACTATGTAATTTTTGGAATTACATCAAACGCGTTCCGCATCTTGAACAGTAATTTCCATCAGATGCGAGCCCACAAGTGTAACACACACGGTTCTGTGTAACTCGTGATTTTGGTTTTAAAAATTTTAAAAATGGTAGAAAAATTATTGGTAAAAAGAAAAAGTAGATCCCAATGCTCCACAAAAATGCTGAAACCCCAACCGCAATAACAACAATAAGAATAGTTAATGGCCATCCTCTCAATATCATGCTTGGTCAATCACATTATCATAGTTCCAAATTGATTTTTTTTTCTTTAATGCATAATCTAGAAATCCTCTTTCTTGTAATTTTTTCACAATAAACGCCGAATATGCAGGTGCTCCTGTGGCCCCAGGTGAATTATAATTAAGTATATGAAACGAATTATCATTTTCAAGTTCCATTACATCTAAGAGAAATTTTCCTTTTGGAGTAATTACAGGAGAACGTACTCCTGCAGTTCCCCTTTTTGAAAAATATTCAGGCCGTACTTTTGGAATAAATTTCTGAACACGTTTTACCATTGCAGATTTAGAGATAGAGCTCATCCATTCTTTTGAAACCATTTTCAAAAATTGTGAATCATATAATAGCTTTAATGCATTTCCAGTAACAATATCTTTTAATTTAGATATTGATGTGCCAACATCTCCAAGATATCCGTGGTATGTTTCTGGACTAGGTACAGGAACAGCATTTGGGCCAATTTCAGTTTCACCATCTGCCTTTTTAATCCAATGAGGATCCAAGAATGGATATCCTTTGAATTCAGCTACAGTGTAGATGGTAGATTTTACCAAATCTCGATATTGTGGATCTGCAATCCAATACTCTCCGCGAAAGTGTAAATCAGAATATTCTCTTGCAAGCCCCATCTCCTGTGCAATATCAAGTGAATTTCCACCAGCACAGTTGATAACAAAATTGCTTGAAATTTTTGAATTATTAGTTAAGATAATCGTATTTTTTTTAATTGATTTTACATTATGGTTTAAAAGAAACTTTGTGCCATTTTCTTCAGAGTAATTTCTAATTTCCCTTGTAAATGCGCCAAAATCAGTTGCTACTTCTCTTTTACAAAAAACTCCTGAATGGCATTTTACATTTGGTTCTCTTTTTGAAATTTCTTTTCCGTCCAATAGTTCCAAATCTTCTTTTGGAATTCCATTAATTTCCCCCCATTTCATAAATTCCTCAAGACTTTGATATTGCTCATCATTAAACCCAATCTCATAAACACCAGTTTTTTTCCATGGAACATTGCATTGTTTTGCCATCTCTTCCCACATTTGATATGATATGATTGCAGATTTTGCCAAGACTCCTTTAGTCTCAGGATTTAGGTAAAATGGAGAATGCACCACAGCAGTATTTCGACTGCTTGCATGCATTGCTACATCATTTTCCTTTTCAACCACACAGATTTCTAGGTCATATAACGTAGAAAGCCAATAAGAGATACTGGTACCAAGTATCCCTCCACCAATTACAACAATATCATATTTCGTCATAAGGAAAAACTAACTTTTAGCCATTAAATGATTGTGATCGATCCCAGTATAGAAAATCATGGTTTGAATAACAAAAAGCCAAGAAGGACACTTAATCCTATGAAAAGAGATATTGTGAAAATCAAATAGTGTTGAGCCTTTTCTTTTTCATAAAACTTTCTTGGAGAAATTCCTTCAATAAAAAACACAGACATTGTTCCCAAAATAAGTCCAATAATATTTGCCGCAGTAAGTGTCAACGCACTAGAAAAAATTTCAAAATCCCATAAAGCAATACCAATTCCTGAAACTGCTGCTGGCGGAACCAGAGCTGCTGCTATTGCTACACCTACAAGAATTCCAGGGATGTCAGTTGTCATGGCAATACCACCGGCAAAACCAAGAGCAATTGCAACTGCCAAAAATATTGGAGATACTTCAGTTCTTAACAAAATTTCTTCGGTCAAAGGTAGATCAGTATATTGAAGTGAGATGGCAGTTATGATAGCGCCTGTAGCAATTATTGCAGTTATTAAAATTAATCCTGAAATTGTTGCCTTGTATACTTTTTCTGGTTTTGCCACTGTCACATTAAATGAAAATGCAGTTAGTGGTCCAAGAAGAGGAGAGATTAGCATTGCTCCGATTACTAGAGTGGCGTTGTTTGCAAAAAGTCCAACAGTTGCAACACCTGCAGCAATAATTACCATGAAAAGGAGATTTTTGTTAAATTCTACATTTGGTTCAACAAGAGCTTGAAATTCCTCTGTAAGTTTTTTCTTTTCAACTTTTTTGGGTTTAGCTTTTTCTTCTTCTTCCAATTTGTTCAAATAATCAGATAGAGTAGCCTCTATTGTCTGGCTTGTAATGAGTACTTCTTTTTGTCGAGTATCTACTAATTTGTTTAATTGATTAACGAGTTCAGTTGCTAGAACATCCAGACAAATAGCTGTATATCGTAAAAGTTTAGAATTATCATACATTATCAAATCTACATGATATGGAACTTTGAATTTTTTGAGAACATATTCAATGTTTTCTGATCGTTGTTCATGACAGGTTATTTCGATCTTTTTCATGTTTCTCTCACTAAATTATTAGACAATAAATTCTTAGATGGGTTTTCCACGCGTAATTCATTAAAAAATTGATTTTTGATTAAGAATCGATTTGTGGCAAAACTGGAAATTTTTCCAAAAGAACTCCTAAGTTAAAATCTAATTTGATGTTTTAGGTATTTTAATTATTCGTAGATTTTAGAGCATTATTTTCTAGGGTAGTAATTTTTTTTTCAAATGAGTTTAACTGCATCGAAAATCTTCTAACTTTTTGTAATTTTACATGTCTTTCTTGTTGAATTTTTTTTATTGAGTTTACAGACAATTCTTCAAGCCCTGCTACAGAAACAGTACATCGTTGTAATTCTGATAGTGACGTTTGAAGATTCTTTACCAGTTTTTTATTTTTGCTGTTAGTAGAACGAATTATTTCTTTTATTTCTGATTTTACTTTTCTCTTTTTTTTCATAATTCTTACCAAAAAAAACTTGGTTGCATGTTATTAGGTTTACTAAAACATAAAATGTCCTTTCGTTGTGAATAAATTTTTGAATGCAATAATATGAATAGTATAACAAAAGAAGTAAATTGGATTGTTATTAGAAGAATAGTGAATCTTGCAATCCCGATTTTTAATCAGAAAAAGAGGCTGGCGTTAGATTTTCAAAATCCTGCAGTTAAAACAAATCCAAAAATCCCCATAGATAAAAGAAGTGTAGCACCAAGGGCAAAATTTTCATAGTTGAAATATTTTTGGTGTTTTGGAGACTGTAAAAATTGTAAAATTTGTTTCATATAATAAATTACTCAGCATATCATAATAGCAATAGTTTGTAAATTAGCTTATTATCATACTAATAGCTGATTTTATGTTTTGATTGGAATATGAATTAATAATCAATTAGAAAATTGTTTTTGCAAATTTGTGACAAATGGTTTTTAAACTAAATCAATGGCGCCGGGAGAGAGATTTGAACTCTCGTTCCCTTGCGAGAACGCGCTTTATGGTAATTATTTCCAGGCGCGCGCCCTACCAGGCTAGGCGATCCCGGCACAAGGCTTTCGACTAGTATTTCGGCAAA
>DASSAK010000068.1:0-3010 GCA_035685445.1 Nitrosopumilaceae archaeon
CTTTTGGATATTTTCAATAGACTACATGATCGTGTTGAATACATGCCAATTGATATTTCAGAAATTTTAAAAGAAAGCTCAAAAAACCTTCAACGAGATTATGATAACTTACAAATCACTGGAATAGTAGATACATATGAAAAAGGTTTAGAATTCTTAAGAGACTATGATGAGAAACCAAATTTGATTGCATTTTTAGGATCTAGTTTTGGAAACTTTTGTCAGGATGAAGGATTTGAATTTCTTAAAAAAATAAACAATACGATGAAAGAACATGATCTTTTTTTGATAGGTTTAGATCTGATCAAAGAAAAAATAATTTTAGAAAAAGCATATGATGACTCTCAAGGGCTCACAGCTAGATTTAATCTCAATGTCCTACAACACATCAATCAAGAGTTAGGTGGAAATTTTAATTTAGATAAATTTGCTCATGTTGCAAAGTATAATGACGATGAAAATAGAATTGAAATGTATTTGCGTTCACTTGAAAAACAAACAGTACGAATTTCTAAAGCAAATATGTCAGTAACATTTGAAAAAAATGAATTAATTCATACGGAACACTCGCACAAATATTCTATTTCAAAAATTCCAAAATTGTTTGAAAATACCGGATTTAATATAATTAAAATTTGGCAAGATGAAAATAATTATTATGCGATAGTTCTGGCTTCAAAGAATTAAACATCTTCAACACATCTAAATCCTGAAAACAACCATCTTTCATCTAATCTAAAGAAATTTCTATAACTTCCACGAATTGACATCCTTGGGGTTCCAAATGAACCACCACGTAAAACCTTCTGATTTGTAAACCATTTGTCATTGTATTCATCAAATCCTGTCTTGAAACCGGGGTATCCAACAAATTCTGAAGACGTCCATTCCCAAACATCTCCAATCATTTGATGACACCCATATGCGCTTTTTCCTTCAGGATATGAACCAATTTCAGAACAATTCCATAGGTATGATTCCAATAGATTTGCTTGAGAAGATGGAGAATCATTTCCCCATGGAAAAATAGTTTTTCTTTGTTTTTCTTCATTCCAGCACGCAGCTTTTTCCCATTCTGCTTCTGTTGGGAGTCTTTTTCCAACCCATTTACAATAAGCATCGGCTTCGTAAAAACTAACATGACAAACAGGTTCTTTTGGATTTATTTTTCGTTTTCCAATGAAATCTTGTGTAAACCATTGGCCGTCAATTTTTTCCCAGTACATTGGAGCTTGCCAATCATTTTCTTTTACTTTTTCCCAACCATCAGATAACCAAAATTTATAATCATTATAACCGCCGTCATCAATGAATTTCATAAATTGCTCGTTTGTTACTGGAAACGAATCAATTTTGTAATCATTTAGATATATTTTGTGTTCAGGCAATTCAATATCATAACAATAATCATTTCCATTGTAACCCATAGTGTATAATCCTCCTTTGATTTGAATTGATTTTTGTTCTAGATTTTTTGGTGATGGTGGAGAATTTTTTTTCACAGGTCTATATTGATCAGCAAGTAAATGCTGCAAATCATATACTAAAAGTTCTTGGTGTTGACATTCATGATGAAATCCCATCACAATTAGTCGTGCAGCCTCAGCTGATAGTGTCGTACTCTGAAGAAATTCTTGAATTCTTTGACTTATCACTTGAAAATATTCAAATATTTGATCTACTGTAGGACGTGAAACAATTCCCCTTCTACCTTTATCCTGAGGAACTCCAAATTGTTGATAATACGAATTTAGATATTCTGAAAATTCTTTTGAATAAAACTCATAATTTTTATCAATTTTGCTCAAAATTGCCTCATAAACCCAACTTACATGTCCAATATGCCATTTGGGCGGGCTCATAAAAACAGCAGTTTGAACAACAAAATCATCTTTTTCTAATGTTTTTACTAGATCTAGGGTTCGTGTTCGAGTTTCATTAAACTGCTCTAGAAGAAATTCTTTTGATTGTTGCTCTGGGATTGTTGTCAATAAAAAAGATCAAAATCTAATGTTTATTATTTTTACTCCAAATTTAGTAACCACGAGCAAAAATTGGTATGGATACACTTTGTTCTTCACAATAAACACATTTTTTTGAAGAATCCTCACTTCCAAAGGGAATTACTCGTATATCTGCTCCTGTTTCTTCCTTTATTTTTTCTTCACATTCTGGCTTCCCACACCATGGGGTTTGCAAAAATCCGCCTTTTTCTATTTGTGATTTAAATTCATCATAATTTGAAATAGAATGACTCATTTCATCTAGAATTTTTTTAGCAGAAATTAACATTTTCTTTTGAATGTCATCTAAAATAGAATTAATTTTTTCAGAAATCTCATTAAATGGCATGTCTGTTTTTTCTTTATTGTGGCGTTTTGCTAGCACGACTTTATTTTTTTCAACGTCTTTTGGTCCTATTTCAATTCTTATTGGAATTCCTTTTAATTCCCAATCATGAAATTTGTAGCCCGGAGTTAATTGATCTCTATTGTCCACATGCACTCTGATATTTTTTTGTTGTATTTTTTCTTGAAGAATTTTTGCTTTTTCTAAAACTTTTCTCTCATCTCGTTCTGAATAATAAATTGGAATTATTACAACCTGTATTGGAGCTACTTTCGGTGGAAGAACTAATCCCTTATCATCACCATGCGTCATGATCATTGCACCAATTAATCTCCATGAAACCCCCCAAGATGTTTGCCAAACAAAGTTTTCTACATTATTCTTGTCTGAAAACTTCACTTCAAATGGTTTTGAAAAATTCTGACCAAGAAAATGAGACGTGCCCATCTGCAATGCTTTACCGTCCGGCATTACCGATTCCATTGTGGTTGTGTATACTGCGCCAACAAATTTTTCTTTCTCACTTTTTTTTCCAGAAACAACAGGAATTGCTAATCCATCCTCGATAATTGATTTGTAAATATCTAGAATTTTCAAAACTTCCTTTTCAGCCTCTTCTTGTGTGGCATGAACAGTATGTCCTTCTTGCCAAAGAAATTCT
>DASSAK010000069.1:0-11707 GCA_035685445.1 Nitrosopumilaceae archaeon
ACCCCCCCAAAAAATCACAGTTTTTGAAAAAATCACATCATGACTAAATCATTGATCATATGATGGGGGTTTAGCTTTTAGGAATAAAAAAAAGAAAAAGGATTTTGAATTAAGAATGTGGGTTTACACACAATCCTTTACCGTTTTTGGTTGGACCAAGTGTAAATGAAAAGGCATCACTAGGATCCCCAAGTTCACCTGTTGCATCATTATCTATGTTCGCTACTGTGATTTTGTTTCCAGCAACATTTGCATTACCAACTTCTTCAAAAGAAGCAGAAGTAACCAAAACACCATTTGGACATTGTTTTGATGGTGTTGCCGTTACTAAATGTGTGTGAAATGAAGCATCATCTGCATCATCTTGCCCTTCACTATCAAATGCTCCACCGTGGCTTGTTATTCCTAACACTCCATTTGCTGCAGGAATTCCATAACCAAATAATCCACTGGTTCCATCAGTTGGAATGGAAGCAGCCGTTGTTATTTGTGCAGAATTTTGGTTTGCAGAAATTTTCACTCCAACGATATCAAGGAATGAACTATCTGATGCTGTAACCGGTAAAATGGTCATAGATACTGCAAAAAATGCAGCTAATGATATGCCCAAAATTGCCCTTGAATTCATTAGAATTTTAAAAAATTATTGCGTATAAAAATCAAGTGAATAGTTACTCAGTTCATACTTTCATAAACTGAATTTACGTGAATTAAATGGAAAAAATTTAAAAGATATTAGAAAGTTTTTACCAAAAATTGGGTAGTTTTGTCAGCCATTTCTACCAATCTTTCTATTGATTCAAAAAAATTATTCTGGTTTAGCTTTTCTGCATCCTCATTAACCACATAAACTCCTACAATTTTTTTGCCATTTTCTGTATGAAAACGATGAACCGCCTGAATGGATTGACAAAAACTTGCCACCTTGTCTTCAAACTGTTTTTTCTCATCATCACTTAATTTTAAAAATCTAGCATTTTGATTGTTTTTTAGTGGAATTTTTGAACCAATTACAAGAGTATTAGGCTGGTTTTTTGGCTGAAAAATTTCTACCGAATTTCCAAACGCGCCAAGATGTTTTATAACTAAATGAAATAAGTCTTCATCTGTTTTTAGGTTAGAAAATCGATGGTTCCCATGTACTAACCATCTTTCTACAGAATCACGAAGCATTGCCATCATAAAATTAGAATTTCAGACTCAATATATTGATAAAAATCAAATATTGACGCCAAATCCTTCTTCTAATTCCATTAATTGTGTACCTAAAATCAGGTTCAAAATTATTCCAATTATCATTAACGCAATTCCTAGGTACAGACAATTTTTGGCCTTTCTTGGATCATCATGTCTTAAAACAAAAAATGCAATTATTCCACCAATAATTCCCAAAAAAATTGGCAACAAAAACCACCAATTGCTTCTTGGTCTTTCAGGATACATGATTTCTGCTCATTTCAGTGTTATTTAGAATCTAGCTTTTTTCTAATCTGTGTAATCTCAATTTCAACCGTTTCAAGTGGATCCTCTACCTGGTTTCTCTTTATTGAGAACATTTTTGGTCTATCAAAGTCATCTGTACAGTCAGGACACGCATATACCAGAACACGGTGCTCATTTGGCGCCTTTGGGTTTGATAATCGTGGATAATACACTAATCTTGCACCACAATCAACACAATATCTATTGGCCCGCCTAGTTCTGGCCAAAGTAAACCTCCTGCATTATACCTGGTATGCGATCAGATATTAGATCGATACTGTCTAACACAATATACCAACAGGTATCAAACAATCAATATTTCTAAATTCGAATTTAGAAATATATCTTTTACAACCGGTAAGTTCTCTGCACCTCTTAGAATAATAATATTTCAAAACTCGAGTTTAGAAACATAATGGCGCCGCCCACCAGACTTGAACTGGCGACCAACGGATTAACAGTCCGACGCTCTACCACGCTGAGCTAGGGCGGCTCCAGCCTTGATTCCTTGATAAAAGCGATTTAATCTTTCCGAAGTGGAATGATTAATTGAATTTTGAAAAAAATTCTTCGATTTGTTTTGAATAGTTTTCAACCAAATCAACAATTTCCATATGCTCATCAGCTGTTGGCTCCCTATGGTGATACACTTGAAACGCACTAAGGGCAGAGCCAACCATTTCTCCAACAAAAAACCCACACAAAAAATCTCCAATGTTTTTGACACGCCAAACCTCACCGATTCTTGGCGAAGCTCCTGCTGATTTGTACAGTTCTAAAGTTTGCTCAATTAATTGAATTGTTTGTTTTTTGAATTCGTCATCTAGTGTCAATTTTAAAATTTATTTTTTGTCTGGTTTTCCAGATTCAATGCCTTTGTTTTTTTCATAAACATAAATTCCATCAAGAAAAACTCTATGATCTTTATTTTTGATATTTGTTTTTGATTCAATGTTTGCTGCTGTCTGTGTAACGTCAGTCAAAACAGGTCCTGTGATAATCACATCTTCTCCTTTTGGATTAACTTTAGTGTTTCCAACAATTTGAGCAATTCGTGGTGCTCTCTCTCCTTGAAAGTTTTCAATCATAACTTTGTCTTTATCAGCTTTCACAGTAATTGGAAAGTGTGCATAAATTACTTTCATTTTTACAGTGTATCCGTCTTTGACACCTTCACAAAGATTTCTAATTATTTTTTTTGCAGTATTTAGTATTGCATAGTCTCTTTTTCTTGAACCAATTGCCTTTAGAGAAACTTTGCTATCATTAACTTGCAACTCCACTGGAATTTTTTTAAAGTTCTTGTATGTTTTGCCAAGTGGTCCTTGAACTTGTAACATGTGTTTGTTCAATGAAACTGTAACTCCTTCTGGAATTGTAACTTCTGCTTTGAATTCTTCAAGTTGTTTAGTAGACATATCCTATCAAAAATCCCCCAATTCCTTTGTTTGCTGCTTCATGGTGTGACATAACTCCTTGATTTGTTGTAACTAGTAGCATTCCTCTTGTATATGATGGTAAATATTGCTGCTCCCAGCTTTGATATTCTGTTCTTTTGACCTTGAATCTTGGCGATATCGCACCACATTTTGTAATTTTGGCCAATAGTTTTATCTTGAATTTTCCTCCTCTTTTGTCATCTACTTGTTCAAATTCGCCAATGTATCCATCTTTTTGAAGTGTTTTTAGAACCTCGACTCCAAGTTTTGATGTTGGCAAAACGGTACATTCGTTTTTCCTTCTTGTCTCATTGTTGTATAGTGTTACAAACAAATTTGCTAATACGTTAGTTGCTGGCATCTTTTCTCACCTTAATTTTTTAAACCCCAATGAATTTGCTACCTCTCTGAAACATCTTCGGCATATCATTAGATCGTATTTTTGAATTACTGCTGTATAGTCCCCACATCTTTTGCACCATCTTGAGCCACGTCCAAAATCGTGTTTTTTTCTTCCAGTAAATTCGTATGATCTGTTCTTCATTATACCACTTGGACTCCAAATTCTTTCACCAGAAAATCTTGTGCCTCTTTTTTTGAAATTATGTGTGCTTTTCCTACTTTGCCTTTGTGTTTGCTTCTTAATCTAATAGTATATCCGGGTCTTGTCAGCGCAACCGAAATTCCTAGTCCTAAAATTCCAATCTGAGGATCATATTTTACTCCAGGAATGTCAATATGTTCTTTAATTCCAAATGAATAGTTTCCAAAATTATCAAATGACTTTCCATTTACTTGGTTTCCTTTTGCTTCTAACAATCTTTTGAGAAGCTCCTTTGCATCATTTCCTCTAACTGTAACTGCAACACCAATTGGTTCTCCTTTTCTTACTCCCCAATCTCTTTGTGTTTCTTTTGCATTTCTTGCACATGATTTTTTTCCAGAAATTTGATCTAGTGCTTTTTTTGCAACATCTATTGCATCCCCTGACTTTCCAACTCCCATGTTTAATACAACTTTTGCAAGAGAAATTCTTTTCATATCGGATTGTACTTGCTGCGCCATCTACTCACCTACTTTAATAACGGGCTTGTCTTTTCCCACTACCATCACCATTTCTGTTGGAATTTCTATTTTTCTTTCACCTAGTGCAAGCAAAACACGTCTTGGGAGTCTAAATGTTCCTTTTTCAATTTTTTCTACAGTGCCCATTTGACCTGCGTTTATCCCCCGTGTCACAATTACCTGGCATCCTTGTTCTAATTTTATAATATCAAGAATTTTTGCCTTTGGAAGCTCTAGTAAACATGAATCTCCAACGTTTACAGCTGTATCTGAAATCATAGAACGACCATCATGAAAACCTAATTGTGTTTTTCCACCTTTAATCGATGTTTTACTTGTAACTTTGGAAAGTTTTTTTGTTTTTTCGGCCTGATCAATTTTTAATGGTTGTAAAATCTGGCCATCTTTTGGAACAAGTCGATAAACTTCTGGTACGTTTTCAAGTTCAACTACATCCATCAAGCCAATTGAATGATGCAAAGATTTTCGTTTAATTCCATCAATTGTAACTTTGCCGCCATAAATTGTAGACTTTGCTTCTCTGAGTGTAGACACAACCTTTAGTGTATCTCGTAATAAAACTGCAGTTGGAATTGAATACTCTTTTGGATGAGAACCTGGCCTTACTGTAATGACAAACCTTTTGTTTTTTCTAGTAATTCCCCAGAACAATGGGGCCATCTGTCGTTTGAGTTTTTTACTTCCAGCAATGCTGACCATTTTTACTCTTTAATCTCCTTTTTCTTTTTTATTGACTTTGGTTTTGTCTTTTTTTCAGCTTTTCCTTTGGGTTTATCAGATTTTTTTGTAACCTTTGCCTCTTTTTTTATCTTTTCAGGTTTTTCTTTTGTAGTTTCTTTTTGTTTTTCTTCGACTGGTTTTTCTTCTTTTGATTCTTTGGGTTTGATTTCTTTTGGGGTTGTTTTTGGTTTCTTTCCCTCCAGTTTTGTTTTTCTCCAATGATCGTCTAGATTTAAACCTGTTATGATGACATTTGAGGTTGGAATGTAAATGTCAAACTTGTCTCCCTGTGACTTTTCTTTTTTAATTCCTTCAACTGCAATACTTTTTCCTGATGTTTCAATTTTTGAAACTTTGCCATCAACACCACGATACTCTCCACGAACAACTTTGACAGTATCGCCCAATGTAATCCGAGCTGATCTTTTTCCATATTTTTTCTGAAGCTCTTTTGATAAATGACTTCCAAGCTGTTTGCTTCTTGTGGTGTAAGATGCGCGATAAATTTGATAATTTCTAACTTTAGTTGCCTTCATTTCATACCACCATTGATGCTAAATTTGCTAGTCTTGGCCATTTTTCAGACGCTTCAGCTGCAACTGGTCCTTTAATGTCGGTTCCTTTGATTTCACCTTCAGGTGTTGCAAGAATTGCTGCATTATCCTCAAATGCAACTCTGACTCCATTTAATCTTCGAATAGGATATTTTTGACGAACAATTACTGCGCCATGAACCTGTTTTCTTAATTCTGCAGGACCTCTCTTTACCACCACATTAACGTAATCGCCAACTGCAGCTGCTGGCATTCTTGAAACTCTGGTTTTTGTTTTCTGAACCATTACAATTTCCAAGATTTTTGCACCTGTATTATCTGCACAATTAATTTGTGCTCCAACTGGCAATGATCTAGTTACATATGGCCTAAACTCTTCTACTCCCTTTGCCTTTCCTCTACTTCTTCCCTGTGACATTACTTTCTAACCTCCACAACAACACAGGAGACTGATTTTGAAATTGGTCTGCATTCAGCTGCAATGACGCGTTCTCCATCTTTTACTTCCATGCAGGCAGGCAAATGAGCGTGAATTGTACTTTTTGCCCTAGCATATCTTCTAAATTTTTTGAAATAGATTGGAGTTTCCTTTTGAAGGGTAATGGTTTGTCTTGCCTTAGTACTTGAAACCTTTCCATCAAATAATTTTCCTCTAATTGAAAGCTTTCCATGGAAGGGACAATGTGTGTCTTCGCATTCATTTTTTGGTGCCTTTACTTTAAGACCTATGTTTTTCTTCATTGCTTCATCCTCACTCTGTCTGATGGTCTCTTACATAATGATTCGCCAAACAAAATAACATCATTATTTTGAATAGAAAATTTCCATTTATTGTGAGCTTTGGGTATTTTTTTCTCACCGTTTTCTGTTTCAATTATAAACATTGACTTTGTTTCATCAATGATCTTTCCTTTTAATCCTAGCAACTCTTTATTTGATGAATCAACAATCTCTGTTTTTAATCCAATAAATTCATGTGAAGCAATATTTTCAGATGTAATCATTGTTTTTTCATCTCGTTTAATCTAGTCAGCATTCTTGCAATGTCTCGCTTTAGTGGTTTCATCTTTCCACTTTCTTTTCTCAAAGTTCCTTTAGCTGCATCTATTTTTAATTTAGCAAGCTCGCTTCGTGCTTGTTGTAATCTATCTTTAAGATCTTTTTCATTAAATGCTCTTACTGTTTTCATTTTTATTCTAGCCATTACTTTAATTTCTCCTCTTCTTCTTCTAATGTTTCGAGTTCTTTCATTTTTTCTTCTTCAAGTGCAATATGTTCTGATTCTGTTCTTGCTTTCTTTTCTGCAGCGGTTTCATCTCTCATTTCACCAGTAACTTTGTCTTTTACCTGTCTAACAGTTTCTTTTGATTTTTGCTTCTTTAACTCAAATTCAGGAACAAATTTTTCTTTTCTTGCAATTCTAATTCTAATTCCAATTAACCCCATTGGCGTTTTAACATGAGCAATATCTTCCGCTACAATTACATCTGCATGATGACCTGCACGAGGTAAAATACCTGCAGTGTGTTTCTCAAATGCAGAACGGTCCCCTCTTAATTTTCCTGAAATTGTAATCTGTACTCCCATGGCACCATTATTCATAATCTGTTGAAGTGTCCACATGGTTGCTCGTCTAAATGCTGTTCCACGCTCAATATGAGCTGCCATTCTGTTACACATGACATTTGGTGAAAGTTCTGGTTTTGGAATCTCTACCACTGAAATTTGTGGGTTCTTTAATCCAAAGTCTGTACCAAGTTTTTCAGTGAGTTCTCTAATTCCTGCACCTTTCCTTCCAATAACAATACCTGGTCTAGTTACGTGTAATGCGATTCTAGTACCTGTTGGTGTTTTTGATATCTCTGCATGTGAAAAACCAGCCTCTTTGATCTTTTCTCTCAAAAAATCTCTAAGAAGCATCATGTTATAGTTGTCTTTGATAACGTTTTTCACTGCAGACATTTTTAGATCTCCTGAGCCACTAACTCTACATGTGTTAATACGTTATTTTTTGGAGTTGCACGTCCCATTGCACGTGGTATAAACCGTTTAATCAAAACCCCTTTGTGAACAGTTGCATTAACAATTTTTAATCTGTCTAAATCCATTCCTTTGTATTCTGCATTTGATTCTAAATTATCAAGAAGTTTGATAAATTCGGTTGCAGACTTTTCAGGATAACGACCAGCCATTACTCCTGGATCAGATCTGTGACCGACTTGAATTTTGTATCGTCTAAATGGAACTGCTCGCTGTTTGTTTACAACATCTTGTAAATAGTCTCGTGCCTTTTCAATTGACAGTCCTTTTAGATGAACTGCTATCTCTCGTGCATGTTTATGGGAAATTTGTTTTTCTCTCATTGATGCCCTAACGTGTCTTGTTGAATCATAATTTTGAAACGCGTACCCAAATTTTCCCATAACCATCACTTCAACGGAACATAAAGACTTGAACGAGATGCGCCTACTCCAGGAGCACCGTGTTGAACTCGCTTGTTTGTAATGACAAATTCGCCTAAGTAGCGTCCTATCATCTCTGCAGTTATTGTAACTGGGATGAATTCTTTGCCCGAAAAAACGTTTACTGTGACTCCAACCATGTATGGTAAAATTATCAAATCTCTGAGGTGGGTTCTAATTGGATTTTTTAGCTTGCCTGCTTTTGAAGCCTTTATCTCTTCAATTAATTTTCGTTTTGCATCAGTAATTCCTCTGGTCAATGATCTTCTTTGGCGTGATGGGAATAATTGAAATAATTTATCTAATGGCATGTTCTCCAATTCCGAAAGGGCAATACCACGATACTCGAACTTTTTAACCAATTTTTTTCTCCTTTAGTGTAATTAGCTGGGATTTTTGAACCATACTTAAAGCATTCCTATTTTTGTAGCCAAGTCTCTTGCTTTTTCTGTCGTTTCAAATCTTACAAATGCTTTTTTTCCATAAACTGTTCTAGCAGTGTTGATGTTGGTTGCTTTCTCATTGTAAAGTGTTTCAATTGCTTCAACTATCTGTGGTTTGCTAGCTGAATTTTCTACAATAAAACAAACTTTACTTTCATTTTCAACCATTGCAAATGTTTTTTCTGTAACATATGGTTTAATCACAATCTTCATTGCTTGTTCTACATTCATTTGATTTTCACCATTAATTCCAAATGTGGAGAATTGATTTTTGCAATTTCATCTAATGCAGCTTTTGAATAAACCGTTAGTCTAATTGGGTCTGAACCCGGCGCTAAATCTAAAACACTAAGTTCCTTCACATTTCTTACTTCAACACCAGGAAATGAACCACATGCTTTTTCAAGTCCTTTTGAGTTCTTTGCAACAAAAAGAACACTTCGGCCAACTTTTTTACCTCTTCCTCTTAGAGCAGATTTGCCAGTTCTTGCTTTTCTTGATTTTAATCTCTCAATATCTTGATTAAGATGAAGCGCATCCAGTAATTTTTCCATATCTTTTGCACTAGCAATTGATTCTATCTCATCTGAAACAACAATTGGGAATGATTCAATTTTTTCGACTCTGTGGCCTCTTGATTCTACCAGTTTTTTTGAGGCAGTTGCTGCAATTGCAGAACATAATGCAAGTTTTTTTTCTTTTTTATTGACTTTTTTATGAATAACTCTGTCAACATTTGGTGGATGTGCCTGTCTTCCCCCTCTTGTCGATGCAACTTCTCCTGCTTCTCCTTGACGTCCACCGCCACCTCCTTTCATTCTGGCAACTCTTGCTTGTCCATGACCTGTTGGAGGATCAAGTGAATCTGCAGAGTTATCCATTCCTGCAGTAGGATGTGTTCCTTGTCGTTGAAATTGATGTGAGTTTAGATTGGTGTAAACTTTGTGAATAAGATCTTTTCTAAACGGTGTAGAAAACACAAGCGGTAATTCTATCTCTTCTTCTTTGGTGCCACTTGTAGATAGAATTGCAGCCTTCATTAAATAACAACCTCCAAAATATTTGGTTTGGCAATTTTTGATGGAATGTTTCTAATCTGTGATCTTAATTTGATTAATCTTCTATATGTTCCTGGAACTGAACCTTTCAAAATAACATAGTCTCCTTTTACTAATCCAAAATGTTTGTATCCTCCTTCTGGATTTATTTTAATTTCTTCGCTATCTGAATTGCTCATGATCATTATTCTTTTATTGTATTCAACTCTTTGATGAAATCCCATTTGACCTGATCTTGGTACGGTGTACATGATGTTTTGCGGAGAAATTGGACCTAATGAACCAACCTCTCTTACACTTTTTCTTGATTTATGCTGTTTTCGTTTTACTCCCATTCTAGTAATTACACCTTGCCATCCCTTTCCTTTTGTAATGGCTGCTACGTCTACACCAGATCCTGTCTCGAAAACTTGATCAATTTTTACTTCTTTTCCTAAAAGGTCTTTAACAAAACTAAATTGTTTTTGGACATCTCCACCTTTTACTGCTGCTTCAAAAATGTATGGCTTTTTTTGTTCTAATCCTACAGTGTTTGGAGATACAGTAACAATAGCAAAAATCTCTTTTATTCTGCCAAGAATTTTTTCTGCATTTTCTAGTGCTTTTTCTTTATTTTTTAATGTAATATGTTTTGAAACTTCTTTTGGAATATCTTCCGCATAGACATCAAACTCTGCGTGTAATCCATTGGCATCTTTTGAATATCCTCTCACTCCAACCACAAGTAATGGCGGCGTTACAAGGACAGTACCAAGACTTACTAATTGTTTTCCAGCATTTGGTGTTTTTTCACGGTCATCTATAGAAACAATCTGAACACAACCTGCCTTGAAGCCTGCATGAGCAAGCAACTTTGGTTCTTCTGATGTAATTTCTGGCCAACCTCGAATTCTTGCTTCCATGCTTTTAGCGCGTCCTCTAGGAAGATATCCAATACTACCTCTACGTGGTTGACTCTTTCTACGATGTCCCATGGATAAACGGAAGATGTCGTTAACCCCATTATATACCTACTAACATTTTCTAGGTTTTTTTGAAATTTTTTTAAAAAATGATCCTTAAGGTTGTAACAAATCAGTTGCTACTATCCAAACACTTATTCCGCCAATTATTACTCCGACGACTCCAACAATTATTGCTAATATCAAAAAACTTTTTTTCTTTTTCATAATGTTATGTTTTTTATTTTAATTGTAAACGTTTTGTTCTATGTTTAGAACTGTAAGTGTTCCCAAAATTGCCTCTTCAAGTCTAATTGTTTCAGTGGCTTGTGATGGAAAAAAATTCAAGACTCTGGCATTTTGAATTTGTTTAATTCTGGAACCTAAAATTTCATGAATGCCTTTTGTTGGGGATCCAAAAACCAAGAGAAGTGGTTCTTTTGATTTTGAATAGTTCTTAATTATTGAGTTTGTGACTGCTTTGCCTTTTCTTGATGTTAAAATAATATTCCCAGTCCAAGATGAGATAAGTGAAAATAAATTTCCTCTCTCTTTGACTTTGTATCCCCAATATTCTGGAATCGATTGTTCAAAGATTTCTTTTATCTCAAAATCAGGAAAGCCTTTCTTAAATTGCGCAGTAATTCTTTTTCCAATTTTTGATCTTCCATGATATGGAATTAAATGATTTATTCCAAAATCAACAAAGTATTTTCCTTTTGCTGATACAACTATTCCTTCTCTTATATCCCCATCTTTGATTTTTTTTGGATTTGCCGGAGTGATATGGCTTGGAATTTTTAATGGATGCAGTACTCCAGCATACTTTAATTCATTAACCTTTGGAAATAGTCTTTTTCGTAAAAATGGGGGGGTTTCAAGATATTTGAGAATGGTTACTAGAAGGTGAGAATCATTTCTGTTATTGCTTTCATTGTAAATGTATATGGTATCTATTCTAAAAATGGCACACGCTCTTGCTATTTCTGAAATCTTTCTTGACTTGCCTAGTTTTGTACTGTCATCGGATAATGCTGAGTCAGGTATGGCAATGGAAATATTCAAGAACTGTCCTTTTTTGAGTTAATTATAATAATCTATTCTAACTACTTGGTGCAGGATATTTTTCTTTTGCGAGTTTTGCAAAGTTTTCTACTTGTTTTTCTGGAATGATTTCAAATTGTTTTGTATCTAATTTTATCTGGGCCATTCTAATATGCTGTGTTCCCTCTTTGTCTTCACTTCCAAGATAAATTGATGCTGTTGCAAGAACAGATGCATCATCTAATGATAATTCTGGCTTGTAATTTTTTTCTAAAAATTCCGTTACTTGATCAGAACCTGAACCAATAGCTACTGCATCATATGAAATGTATGTACCACTAGGATCTGTAAGAAATAATTGACTATTGTCGTTATTGTCAACTCCACCAAGAATTAACGCTACTCCCATTGGTCTTACACCTGCGTATTGTGTAAATTGTTGGCATTGATCCGCAAGATGTTTTGCAACTGTTTCTAC
>DASSAK010000070.1:0-2568 GCA_035685445.1 Nitrosopumilaceae archaeon
TCCAAACTAGGATGCTTAGATTTTTTCTTTGAGCTTTTCATATTCTCCTTTCTCCATTGAAAACCAATTCTCTTCAGCTGGAAATTTTCCTTCTTCTACATCATTTTTATAATTAGAAACAGCTTTTACAACGTCATCAGATAGTGAAAGATATTGTTTCACAAACTTTGGTTTTAGCTTTTCATACAATCCCAAAATATCATGCACAACTAACACCTGTCCATCACAATTTATCCCAGAACCAATTCCAATTGTTGGAATACTGATTGATTCTGAAATAATTTTTGAAACTTCGTGGCTAACCATCTCTAATGCGATACTAAACACGCCAGCTTCTTCGAGTGCTTTTGCATCCTCAATTAGTCTGATAGCTTGATCAGCAGTTCTTCCCTGAACCTTGTAGCCTTGAGAAAGAGCTGTAGTTTGAGGCTGAAATCCAATATGACCCATCACAGGAATTCCAGTCTCCACAATGGCTGAAACTGTATCTGCCATTGCAGCTCCTCCTTCAAGCTTTACTGCATCAGCTCCTGACTTGATTAATCTTCCAGAGTTTGCGATTGCATCAGTTATGCTCGCTTGGTATGACATGAATGGCAAGTCGCCAACAACTAGAGCATTTTGTTTTGCACGAGACACAGCTCCAACAAAAATTTCCATCTGCTCCATTGTAACTGGTAACGTGTTTTCATAACCAAGTACAACCATTCCTGCACTATCCCCAACAAGTAACACATCAACTCCAGCTTTGTCACAAAGTGATGCTAACGCATAATCATAGCTAGTTAGAACAGAAATTTTCTTTCCATCCTTTTTCATTTCTACAACGTCCTTTACAGTTTTAGCCATGTGCAGCCCTCTTTGTTAGATTTTTTTTAATCTCTAGAATATTTCCAGCAAGATTTTTTTTGTTTGAATAATTTTGAATTATTTTTCTTAGTGCAGCTTCGTCTTTACTAGATAGTTTTTTGCAAGCTAGAATTAGCTCATCCATTCCCCGTATGGCATTATCAACTATGGTGATGTGGGCAGTCTGAGCAGTTCTGGATAGTGGATTCAAATCAAATGTGATAATCTTTTTTCCAAACTTTTTGAGAGCAATTGTGCGATCACCATCCTCTATTGGCACAAGCACAACATCAGCTGAAAATATTCCATTTTTATCTACAATTCTTCTTGCAGAATCTAGTTTTGGGATACGTGTTTGGTTTTTGCGATCAAAACCAAGTACAGACTTTGCACCACTTTTCTTCAAAGCTTTGAGAATATTTCGCTTCCTTGATTCATTTGCATAGAAAATGTTTACCTCAATTTTTGCATCAACTAGTTTTGCAAGCTTTACAATCTCTTTTGCAGACAATGCAGTAATGTTTCCATTTACAGATATGACAGGATTTTTTGCTAAAAGCAAAGTTGCGGCTGCTGCTTGAATTGATTTTTTTGCCAAAGTTGTAGTTTTCTCGCCTAACAAATAGTCAAATGCCTCCCCCCGTCCATGTGCAAGCAATCCTTCTTTTGCAACAATTCCTTTATCAAATCCATCAACTAGTTTTTCACGAATGAATAACGATTTTGCACGTGGATGACTTTTGGGTATTAATGCCATGATTGTATTTTTTGATCGCTTATTGTAGTCGAGCGCCGACGTTATCGATTTGAGATTGAATTAAAATATTGTCATCATATTTTTTTAGAATTTTTAATACTTGTATTTCTTTTTCTTTTGGAACTAGAGAAAATATTGTTTCGCCAAATAAAGCAACACCACACTTTACACCAATGTTATTTAGTTCAGATATTATAGAATCCATCTTTGGTGTCATGACTTTAACATATTTTGCAAATTCAACTGACATGTCTTGAAATTCATTGTAATCACTTGTTTGAATTAGTTTATTTACCATCTTTCCTCCAAGACCATTAATCACTTCAAGCTTCTCATCAATGAATTTCTTTGTTGATATCGGTGAAAAACATGCAATAATAACTGAAGAATCTGCATTAATTTTTTTAAGTTCACCAATACCTGGCGCACCAGGTTTTGTTCTAATTTCAAATCCACCATAAAATGAACCAATCACATCACCAAGACCGGTTTTACAAGAAACTTCTGCCTTGTGCGCAATTTTTCCAATCTCTTCTTTATTGAGATTTGTTCCAAGTGCTTGATTTAATGCATATGCAAGGGATAATGCAACAGCACCGCTACACCCCAAGCCATAACCAATTGGAATTGAAATATCATGAACAACATTACAATAAAATTTTTTATCAGAAATTTTTTGAAACTCCTTAATCACAAATTCAGAAACATCAGTATTGTCAGTTTCATATCCATTTGTTTTAATTTCAAATTTGTTTTCATCAGAAAATTCTATATTTACTCTACTTGTAACACCATCTTTAATTGAAAAACCAGCTCCCAGCGAACCCATTTTTTCTGGTTCTAGTCTGTCTACATCAGCTTTGAAAAATCCTGTAATATGTGCAGGACAAAATGCCAGACCTCTCATGATCTGAGTTTAAATTGCTCAAAAAATATAAGAATATGGCTTAAATAATTATAAT
>DASSAK010000071.1:0-3103 GCA_035685445.1 Nitrosopumilaceae archaeon
TTTTGTTCTAGTACGGGGACGTAGGTTAGCTTGGTTTATACTGCCAGCCTCGGGCGCTGGAGTTCATGGGTTCAAGTCCCATCGCCCCCATTTTATTTTCAAAAAAATCAATCATTGAAATAGGACAATTATTTAGAATGCACAATTGGTCACAGCAATTTATCTTGCACATCTTAATCCAGTAACTAATGCTCATGTTGAGATAATTAGTGATCTGAAAAATCAAGCCGATACCATCAAAGTAATGCCAGTGATTTTTCTCAAAGATAAAAAGGAGCTAAACACTAAAAGTTTTCCTTTTTCATTTGAGATAAGAAAAAAAATGATAGAATCAATTTTTGGAGATTCTGTTCAAGTTTCAAGAAATTATACGTTTGAAGCTCCTTTTTCAAGATATTTTCCTCCCATTATATCTCGATTATCTTGGGACCTAAGAAAACAAATTCTTAGTGATGTTGAAGATGATTACTTTACCTACACTGGAGATAAAGCAGAAGGGATTATGCTCAAAATGTATAGACTAAAACCAAAGGTTGGTTCAAGAAAACAGATTTCAGCCTCTTCTGTAAAAAACAAATTGTATGATGCTGTCTTAGGTAATGATTCAAACTGGAAAGATGATGTACCTGTTCAGGTTGCAAAAATAATTAAAGAAAATTGGAGTGTAATTGAAAAATTTGCAAATACTGAAGATAACACCACACGGGTTGTGGGAATGAAGTTTCCAAAAGAAGGTTGGTCAAGATAACAATGCATTTTCAATGTTAAAGCTAACTAATTTGACAACAATGTCCTTAACATAGCAAAATTGTGTTCATTTTAGTGATTAGCAACTTTGAGTTCATTGAGAACTCTCCAAAGCTGCAAGGTGGAAAACTAATAGTTGCATTTCCCTCAATCTACATGTTCGATGAATTTTATAGTCATGGAAAAATTCTTGGTGAAATTATAGCATCATCGCATAATATGAGATCGTTTGTAAGAATTTGGGGCCCTGATGTTTGTCCAGATATGCCTCTTCAATATTCAGCTCCTGATCAAATTGATTTCATAGAAGTTAATCAAAACGGAATTGCGACGCTTCCGGAATTTGACCAAAGATTAGATGTTAAACAAATACCTCATCATACACAGAACTGTTATGCAGAATTTTTACGAGGAGGTGACGATTTTATTCTTTTAACAAAACCTCATGGAAACGCACCATGTATGTTTTTGAGAGATTATTCTGATCTTTATTTAAAAATTGCAAAAGACATTGGTGTCACTCAAATTTATACGGTTGGGACTAGATTAGCAGAAATTAGCCCTCGAGGAAGGGCAACATGTTATGCAACAAATAAAGAAGCAGTTGAACTTTTAGAAAAAAACAATGTAACGCTTATGAAAAATGAAGTTGCGCCATACTTTTCAAATATAATTTTAGGAGTAGCTGCAGAATATTATAATATGACGGGTTATAGAATAAATTCAAACCACGGAGAAGAACCACCATATGAAAACTCGATAAGACAAATTCTTGAAATTTTAGAAAAGATTTCAGGAATTGGTTATGACAAAGAAGTTTTTGATACGGTCATAAGAGATTGGATTTCATCGTTAAAACTTGCAGGTTCTGGTACCCAACCAAATGATCTTTTCGGAACATAATTTGATTTTTTAAAATAATAGTTCTGAAAGGGTTGGGTTAAGAGAGATAGGCATCGGGTCCCTTTCAGATCTGAATTCTAGTTACTAATCATTATGTGGTTTTGGACATATCAGTTGAGAAGTATCACATTATTACAAACAAGAATACTAATGTTATTGGTCAAGAGTGCATCGCATGTGTATTTCATTCTGAACTGACAACTTGCTATATGATATTTTGAATAAATAGGAATATGTCAAAAGAGGCCGTTCTTTGTTGGAATTGTAAAAACCCTGTAAATCAATATTTTAGTGATTTGTATAAAGGCCATCGAGGAAAATGTATCAATTGCGACATTGATTTTCCATTAGAGTGATTTTGAAAAAACTGATCCCGCAGTAAAAAAAACCAGACCCTACTGGTCATAGATTGATTTTATGATTCGAGCGTGAATCAAGATGCCATACGAAGAAGATAAAATTCAAGGCTTGGATGAGGAAGAAAAGCCTAAAGGAAAAAAGCACAAAAAATAATTCATTATTTTTCTCGATATTTTCAAAAACCTTAATTTTAAAAATGATGTAACTATATCATCGATAATTATCGATTGGTGGGCGGTTTGTGAATGGTAAGGGCTATTCACAAATTGAAACTCGCATTTTTTATTAAGGAAATTTGCCTGTAATATCTAGATCAGTGATGAAGGTTAAATATGACAATGCCATAATAATTATGTTCGAGCAAGCAAGAACAATAGAGCTAGTTCTTTAAAGGACCTGGCTTTTTTTCAGGTCCTCGGTTTTTAAAAATGAGAGTGGTTTTTATTTTTGAAATAGCGTTTTGTATCACGGAGGCTAACCCAAGTGCTCCAAATGATAGGTTTCGTTACTATTGAGGGCCGTACGACAGTTCTGTACCTCAATACGGTCAACTCCTCTTGGTTAGCTTCCGTGAATAATTGTGATTAGTTTATGAAATTAAAAATAGTTATTCAGGACATCCGTCAGTGTCATCAACGCCATCATAATCCTCTGGACTGTATGGACATGCATCCAATGCGTTATCTATACCATCAAGATCATAGTCGTGCAAGTATCTTGATTGCTCTGGAATTACATCAGGGCAACCATCCCAATCAAGATATTTATTCCATGTTTCTGGTTGTGTAGGACAGCCATCTACGTCATTAAAGTACCCATCATTGTCTTGGTCACGATTGATTTGATCTGGTTTTGTTGGATCTTGATCATATTGAGGAATGCTGTCTGGACATCCATCTTCATCATAATAACCATTGAAAGTTTCAGGTTTGAAAACACACTTGTCAATTAAATCATGATATCCATCACCGTCAGCATCACCAATTCCCTCAGGTGCAATACTATCAGGACAACCATCTTCATCTTGGAATCTGTTATAAGTTTCAGGAGTTAGTGGACAATCATCAAGGTGGTCTAGTATTCCATCTCTGTC
>DASSAK010000072.1:0-3893 GCA_035685445.1 Nitrosopumilaceae archaeon
TTGCTGTTCAGGAGCTGCTTGCTGTTCAGGAGCTGCTTGCTGTTCAGGAGCTGCTTGCTGTTCAGGAGCTGCTTGCTGTTCAGGAGCTGCTTGCTGTTCAGGAGCTGCTTGCTGTTCTTGAGAAGCTGCTGCCTCGGCAGATTGTCCTCGCTGACTAGGATTCATTTCACCAAATCCACCACTCGTAGATTCTGCTTTCACAGTTTCTTCAGTAACTTCGGTTTCTGGAATTTCGGCAGGTGTAGAAAGTTGTGACAGTCTGTAAGCAGGGCAAGGAGCCCCCACAACTTTTGTATTCATAAAGATCGTTGGAAAAACATCCTGGTATATCATGTGAAGCACGCGCGGAATACCATTCTCGTCTTTTTCCAATGCCTGAATACATTCAGCCTCAGTGCCTGAGATCTCAGTCACTCCTTCTATAGAAATTCTAACATTTTTTGGATTAGAAAGCAATGTCAAACCATATTTGAGTTTATTAGAGGTCAATCTATTCTCAACCTCTTCTATTGAAACCTCAATGTTATATTTTTGAAAATCAGATTTACTACTATTTTTGCTAATTGCTAGTGAATTAATTACTACTTGCGTGTTCACAGCCTTATTCGGCTTGTAATTTCCCTATAAGACTCAGTATGTAGTTATTTATTACATCTTTCCAACCATAAACACGCGTACTTATTCATATATCGTTGACATTAGGAAGAGCAGTTAATAGAAATTTTGATAGATCAAGGGTTCAAGAAAATGATTTTAATCTCAATATTAAAATGTCAAAACTCAAAAACAGAGAAAGTAGATTAAGCAAAACTTACGATATTAAAAAATACCTCAATTCTGATGAATTTTATTTTCCAGAAGAAATGGATGAATTAATTCCAAAAAATACTCCTCTGTATCTTGACAATGGTGAAAATTATGTGGAAAGAATTGCAAGAGCCTTTGCATATTTTAAACAGTGTGCATTAATTGGACCTAGTGGAACAGGAAAAACGCATATTGTTTACATGGTAGCAGAATTAGCACAGTTACCATTATGGGAAATTAACTGTGGTTTGCAAACATCAGTTTTTGATTTGTTTGGAAGATATATTGGATTAGGAAAAGAAAACTGGATTGATGGATTAATTGTTCAATGGGCAAGAAAAGGCGGAATTCTCTATCTTGACGAGGCAAACATGATGAAGCAAGATGTTGCAACTAGATTAAACCCAATTCTTGATGCAAGGGGCCACCTCGTATTAACTGAAAAAGATAGTGAACTAATTCCAAGACATCCACATGCTTACATGATAATTAGCATGAACCCTGTTTCATCTGAATTTGCAGGTACAAAACCCCTCAACGCTGCAATGAGGAGAAGAATGAGTGTGTGGCTTAATTTTGATTACATGAGTGTTGGAAAAAGAATTGATGAAAAAGAGATTAATTTAATTCAAGAAAGATCAAAAGTGGATCATAATATTGCAGAAAGAATTGTAAAAATTGGTGCAAAGCTTAGAGAAGAATACAAAAATGGGGATTTGCCATATGCTCCATCAATTGGAGATCTTGTGAACTGGGCAATGTTAATTGCAGATAACACATCGTTTAATGCAGCAGCTGATGAAACAATTGTATCACTAACGAGTGATGATCCTGAAGTACAAGATGAAGTAAGAAAGGTCATAAAAAAAGTCATAGAAGCTGAAGAAGCAGAAAATGTTCAACAGGAAAACAAAAATTGAAAGACACTTTTAATGACATTACTCGTCAAATTTTTTACGATGTGGCGCAAAAAGACCAACGAGATGTAGATATTGTATTATCAAATAAGAAAGATTTTCCATATTTTATAAACAAAGAAAGAATGGTAGCTGTTATTCCAATTCCAAGATTAATTAATGAAAGATTTTTTCTTCAAGGGTTTACTTTTAACGATTATGAGAATCAGCAAGAAGTGTTATGGTCACAATATCTAGCATCAGTATATCATTTAGGGGCACACATAGCAATTTCAAATTTTGACCTGTATAAAGGATGGACTAGAACAAAAACGCAAGAATACGCTACTAAAGTTATTGACTTTATTGAAGATTTTAGGGCAGAATGTTATCTAAAAGAAAATTTCCCTGCACCCGCTCAAATTATTGAAGATTTGGATCAAAAATATTATGCATATTTTAAAAAAATTTTTTCAGGAAAAGATGATTCTGCAAAAAAAAGATTTTCAGATGCGTTTAACGCAGGAGAAGGAAATGTGTTAAGCCAAATCAAAAACAAGCTTCTTGAAAATATCAATGATTCAGAAAATCTATTAGAATGTGCAGAAATTACCTATGAAAATCGACATTTATTGAATCCACTTGTTCTTCCATATAGAGACAGAATTGATGAGTTCAATAGCTCTGAAATTTTTCAGCCAATAAGTTTCAAGCCACAAGGTGATTTTCAAAAAACCTGTATTTTGTTGGGAGAAACATGGGTAAAAGAAATTACGAGACGAAGAAGAGCATTAAAAAAATACAAACAACTATCAAGAGACCTTCGTTTCGATGAAATTGAATATGCACAAGAAAATTTTTCAGAATTCTTACGCCTTGAATCTCAAACAGGTGAAATGGTCAAGAAGATTAAAAGTAGGTTAAAGATGATTAGTAATGTTGTAGATTCTCCAAGAACAGATGAAATTGGAATACTAGAAATGCAAAAAGCAATTCAGGCCATTGCAAGTCAAAATCCAGATGTGCAAGTTTTCGAACAAGATGAAGCAAGAAGAGTTTCGGAAAGCTGGGCAATCATTTTAGACTCTAGTGCAAGTATGTCAGGACAATTCAATGATTTGAAAAAATTTACTTTGTGTTTATCTGAAGCTGCAGAAGAGATTAACAGTGACAGTGGAAATTGGTCTTTATCTGCATTCAACAATAATTTTTACGTTGTGAAAGATTCAGGAGAGGGGTATAGCCAACAAACAAAATCTCGTTTTGGAGGAATAGAAAGTCAAGGTTTGTCATTTATTCCAGATGCCATAATTCTTACGGCAAGAACTCTAGCACAAGATCAAAATGAGAAAAAATACATCTTTTTAGTTTCTGATGGCCAAACACTAGGATACAATGATGCAGATGATTACTTCAAAGAAGCAATTGGAGTTGCAAAAAGTGCAGGGGTTAATGTGGTTGGAATTGGAGTAAAAGACAGTAAATCGAAATTATTTACAGCCTCTTTTGGTTACGAAGAGATTGGACGAACAGTCTCAAAATTCATTCGTGCCTACATAGCCGTTGCAGAAGAGCAGATGTAATTTTACACAGAGACATACTAGTCTAGATATGCATCTGGACGCAAACACCTAACAATGAAAGCAATCTTAAACAGAAAGCATAGAGCCCTTAGCGGCGTACTTGTAACCATCATCATCATGGTTGCTTCGATAGTTTTGGCTTCAGGGGTTGTACTTTATGGTACATCTCTCTTCCAAGGAGGATCCCAGCAAGAATCTATCTCAGTAACTGGCATGAAGTTGTGGGTACACGGTACCGATTCTAACGGCTTAGCATGGGGTGCCTTTGCAGTCCGAAACACGGGAGACAAAGTACTTTCAATTGACAAGATCAGCGTCCGAGGAACTGATGTACCATTTGGACAATGGTATGCAGACACTACCGTAACATCAAGCATAATTCAGCAACCAATGAACTTCACTGGTTGGTCTGGAACAGGCGGAAACTTGCAAAATAATGCTGGTACCTCCTGTGCAGGAGGAGATGCCTTGCAAATTAATTTGCAATCAGGTACCGGTGGAGATGACGATGATGTATGTGTAACTCAGGCAGCAGCAGGACCAATAGGTCTTGATCCAGGTAAAGCAGCAATCATCTACTTCAAATTGAACAACGGTACAATCACCA
>DASSAK010000073.1:0-3393 GCA_035685445.1 Nitrosopumilaceae archaeon
TATATCCTGCTGGCCCTGCACCAATAATTACTACATCATATTTTGTTTTAGAATCATCTGACACAAATTCAATTTCTTATTGATTAATTTAAGTCATTCACCAATTGTTTAGAATTTGTTGATGTCTTTCACAAAGTTTACCTGTTTCTAATTGTGAATAAATCAGATCCTTTTGCCAATGTGCATTAAATAATCTGCAATTCTGTTTTTCACAAAATGGCTCCCCTGTCTGATAATAAAATATGACTTGTAGTAAGTACCCTTCTATGATCTTTGAGAGTCGTTGATCATGATATTCTAGGTATGTGCCTTCGTATTTTTTCTTAACAGAATCAATGTTAACACCTTTAGTAAAATTTGAAAGCAGATCAAAATAGTATTCTCTTGGTTTTGCTGGTGCTTCAATAATTCCTGTCGTAGAAATGATTGCGGGATTTGATCCTATTACTGCTCTTCCATGATATCTAAAATCACTTTGATCATAAGTACATGTTAATTTATTTGTAAATACAATATGTAATTTATCTAGCGTTGCTTCATTGCTTGGAATCAAACTTGAAATTACTTTCTGAAATTCAAATCCATCATACAACACAATATTTTCTGTGTTTGAAGTATCTCTGATGTTGGATATTTCAAAATCTATTTCCTCATTTGTGGGGGCGTGATTTTCAAAAGGCTGTCTTGTTTTGTAAATTCTACAGGCCGCAATCTGTCTCGCAGTAGTAGTGTCCGCATAGCTGAAAATACTTTTTCTTTTTTGAACCTCCACAGAAAAAGTATTTTTTAAAAAATCTACTAGTCGCGAAATATCTATTTCAGGAACCGAAGGTTCATCATATAGGTAAATCGTTGAAATTTTCAATAAAATGTATTAGATAATGTGCGTTTATCTTCCTAACTCTTTAATTTTTGCTGCAGTGACTTCAGCAGCTTTCTTTCCAGAAAACAACATAGAACCAAATGTTGGCCCCATTCGTGCAAGTCCATGAGTTTCTGTCACTGACATTCCTGCAATTACTAGGCCAGGATAAACCTCGCCCGTTTTTTCAACTACTTGATCTTCCCCTTCAGCAACATGCATAGGATTCATTCCTTTCCATTTTACTAATCCTCTGTCAACAAGTCGTTTTACTGCAACAGAGTCATGTCCTGATGAATCAATTATCATTTTTGCTTCCAAAGCAACAGGATCAACACATGTAATGTTTCTTGGTAATGCTGATACTGGCATCCAGTTAACAACAATTCCTGAAACTCTACCATTTTTTAAAACCAAATCATCAAATTTTGTAAGATTTAGAAACTTAACCCCTGCATCACATGCTCCTGCAATTAGTTTTGATACTGCATGTGGACCTGGAGTAAGATACAATCCATCCATTACTTTTTTGTAGGGTACACCTAATTCGTCCCAAATTTTTTGTGCAGGTTCTCTAACTGTAACTGGATTCATCATATATCCACCTAGCCAATACCCTCCACCAAGGTAGTTGTTTTGTTCAATAACCAAAACTTTGAAACCCATACTTGCTAATTCTCTACTTGCAGTTAATCCTGCAGGACCTGCACCAATTATGATAACATCAGAATCTGCTCTATCGACTAACACTGAATGAAATTCATCTGCAATAGCTCTTGTAATGTCAACTTCTCTTACATCGGTAAAAATTTTTGAAGATTCTGCATTTACTGATTCTTGCACGAAAACAATCCCGCTTGAACCCATTAATAGTTTCCCAAAATTACCTTTTCATTTAATTAGGTAATACTAATATCTCATTCTATAATTTTAGAAATTGCCCATAGACTAAGTCATGGCAAGTTACGACCTAAAAATCGAGTCTAACGGTTAAAATTCCTAGTTTCAAAAATTTATATCCAAACTAGAAGAAATTTCAATAGTATTGACTACTGATCTTAAGCAAGCACATGCTAATTCAAAAAAACCCAGTGTAAACTGGGCAAAAATTGAGGAATCTGAAAATTTTGCAAAAACTGTAAAACTTTTTCGTCAAGGAAAATATGATGAAGATAGTTTTAGGAGATTTAGATTACAACATGGTGCATACGGTACCAGGATGACTGGCGACTATGCAATGGTAAGAATAAAAATTCCAGCTGGCAAAGTTTATCCGAACCAACTTGAAAAAATAGCACACCTAAGTGAAGCATTTTCTATTGGTAGTGCACATGTTTCTACGAGAGAAAACATTCAACTTCATTGGGTGGTTTTAGAAGATGTTTCTGAAATTATGCGTGGTTTAACCGAAGTTGGATTAACTTCTAGAGAAGCATGTGGAAACACTGTAAGAAATGTAATGTGTAGTCCTTTATCAGGCGTATGTAAAGAAGAAAAATTTGATGCGACACCATATGCAATTGCAACTGCAAAATTTCTATTGCGAAATCCTCTAAATCAAAACTTGCCTAGAAAATTTAAATTCAATTTTACGTGTTGTGAAAAACATGGTATGGTTCGAATGGTAGATGTGGGCTTATTACCAGAAATAAAAGAAATTGATGGAAAAGAACAAAGAGGTTTCAAAGTTTTCTTAGGTGGTGGTCTTGGAAACAAATCATATGTTGGACACCAATTAGAAGAATTTACTCCGGAAGAAGATCTATTATACACATCAATAGCTGTTTTGAGAATTTTTGATAGACTTGGTGAAAGAAAAAATATGGCAAGAAATAGAATGCGATACCTGGTTAATGAAATGGGATGGGAAAAATTCCAAAACCTGGTATTAAAGGAAAGAGCAATTGTGCGTGCCACTCAATCAGTTATTGTAAAACTTGATGTTGATGATTCTCCTGAAGAAATTAAAAAACCAATAAGAATTTCTGAAAACAGAGGTGGTTCAAACCCTGATGGTTATTCTAGGTGGCTAAAAACAAACACTTTCAAACAAAAACAAGATGGATATTGTTCCGTGTTCATTGCATTAGAGGCAGGTGATGTTACTGCAAACCAATTACGAGAAATTGCTAACTTTTGTAGAGAGTTTTCAGCAGAAGGTCTAGGAAGGACTGGATTTAATCAAAATATTGTATTGCGGTGGGTTCATGAAGATGATCTACCTGTTATGTATGCACGATTGCTAGAAGTTGGACTGGCAAAAACTGGAGCACTAACCATGGCTGCTCCGATTGGTTGTTCGGGAACCACATCATGTAATCTTGCATTAACCAACTCTCATAGATTGGCAAAAGAAATACAGAGAAAATTCATAGAATTAAAACTAGATGAAGATGATGAACTACGAGACTCTTCGATCAAAATTAGTGGATGTCCAAATTCTTGTGGGCAGCATGGAATAGCTACTATTGGATTCTACGGTGGCGGTGGCAGACTTGGTAAAGACATGTATCCAGTCTATCAAATGTCAT
>DASSAK010000074.1:0-73192 GCA_035685445.1 Nitrosopumilaceae archaeon
TCTCGTTGAAGGTTTTTTGAGCTTTCCTTTAAAATTTCTGAAATGTCAATTGGCATGTATTCAACATGATCATGTAGTCTATTGAAAATATCCAAAAGCAGCCTAGTTTTTGTTGAAGAACCGCTTCCAAGTTCGACTAACCTGAATTGTTTATCAATATGCTGAAGTAGATCGTCTTTGAGTGTTTTTAGAATTTTAATTTCAGTTCTTGTGAGATAATACTCTGGCAAAGAACAGATTTTCTCAAATAGCATAGAACCAGTTTTGTCATAAAAGAACTTGGGGTTGATGTATTTTTGTTCCTGATTTAGGCTCCGCCGTATTTCTTCAGCAAAGGTTTCTTCTGATTTTACAGAGTCTGGCTTGAAATAACTTACAGTAGAGTCTATCTGATATTCAGAGTATCCCAATTCTTGTATGGTGTTTGTACTCAAATATGAAAGCGATCATTGTTTTGTAAATAAATGCTTTGCCAAATCTTTTGAAAAGCAATTCATATTTCTTGATATAGTTCCAGTATAAACTAAGATCATGGAAGAAATACTTAGAGTTGAGAATTTAAAAAAACATTTTGTTAAAAAGAGTATTTTTAGTTCACAGGTTTCAATAGTAAAAGCAACTGATGACATTTCATTTAGTGTTAAAAAAAGAGAAGTGTTTGTTCTAGCTGGTGAATCAGGTTCAGGAAAATCAACAATTGCCAAATTAATTTTAAGATCCATTCAACCAGACTCAGGAAAAATAATTTTTGAGGGGGAAGAAATTAAGGATAATGCCAAAAGCTTGCAAAAAATCAGAATGCAGTGCCAGATGGTGCACCAAGATCCTTATGATTCAATCAATCCCAGAATGAAGGTTTATGATATTGTTTCTGAACCATTAGAGATTCACAATGTTGGGACTAGTGTTGAAAGAAAAAACAGAGTTTTTGAGGTGTTAAAAGAGGTTAGATTAGAACCGGCGAAAGATATTGCAAAGAAATATCCTCACATGCTTTCTGGCGGACAACGTCAACGAATAGTTCTTGCTAGAGCATTAGCATTAAAACCCAAGATCATCATTGCCGATGAGCCAGTGTCAATGCTTGATGTTTCAATAAGAGCAGAAATTTTAGAATTGATGAATGATCTTCAGAAAAAGTATGGAATTACTTTTATTTACATTACACATGACTTAGCTACAGCAAGATATTTTGGTCAACGAATTGCTATTTTGTATTTAGGGAAAATTGTTGAAATGGGTCAAATTGATGATGTGTTACTCCATCCAAAACATCCCTATACTCAAGCTCTAATTGATGCAATTTCAGAACCAGATCCTGAAAACCTACACAGAGAGAAAAAAATCAGAATCAATGATCCATTGGATATCGATGTCTATAAAGGATGCAGATTTCAAGCAAGGTGTCCTTATGCCATAGAAAAGTGCAAAGAAGAACCGCCCTTAGAAAAAATAGAAAATAACAGAGAGGTTGCCTGCTTTGTTAAATTGGAATAATTACTGAAGAGGGCGTGGAATTTTTTTTGCTAAATGAGAAATTGAGACCCTTCCTGGGCCAGCCACAATGATTACAACACATGCTGCAAGCAACATCAAATCAATCTCAAATCCACCATCACCTGTCAGATTTGATGCTTTTTTCACATAGAATATAGCTCCCAGCATTATGATTGAAAGAAGCGCTGCTGAGATTCTAGTCAACACACCAACAATTAACAAAATTCCTGGAACCGTTTCAGCTAATGCAATAGGTATTTGCATTTCTGCTGGAAGCCCTAATGGCCCTGTCAGAAACCCAACAAAACCAGGACCAAATTTTCCTGTGCCATGAGCTATAAAGATTACGCCAACAGCAGCTCTTAAACCCCAAAATGCAACGTCATGAAGTTTATTTTCTCGAAATTTCGCCTCAGCCATGAAAGTTTACTAATTAAAATTGAATCGAGGATTAATAAAAATTTTATTTACAATTAAACATAACATTATATAGACAAAAATGAGTAAAAACGAAAAATTTCATCTTCCTAAAGATATAGATCTGGAATACAAAAAATTAGTTTTTGAATTAATAAAAAGAGAAAAACAAGGAGAAAAGATTGATTTTGAAAAAGAATCAATTAGTTTTTGGAATAGAAAATTAAAAAAAGCTGTAAATAATCAAAAGTCAGATTAGGTCGTCATTGACTGCAATCGTTTATCTTTGTATGTAACAACATGAGAAACTCCATTTTTTGGAAATACTCCATAAATTAATTGAGCACGTTGTACGACAGAATCTTTTAATGACACCATCAAGAATTGACTTTCTTTTGATCGTTCTGCAAGGATTTTTCCTAATTTTTCAGAGTTTGGTGCATCAAGGTGAGCATCAACTTCATCAAACAGATAGAATGGAGACGGTTTGAGTTTCTGTAGTGCTAGAACAAAGACTACAGCGGCAAGTGTTTTTTCTCCTCCGCTAATTGATGTCGATTCTCTTTTTGGTTTATTTTGGAATTGGATCAGGTAAGATATTCCAGAGGAGAAAATATCATCCTCATTTTGTAGTTCTAACCATGCATTTCCACCAGTCATTTTTGAGAAAATTGAACGAATTTCTTTATCTACTTTATCAAATGCATCAAGGAAGGTTTGTCGCTTATCCTTTTCAATTGATTCTATAAAGTGAACAATAGAGTTTCGTTCCTCTTCCAAAGAATTTTTCCTTGTGGACATTGAACGGTATCCTTCTGAAATTGTTAGATATGTAGCGGGTGCCTTTGCATTTAATTCAGTAAGACCTTTTTGCTCTGCAAACAATGGTTGTAACAGCTCTGTAACATCAAATGTTTCTGCATTTTCATCTAATCCAAACGCATCAATAATTTTCTTAGTTGATTCCTCTCGCTCATACAACTCCTTCAAATCTCTTCTAAGAGAATCAGACTGTCTTTCAAGATTACTAGTCTCTTTTGTTAGAGATTTGTCACGTTCATTAAGTATCTTTAATTTTTCATCATACTCTTGCAATTGAGATACTGAAGTACCAGAGGTGCTGATAATTTCTTGTTCTTTTTGTCTTAATGCAACTAATTCTTGGTTTGCTTTCTCTTTTTGTTTTTCTAAATCATCAATAGTATTTTCAATTTCCTGTTTTTCTAGTATTAGATCATCGTTTTCTTGCTGTAATGCTCGAATTTGGGATTTGCCGTGAGCATCTTTTGTGTTTAAGTTTACAAGTTCTGATGTTTTTTCGTTATGTACTATAATGATGCCAGTAAGTTGTTTTTGCAATTCTGCCTTTTTTTTATTTAATCTAGCAATTTCATGCGAAATTCTAATTTGCTCACCATCTTCATAGTTTTCCTTTACAATTGCAAGTCGTTGATTTAGTGAATCTACAAAAGAGCTTTGTTTTGCAACCTCAGTTTCTAAATGTGCAATTCTTTGCCGTTGTTGTTCAATTCTACTAGTTAATGAATTCATTAATCTTTGTGTTCTTGAGATTTGATCACTCAGATCAGAATTACGATGTTCGGCGGTAGCTAATTCTGTTTCAGACAATGATAATCTATCTTCATACTTATCAATTGTTTCATCTATCTTTTTTAATGAATTTTTTTTCTTTTGAACAAATTTTTTTAATAGTACAACAGATTGCAGTAGACCATCAATTGAGGTACTTTGAGAGATAATTTTTGTGAGATTAGATATCTTAGAATTAATATCAACAACTACTGCACTAGATTTTGCTTCAAAGAACGAACCACTCAGTGAAACTGCTTTATATCCTTTCTTTGAAAGATCATGGGCAGACTCTTTTGATTCTGTAAGAACGACATTTCCAAAAAGAAATTTTTTGATAGGAGTAAATTTTGAATCACATTTAACATAATCAGATAATATTCCAATCACTCCCTTTTCATTCGGAGGATCTAGTTTGAATTTCGGGATTGCGTCTAGCGGAATAATTTTTAGTTTTGGCAGTTGTTTGTGCCTTGCAAATTCTGCTATATTGATTAAAGTAGTAAAATCTTTGACAACAATTGCCTTTATCCAATCTGATGAAGTGGCCATAATTGCATGCTCAAATTGCTTATCCCAAGTTATCATTTCATAAACAATTCCCATTATTCCTAACTGATCAGCATCTTCTTTGAGTTTTGCAACAGTATAATCTTCATGCATTGTACCTTTTACAACTTTGATCTTTGTTTCAAAGTGTGTTGCAGCCTTGCTTGATTTTTCTAATATAGAATTAAGATCTTCAATATCTTTTTCAAATTTTATTTTTTTAGAATCAAATTCTGAGATTCTAGATTTTAATTCTGTTACTGTAGATTTATGATTAGAAATTGTTGTTAGTAGTTTTTGTCTTAGTTGAACTAAATTCTGTTGTTCTTTTTCAATATCAATATTTTTAGAAGTGTTTTCTACAATTTTTTGTTCAAGTTCATTTTTTTCTGATTCAAATTTTTTTAAGGACAATTGTGCATCATGCAAATCTCCGGTAAGTTTCTTAATTTTTTGATCCACCTCACGCTTTTGTGATGCAGCACGAGATTGTTCTGCTGCAACTTTTTCAAGCGCGGAATCTATTATTTGTAGTTCAGTGTTAATTTTTTTCTTGTCAGCTCCTATTTTTTCAATCGATTCTTTTTGTTGAGAAATTTCGGATTCTATAGTACCACGTTGTTGTTGAATCAGTTCAATTTCTTCTGTTATTTGTGGAAATCGATTTTCAATTTGTATTATTCTTTTCTTCCTTGTTGCAACAGTACTGTTAATCTCTTCAAATTTATGCATTGCATCACTTAGTTCAGAGTCAATGGAAGCTTTTGCCTGGTTAAACTCATTAACCTCTTTCATAAAAGCAGATTTTTTTGTTTCTAGTTCTTCGATTTCTTTTTTGACCACAGCTAGCTCTTCATTAAATTTGGTAGATTCTGATTCTAACTCTCCAAGTGCTTGTTCTTTTGAAATTTTATTTGCCTTGATAGACTTCATCTTGTTTGCCGCATCAATGGCATTTAGTCTTGCTACTTCTTTTTCAATAAAATCATGACGAAGTTTGAGATTTCTTTCTTCTTCAAGGTTATCAATCTGCTTTTTAACCTCACCCATTTTGGCCATAGCAACCTCAAGGCGTTGATCTGCGGTCTGTAGCTGTTTTTCTGCCTCTGATTTTTTCTCATCAAAATACGATAGGCCTACCAAATCCTCTATTACTTGCCTTTTTTCCTCAGAACTAAATTCGGATATTCTGGTAACTGTGCCTTGTTGAACAGCATTTAGTTGGTTTAAGCCTGCATTTGCCATATCAAGAAGATCTAAAACCTGGCCTCGCTGTGTTTTCTTTTTGTTTAGATAATAGATGTTTTCTCCTTTATCGTCCATTTCTCTAGTAATTTCTACAGAGTCTGAATCTACAGGAATTTTTCTATCAGAGTTGTCAAAATGTACGCTCGCTCTAGCCATTTTTGGTCCGCGTCTTTGCGCGCCCTCAATATCATGTATAAGAGAACGAAGTTTATCTGCTCTCATGACTTTGGGTCTGTTTTCACCTAATGCAAAAATTATAGCATCTAAAATGTTGCTTTTTCCAGAACCATTTGGGCCAGATATAGATACCAGACCTGGCTGAAAATCTATAGTAGTGTTCTTAAATCCAAATGATTTGAAGCCAAAAATCTCTACTTTTTTAATGTGAACCAATAAAAGATGTTTTAGGATCAGTGGGATAATTGATTGCGAACAAGTTTAGTTGACAAACATGATAGATTTTTCCAAGTTTTTGGCTAGAAGAAAAAGCAAAGTGAAACCTATCTATAATAATTCACAAAAATTTATGCATGATAAAACTGGGCATGATTCAGACCTTTTCTTTTTCATCAAACCAACAAGGAATTAACAAGGTTTCAAAGATGTTAAAGGAATTAGGAAAGAAAGAGACGGATATTGTGTGTTTACCAGAACAATGGTTACACAATAACAAGATAGTAAAAATAGAAAAAGAGTTCGTAGATTTCAAAATTATCGCTAAAGATTACAACATGACTGTAATTACTGGAGCGTTTTACGAGCGTGAAAATTACAAATTTACAATTTCTTCACCAGTAATTGGCCCCGATGGAGAAATCATTGGCAAGCAAGAAAAAATTCATCCATTTGATTATGAGAAAAAGATTGTACAGCCAGGAAGGAAAACCAAGGTTTTCAATACAAAATGCAAGTTTGGGATTATAATTTGCTATGATATGGTATTTCCAGATGTAGCAAAATCATTCGTAAAAAAGGGCGCAGAAGTACTTTTTTCCCCAAGCAGAATTGTCAGGCGTGGAATCGTTCCTTGGCACATGTATATTCAGGTTCGGGCTCTTGAAAACAGGGTTCCCATTCTTGCAGCAAATATGCAAAATCGAAGATTTGGTGGCAAAAGCATCATTGTTGATTTAGTTGAAAGGAAAAAAATCATTATTCCCAAAGTGGAAATATTGACAGGACAAAAAGCGATTAGAAAAAGATTTGATCTAAATAAGTATGATAAAAGTAGAGCAATTCGATATTCAGACTCTAGAAAGTTTTCTTAATATCAATTTTCTTTAACAAATTCTTCACAAGCAGTTTTTGCCTGTGGATCACTCATTTGTTTTAGAGGATGTTTCATCAAATATGCGCTGGCTGGGATTATAGGCCCTCCAATCCTTCTGTCCAGAGCAATTTTTGCTAGACGAATTGCATCAATTACGATTCCCGCGGAATTTGCTTTGTCATCAACTTCCAACCTTACTTCCATATTATATGGAATGTTTGCCCATTGTCGTCCTTCAATTCTCATAAACATTAATTTTGTATTACCTAAAAAAGGAATAAAATCAGACGGTCCAACATAAATTTGATCATCATCTAATCTTTCATCTAATTGACTTTGAACACTTTCGGTTTTAGAAATTTTCTTGCTAACTAATCGTTCTTGCTCTTTCATGTTTAAGAAATCTGTGTTTCCACCAACATTGATTTGGTATGTTTTTTCAATTTTAGTTCCACGATCGTTACACAGTCGTGCAAGTGTTCTATGAACAATTGTTGCTCCAACTTGTCCTTTTATGTCATCACCAACAACTGGAATATTTTTTTCAGCAAATTTTTTGCCCCAAGATTCATCGGATGCAATAAATGATGGGATGCAATTTACAAACGCAGTATTAGTGTCAAGACACATTTGTGCCCAAAATTGTGTTGCCTTGTCAGAACCTACAGGAAGATAAGAAACAATAATTTCCGTTCCCGTTTCTTTAATTATCTTTTTTATTTCTTCAGCAAGTTCTGATTCAGATTTACTACTTTTAATTGGTTTGACTCTATTTTCAACCCAAATTCCAACGCCGTCTAAAGCAGGACTTTCAAAGACTTTGGCATCTGTTTTTGGCATTTCGTCTTTTGTAATCCAATCTACCATGTTGGGGTATTCGTAAATTGCTTCATTGATTGTTTTTCCAACCTTATTTTCACCAACATCGAATCCACATACAAAATCAATGTCATGAATACCATAACCGCTTAATTCTTCATGGATTATTCCAATTATTTTTTGTGATGGATTTTTCCTATAATACTCAATCCCTTGAATTAATCCAGAAAAACAGTTGCCTATGCCCACCAAACCAACCTTAATTTTATCTGGCATTCGCACTTTGTCCCCATTAGCTGGTTTAAAGTTTTCCTAACCATTAACAAACTTTTTGGAATAGTTTTTCCCATTAAGTCAGAATTTTATATCCGTATCAAAGTGTTCAATCATGATAAAACCTGGTCGTCCAGTGAAAGATATTGAAATTACAAAAAATTCCAGCATAGATGAAATCTTTAATGAAATGTCACAGTCAGGAGGTTTTGAATCAACTAGTCTTTCAAGTGGATTAGAAATATTGGTCGAGATGATTTCAGATAAAAAATGTCTAAGATTTCTTTCGTGTGTAGCAGCAGTAATGTCTACTGGCCTTCGTGGAATTGTTAAAGATATGATTAAAAACAAATGGTTTGATGTTATGATTACCACTTGTGGGGCATTAGATCATGACATTGCAAGATATTTTTCAAATTATAAAGAAGGATCATTTACAATGGATGATAATGAATTAGTTGGCCAAAACATTCACAGATTGGGTAATGTCCTTGTCCCAATGGAAAGTTATGGTCCAATTATTGAAGAAAAAATACAATCATTTTTGGAAGAAGAATACAAATCAGGGACTAGAGAAATGTCAACTGCCGATATTTGTAAAATGATTGGAAAGCATCTTGGTGAAAATTCATTTTTGTATTGGGCATACAAAAATGACGTTCCTGTGATTGTTCCAGGAATAGTAGATGGTGCAGTGGGTAGTCAGATTTGGCTTTTTTCACAAAAACATAATGATTTTAAATTAAATCTCATAGCAGATTCAGTTCTTTTATCTGGCTTAATTTTCAAAGCAAAAAAATCCGGTGCATTTATGGTTGGAGGAGGGATATCAAAGCACCATACTTTATGGTGGAATCAATATCGCGATGGTTTGGATTATGCACTTTACATTACTACTGCTCAAGAATTCGATGGGAGTCTGAGTGGGGCATTAGTTAGAGAAGCAATTTCATGGGGAAAGGTAACTCAAAAAGCAAAACAAGCTACTATCCATGCTGAAGTAACAACTATTCTGCCTTTCTTGTATTCAGCATTGCTTTCAAAAATTAAAGAGTCTTAAGCAGTAATGCCAGAACTATGATCCCATGTAGAATAAAATTTTGGATTTAATTCTAAAATTACAGATGAGCCACTTTTGACTCCATTTAACAAAAATTTTGCAATTTCATTATCCAAACTTCCAGTATATTTCAACATAATTTTTTCAGCAATTGGCAACATTTGGTCAACTTGGTCAAAAATTTTCACGGTTGCTTTTCCTCTAACACCTTTGTAAGGAATCGTTTCATCGTCAATAGAAAAATACACATTGTTATTGTTTTTTATATTCTGAACTTTTTTTGATGTTTTGCTTGTTTCAATATATAATTTTTCATCATTATAAAAATACCAAACTGGATGAATATTAGGTTCAGAATTTTTATCGACGGTTCCTAGTTGAAGATTTAACTTACTTTTTGTCAGAAAATCAATTACTTGTTGTTGTGTTAATGCTGAGCCAAAACCTGGACTGGCATGTATTATTTTCATAGCATGTCATCCTTTTCTAAGAATGAATTGCATTAAAGCCTCTTTAGAGTATTCGATTCCATGTTCTTCAAGAGTATGTTTTCCAAATTCTGCGATCACTTCCTCAGTTTCACCTTCTGAAACAAAATCACACTCAAAGCCATAATCACTGCAAATCAGCTTAACCATGAGTAAGGTGGTTTTTGCACTGGAATAATAGTTTTCCCAAATACTTTACCATTTTATTCGTAGAATTTTTGAAAATTAATAAAAACGAATGATTTCTGTTATATCATATGATGACAGAACCTCCAAAACCTACAGGAGGAGATGAAATATGTCCTATTTGTAACAAGCCCAAATCAAGACATACCCCTGAAGAAATTCTTGTTTGTTCTCGAAAGATTAGAGAGTATCAGGACGCCAAAGAAGAAAAAAGCAAGAAATAATTCACGATAAACTATTATTCATTGCATTCAAAATTAGATCAAGTTTGTATCCAAAAATTAGAATTAAAGAAATAAAATCAATTAACATAGATGGAGGATATCTTGTAGATGGTTTTCCATCAGTAGGTTTTACAGAAGCAATTGCTACAGAATCGTTAATCCATACTACTCAATTTGAGTTAGCAGGAATTCTTGATTCTGACGGATTTCCACCAGTTAGTTTAATCAAAGATGGTAAACCAAATTATCCAACTAGAATATTTGTGAATGAAGATTTGAAAGTGGCAGTTTTTTCATCATATCTTACAATTTCAGAACCAATGCATAGAACAGTTGCTCGCACTATGCTGAGTTGGGCAAGAAAACACAATATTTCGTTAATTATCAGTGGAGTAGCAATAAGTTCTCAAGAAAACAGTGAACAGATCCTTGCTGCAGCAAGCACGGATAATGCAAGAAAAAAGCTTACTGAGGCAGGATTATCAGTTTTAACACATGGAACAATTCCTGGGATTCCTGGTCTTTTATTAAATGAAGGAATGTTGAGCAATCAAGACGTTGCAGTAATTTTGTTCAATTCTGCAGGAACCAGCCCAGACTTTAAGGCAAGCGCACAACTTTGTCTTGCAATGTCAAAACTCATACCAGGGGTTTCTTGTGATATTACAATGCTTCAAAGTGAAGCCGAAAAAGCAGAAAAAAATATCAAAGAGGCCGAAGAAGAAGCAAAAGATCTCAAAGGTTCAATGTACGGTTAGCCACAATCAATTATTTCAATTTTTGGTTCACATTCATCATTAAACAAATCTATTCGTTCAACAATAGTTTCACAAAACTCAGGTTCCAATGTTTGCTTAAATTTTTTAATATCGTTAATGATTCCAATGTGTTTTGCTGAACAGGATGTGAAAATTGTTCCAAGCAACAATCCAATTGAAACTGCAATAATTATTATAACTATAGTTTTAGTCGACTTAGTTTTTAGTGATGTCAATTTCTATGGTAGAAACATTACGTTTTTTTCCATCTTGTGAGGTCAATGAATCAGAAGCGATTCTAACATCACTCACACTATAGCCAACAGTATCCATTCTTTTTACAATCATTTGTGAAACATCAACTGCTTGTGTTATTCGTTTCCCACGTGCTTTGATCGTAACAGTTGGTTGATTTGATAATTGTGTCAGGGTAGCAGTAACATACGTCATAATTGGTTTTGTTCCAACAAATATAACATTTCGTTCTTTTGTTTCGGTTTCTTCGGACGAAGTTGTTTCAGTTTGTGATTCAGCCTCTTGTATTTCAGCATGTTGTTCTGGTTCTTGGGTTTCTTCAACGGTTTTTTCTGGTTCAGGTTCTGAAATTTGAGGAGATGATTCAGGTTCGTCTACTTGTGCAGATTCTTGTTTTGTTTTTTGAAATTCTGAAAATATTTCCTCAGCTTCAGTCGGCTTATTATTTTCGCTCAAATCGTTATTCCTACAGAATCAGCTTGTTCATTCGGTTTTATTTAATGTTTAAGATTTTCACGTTCTATATACTCTTCAAGAATTTTTTCCAAACCATCCTTGCCTGAATTTTGTTTAACTTTTTCAACTAGCTCTTTTTCTTCAATTTCATAACAATTCAAAATATCATGATCATCTTTGTAAATTAGCATGACTTTATCTTGAAAAAAACAATGGTAAAGTTTCTCTTTTTCCATTAACTCGGGTTTTATTTTTATTCCATCATCGCTAACAGCAATTGGGGTTGTCACAAAAATATTGAAGCAATATTATATTTAGATGAACCCCTCCCGATATCATAATATTCTTTTTTTTATATTGAATAGTGATGAATCGAATAATTTTTCATATTGATTTTGATTATTTTTATGCCCAATGTGAAGAAATTCGTTCTCCAGAATTAAAAACAAAACCTGTTGCAGTATGTGTTTATTCAGATAGGGGTGGAGATAGTGGAGCAATTGCTACTGCAAACTACATGGCAAGAAAGTATGGAGTAAAATCAGGAATGCCAATACGTTTTGCAAAAAAAAGACTAGAAGACAGATCAGATACTGTTTTTCTTCCAACAGATTTTGAATATTATTCAAACATGTCAGAAAAAGCTATGAAAATCATTGAAGGGTATGCAGATATTTTTGAGTATGTTGGCAAAGACGAAGCGTATCTTGATGTTTCAGAAAAAACTGAAGAAAGTTTTGAAAAGGCAGCTCATATGGCACAACAAATCAAAAACATAATTCACAAAAAAATAAAAATGACATGTTCTATTGGCGTTTCACCAAATAAACTAGTGTCAAAAATCGCATCAGACTTTAAAAAACCCGATGGATTAACTGTAGTACCACCAGAAAAAGTTGAAGCCTTTTTAGATCCATTAAAAATTAGAGATATTCCAGGAATTGGGAAAAAGACTGAAGCAAAATTTTCTGAAATGAAGCTTGAAACTATATCTGATTTGAAAAAACTAGATATTTTTTCATTAAATCAACAATTTGGAAGAAAGGGAGGAGCCTATATCTACAATGCTGCAAGAGGAATTGATGATGAACCAGTAACTCCACGCTCTCCAAATATTCAATATTCAAAGATTGTTACTTTGAAAAAAGATTCTAAAGACTTTGACTTTCTCTCAGAAAATCTTAATGTATTAGCAAAAGAAGTTCATGAAATTATTAAAAACAAAAATTTAATGTTCAAATCTGTTGGCATTCAGTTTGTTCAATCTGACTTGACAAATAAAACAAAATCAAAGATGTTACGAAATCCAACATCAAGCCTTGACGAACTTTTGAAAACATCAATGCAATTATTGAAGGAAGCTTTAGAGGATCAAACAATGGATGTGAGGAGATTAGGTGTTAAAGTATCTGAATTATCAGAAATGAAAGGGCAAAGTAGTATTGATAGTTATTTTTGAATTATATATGAACATGCTAGTGTAAAAACATGATTAGAAACCTGAGCAATAATACAAAAATAATAATTATTTTATCAGTTTCCGCTATCCTAATAGTATTTTCAACAAACATTCTGCCTGACTTAATTAACGATGCATCGACAAATACATCTGAAGAATATCACTACGAAACGACTTTCCCAGTTGGTCGCCCTTCTGAATTAAAATCAAATGAAGGGACCCCTATACCGTAAATTAAATTGTACTTCATACTGTAATAATCTGGTTTTCGACTAGAAATTCAATACCATTTATAAAATCTTGATCAGTTACTTTTCCTTCAGCCCACCAACCTGCGGTATCCTTAACCCAGTTAGGAACAAAAGGCAACATTGACTGTTGTGAATTATTTTGTGCCGAAACCTGAATTATACCTTGATTTATCAAAAATTGAATTCCTGAAAGAAAGTCTTCTTCTCCAATCAAACCTTTTGACCACCATTCTGCATTGTTTTGAATCCAACTTGGAATGATGGGGCTTGCAGGTTTGTTTGGCAACGTTTGAATCACATCTAGTTGAGTGCCTACAATTTCAATTGATTTTGTTTTGTAGCTGAATGGAATTGTCAAAGTTCTTTCATTTGGTCCAATTTTTTCTACATATTCTGTTTTTCTATCATCTGAATAAACCTCAAAATCATCCTCAATGCTATAAATTGTCTTTGCATCAATCAAGTTTCTTGGTAAAACTACGGATAGATGACCTCCGCTCTTTGTTTTTAATGAAAAACGCAGAGAATTTGATTCCTCGTTTGGCATCACAAGCGAAACTGAGCCAGAAGTAATCGAATACGCTAGTTTGTGTTCACTGCCAAAAACCTTGACTGATTTTGTTATTTCTTCTGGATGATGAGTAGTACTAAAAGAAAACGTGGTTTCTGCCTCATTTGATTGTGAGGATACCTTAACTAGATAATTTCCAGATAACTTCCATGATGAACTATCAGCTGTTAGTTCTGTCAGAAATCGTTGTTCATAGCTTAGAAGAATTGACTGTATCTGAATGACTTTTCCTACAGGATCAACGATTGATAAAACAATTGTAGACCCAGGAGATGCGTTAGCAACCTTACCGGAAATAATTATTTTTTCTCCAAAGGAATAACTATTTTTATCAGATTCAACGGTTATAGGAGAAACAAGAACCAGACGAGGTTCAATTTTTGCAGAATTTGAATATGATTTGTAAACTACGTGGACAAAATCATTCTCATTCACAAATACAGAATTCTTTTCATCTATATTTGATGAGAATTTAATTTGGCCTGAAAATACACCGGAATTTATTTCAGTTTCAAGTAAATCAATAGTGATTCCTTTTGAAAAAGAATCAGATGTAACTGTAACATAAATTGAGTTTTTAATTTGCATGTTGATGTTTTTTTCATCATCCTGGACTGTGATTCTTCCATACTCATCAATTTTGTATCCTGACTTATCCCAAAGTGGCAAATATTGTACAGCATGGGTATTTTCTATCGATGAAAAAATTATCATTATAGAAAAAATTCCAATGAGGAAAAATGAGTTTGCATAATACACTATACAAGTTAATAAGAAAAATCAGTTAACCGTTTGCTTGTTCAGTTTAACGAACTGTTAATCAGTTCATACTTTTTGATCATCTTTAAGTAAAGTTATACGTATCAAATTATGGGCACGGTGTTGTATGAATTTCAGCAGGTCTTCACTAATGTTGTTGCTTGGCTTTAGCCTCTTGTTTTTTTAAACGACGAGTTTCAATAGTCATTACAACCAGTAAGAAAATAAAGAGCCATGGAAGAAACATTATTTCTCCGGCAACAGAATGAAATTCTTCCCATTTTTCAGCGTTTGTTGTAACTTTTAATGCGTAAAATGATAATGCAAAAATTCGAATTACATTCACTCCTACTGTTCCCAATATTCCTAATCCAAAGTAAATTGCTTTTCTGTTTCGTGCAATATTCATTTTTAGTAAAAATGCACCCATTACTAAAGAGTAAATGATTATACTGTGAACTCCTGCAGATGGCCAAAACACTTGAAGCGCAAATGGACCATGATCCCCTCTAAGATACATTAGATTATCTCGCGCAGTTGCAATTCCAAGATCAAATAGATTTACCAGAAAAACATTTAGCTGAACAAGATAAGGCACAATGTATTGTAATGGCCCAAGAGAATCATATGGGAAAAATGCATCAAGTGATAATATTATTGCAGAACCGCCAAGAAATATTGGTCCAGCAGGGGCAATTCTAATCCATCGTTTTCCAAAATAAATTGAGAGTACTGCAACGACAAATACGAACATTACAATAAAGTCCCACATCCAGGTCCAAGAGTAAATTAATTGAACATCATAGATTTCAGCACTATCATTGATGTATTTTCTTAATCCGAACTCTAGTGCAACAAGATAAGAAATTATAATACCAGCTAAAGGAATAGCAGAAAGGATTTTCTTTTTTGAAATTCCTAACTTTAATCCTACTAGTTCTGCCACAACAAACGCTAAAGCAAACAAAAATCCTCCTCTACCCTGATTCCAGCTTAGGCTAAACGAGTCTGGAAACGCCACTAGTGCAAACAGAATTGGGCTGGAGATTAATCCAATTGCAATATACAGATTTTTGTTTTGCAATGAAATATCCAATAAAAATGGCTCATAAAAGGTTAGAGTACGACGTATTTTCCTCTGTAAAAGATATTACTTTGTAAAATCAAATTAGATAATTGACTGAGTCAAAACCTGATGATACTATAGCTTGGTGTGGAGCTTGCCAAATAGAGATAAAAGGATATTCAAAGTGGATGGTACACCTTGAATCGAATTTACACCAATCAAATGTGGAACAACTAAGCAAATCACGACTTGTCAAAATAGATCACTTTGAGAAAAAATCTAAAAGGGGAACAAAAATTGCAGTTAGTGTACTTGCAATAATTACAGTAGCATTTGTATTTTCACCAAATTTAATTCAATTTGTAGAAGAGCAAATTGGCTTTGAAATTATAATTCCAAATACTGAAAACTTGACAGATATTTCTGATGAGATAATAATTGATGAAACTAGAGTTGTTGAACGGAAAACAAAGGTAGGAACAAATTTAGAATTCAACCCGGATGTTATTGAATTTCTTGTTCACAAATTTACAAATGAGCAACGTGTGATAAATGGATTAGATCCTATAAAGTTTGATTTTGAAATTTCAGATATTGCACGTATGCACAGTATTGACATGTCAGACAAAAACTATTTTGCGCATGAAAATCTCGATGGTAAGGATGCATCAGACAGAGCACGAGATGTTGGATATCGATGTTTCAAATGGATTAATAATTCATATTATGTTGGGTTGTCTGAAAATATTTTCAGAGGAAATCTTTACAAATCAATAAAGATGTTGGGAGGAATTCCAGTCTCTTATGAATGGTTAAGTAATGAAGAGATTGCATACATGGCTGTTGATGGTTGGATGAATTCGGAAGGTCATCGTAAAAATATTCTAAACTCACATTTTGATAGAGAGGGAATTGGGGTTCATATTGATTCTGAAGACAGGGTTTATGTGACACAGAATTTTTGTTAGAACTCTTCTAAACCTTTTAAGACTTTTTGGCAGTCCTGGTAAGTTTTAACTGCTACATGGATATTGTATAGTTCTTCATGACTAAGATTTTGTTTCATAATATCTTCTTTAGAAATTCCAAATTCATGTAATGTATTCCAAATGCTTTCTGATTCAATTTCTTGATCTTGAACATCAGTTAACTGATACTCTTGTTTTGGCGCATCTCTAATACTTCGTATCTTATCCATATACTATCCCTATACCCTATTTCTTATTTAACTTCGGGAAATTTAACTATTTTCACCATTCCAATCTGGCAAATTGAGCAATCTACGTTGCAGCGCAATACATTGTAGTTACATTTCCAAATTTGAAAATTAACAACCAAATTTTGTTGCCCAAGACTCGGATGCAAATTCACTAGTGTTACAAAACCTTGTTAAAATTTTTGCATGACCATTTTCCAATAATTCCTCGCTTAGATTTTTATCAGAACAAATAACATTTGCTAAAACTCGATTATATTTGTCATGAGGTTGTAAATCATCCTGATCAATTAGTACACTAGAGCCTTTTGGACAAAGATTTGCAGTGAAATTTGTTGCCTCAAAGTATCCTGGCATATCACGTTCAGGGGTATCGGCTAAGGCCAATCTAATTTTACATCCTTCAACTTGAATTGTATCACCATCGAAAATGAATTCTACTGTTCCTCTATAGTATAATGAAGTGTCTCTGCAATCAACTCGAGGAATAAATGCAGCTACTGCAATAATTAAAATAATTACTCCTCCTGCTATAGCATATCCAATTAATGCACCCATACAATATCATGTTTTTAGTTATTGAAAAACTAGCTAAATTGTTTTGAGTCTAGCTTACTAGTGAATATCAATCATTTTTTCGTAATAGGTTCCGTGATCAATCTCCTGTGATCACAGATTTAGGGCATTGGTGGATATTCGCACCACGGGTAAAGATTTTTTCTTTGCTCGTGGGATTTATTTTCTAAAAAAATTCAGATATTGTTTTTTGTTTCATTAATTGAATTATAGAACCATGTTCTAGCCATTCTTTTCTTGAAATACTCATTGGTTTTGAAGCAGTGTCTAACGCATTTTCAAAGCTTGAAACAATTACTGGACGTTGCTTCATAGCTTCCCTTACTCCTTCCCTAATCTGCCATACTCCTACAGGAATTGCATATTCAGGACGAATCTCTCGCAGTACAAGCACTCCACTTTGAAGTTGATTTGTAACTAAGTGTTCAGCTACAGCTAACTTTGCTGAATAATACGCCCCTGCTATTTCAGGTGAATGATCAATGCCCCTTACATCTTCATGATCAGAGCCAAAACCTAAGGCGCCATTTGAATACCAGGCTTCGATCATTTCATACAACCACCTATGTGGAAACAACACTACTGAAAACAAATTACCTAAGTGTTCATAATGATAAACTTCGTATCTATCAATTTCGGAAAAATCTAATACTTGCTGCACTAGATCATTTGAAATTATATCATCGGTAGCTGTGATTGACCAACGCGTAGGAACTAATTTTCTTTTCTTCCCCATCATACCAATGCTAAAACATTTTTGAATTTGTGAAATTTCTATTCCAGAATTATATAATTTTAGTACAGCATCATTAGCTAACAAATCTCTATCATAGTAAACCTTTTCGATTTTTCTTTCAGATGGAGAGTTTGAAAACTTTGCAGATTTTATTTCACCGATTGGGCCAAAGGGTGCATTATATCCATCAAGTAATCCTACAGAACTTGTAACTTTAGTAAATTTTACATCAGAATCTGTTGCACGTTCTGACATTGCGAGTTCCTGTAAGCTTTCAATATATCTTCCACTTGGATCATCTACAGGAATTTTTTGAATTCCACGAACTAGATTCAACCTGTAATTTACAATTTCATCAAGTGATTTTCCGGTCCAACGTTCTGGCGCATCTAAAATTCCTGTATCACCATGAATTGGTGGCACCATTGGGCCAACATTCACTTTAGGATAATTATAAGTTCCAACAAAAACAGAAGGCGGGCTTGTTCCAGTTACATTGTCTGAAGAAAATAAATTCCCATATTTTGATAAATATTCATTCCATTTTGCTTCAATTGCTGTTCGAATATCTCGTGAAGAGGAAGCCACTAGTAATTTTAGGCAAATTTTGTCGAATTAAATATATTGGATTAGCCATTGTGAACCTTTACTGTAAGGGGCAACATGCTAAAAATCCAGAACGATTAAACTCCCGTTCTAACGGCATTTGCCATTCTTCCCTTACAGTATTCTTACACACTTTTTTGTATCTAATTTTGAGAAAAAATGAGATTTAATACTAAATCCAACTCTTGTAATTTATGGTTCAAAGAATTGTTTCATTTTTACCTAGTGCGACTGAATTAATCTACGAGCTTGGTTGCCAAGACAAATTGTTTGGTGTGACACATGAATGTCTTTATCCAGAGGATGCAAAATCAAAACCCAAAGTTATCAATACAGTAATTGATGGAAACTCCATGTCAAGCCCCGAAATTGATAAAAAAACTTGTGAGTTAATGAAGCATGGAAAAGATATTTTCATTTTAGATGAGAATAATCTCAAAAAGGCATCACCAGATCTAATAGTTTGTCAAAATACTTGTGAGGTATGTGCAGCACATACAAATCAGATAGAGCAAGCATTTTTAATTTTAGAAAAAAAACCACAGATTCATTCTATTGATCCTCATAATCTAGAACAAATTCTTGAAAGCATAGTAACACTTTCAAAACTTGTTGGAAGAGAGAAAAAAGGCAAGCTATTACAAGAATCACTTAAAGAAAGAATTGAATTTGTACGAAGTCATACATTTGATGCGCATCCTAAGGTTCTTGCACTAGAATGGATAAAGCCATTTTTTACATCTGGCCACTGGGTACCAGAAATGATAGGGATAGCTGGTGGAATAAATCTTGTAAGTAAAGTTGGGGAGCATTCAAGACGAATGGAGATGGATGAAGTTACAAAAGCAGATCCAGACATTATAATTTTGATGCCTTGTGGTTTTGACACTAATAGAACAATTTCAGAATACAAGTTACATCTTAAAGATGACAAGAGTTGGAACGAGTTGAAAGCAGTACAAAACAAAAATGTTTATGCAGTTGATGCAAACTCATATTTTTCAAAACCAAGCATTAGAACAATTACGGGTCTTGAGATTTTGGCTAAGATTCTTCATCCCGTAAAATTTGATCGAGTAAATACTCCAAAGAATTCTTTTAAAAAAATTAGATAATTCCCAGAACTATCTTTCTTCAGATTCGTCCAATTCCTCAGTTTCTGAGGTGCTGCGATTTGGACGAATCGGGACGTATATTATCGACAATGATAACAAGTGAAAAAGGACAGAAATAGATTTCAAGGTTACTAATCTTTGGTCTTTTTGTTCAATTTTTCTTAATTTATCAAGATCATGTAAAAGACAGGTGCTAAATTGAGTAACTTGGCAAAAATGACTTAACCGAATTTTTTGATTTCCTGTAAAGCCTCATCAATTAAAGGAAGATCAAATTGAAGGTTTTTTGGTTCATCAAATAATTCTAGATATCTTTCATGCATTGTTTCGCCAATTTTTTCAATATCAACTTTGTAACAAGTTAAAGCTTTTTCAATTAATGGGACTTCAAATTCAACTTGATTCATCATTTTGGGATCACTTTTTCCTGCATTGATTATTTTAATCACAACATCAACTTTTTGTGCAGTTTTTTTACCTTCTTCAGCTACAAGCATCCTCAGATTCATTGCAGATTCTTGCAACTGTGGGTCATTTCCAACAGTTGAAACTCGTTTTCTATAATGATTGAGTGCTTTGAGGACAATAGCATGCCCTCTACCTCTAAGATAAATTCCTCCAAGCCAACTTTTTCCTGACATCAAATTACATAAAATGAACTAGAATTTAAAAGGAAAAATTATGACTTGTTGAGCTGGCATTCGATTTTCAACGATCGAGTTGTGGTATAATATACAAAAACCAACAAAGCTATAGCGCCTATTCTAAGGGGAATTTCATAGTTTGTTAGGAATGAAGTTGTTACCGCGCCAACTGTTCCAAAAGTTGAGATTACTGCAAAACCTATTGGTCCACAACTACAAACTCCTGCAGCAGCACCAATAATACTTCCAAAAATACTACCACTCATTTTTCTTTTAGATGCACGCATGATGTGGATTCTGTAAATGTTCATTGGAACCACTAATCCGGATAATGCAGAAACGATAACGATCAATGCTAGTCCAAATTCACTTCCCTGAGGAAGATGAGCAACAACATATGGTTCCAGAAAAATGTATTCAGAAATTATTGATAATGGAATAAGCAATCCAACAAAAATTGCAACAGCTAAAACAATGTACAACTTGTTTGAGAAAACCAGCTTGATTATTTCCATTTAAATCATAGAGTCGATTACTTTCTTAAAAACAGAGTATGGTTGAGCACCTGTAATTTTTTGTTGATTTCCTTCAGAGTCAATTATGAAGAAAGTTGGAGTAGCGCTTGCGCCTTGTTTTCTAGCTTCATCAATATTATAGGAAACCCGCTTTGAATATTTTCCAGAATCCAAACAGCTCTCGAATAATTCCATATCTAAGCCCAAACTAAAAGCAAATGCCTTTAGCCTCTCAGAATTTGCCCAACCATTGTCAATGTGCTCTTGTGAATTGTATAAAATATTGTGATAATCCCAGTATTTTCCTTGATCCTCAGCGCAATACGTTGCTTGAGCTGCTTTTGGTGAATCTCTACCTAAAAATGCCAAATCCACAAAGACAAGATTGGCTTTTCCATTATCAATAAAATCTTGAACTATTGAGGGTTTTGTTTCATGAAACCATCTGTAACACATTTCACACTGATAATCACCGAATTCTACAATAGTAATTGGTGAATCAGGATTTCCTAAGATTGGTGATCCCATTGCTGTTGAAATGCCCCCATGCATTCTTTGCATATCTAGATTAACAGTTTCTGAACCAAATTGAGATGCAGATATGGTAATTATACCAATTACAACCGCAGCAACAATACTACCGATAATGACACCTTTCTTTACCATCTAAGTTCAAAATTTTCTCGATAATTTAAAAGATTTCTTCCAAATTGTTTCTACTTTCTTCTAAATAACTTGGTAATTTTATCTACTACCACATCTAAGGGACAAGATTCACATGAGGTAGATGAGTGGTTTTCAAAATGCTTTTCAAATTTTTCTCTAGATTCAAAAACGGCATCGCATTTTTCACAATAAATTTTGCTTATGTTATTTTTTGAATCATCCATATCACTAGTTTGCAACTCAGAGCTTATAAACATCTTGCCAGAAGTTTAATAGTGTACAATCGATTTTTTGACAAACTGGTTACTGGATTTTTTATTATGGTTTTTGGGATATTGTGGTTTTTTAGTACAAGGTATTATGAAAAGCCAAAAAAATATTCATTAATAGTCTACGATGTTTTTGGAAATCAAAATATACTTGATGGGTTAAGAACAGAATTCCAAACAAAACAAGTTGCAACCAGTTTTCAAAAATATTATCAAAAAATGTTTCCACAATACGGTTTTTCCATATCAACAGAACTTCCATGTAATGGAAAAAGAAGAGTTTTTAGTATCTTAAATCACATATAGTGAATTTTTTGATGATTGTTATGTTCTACTTCATATTGAGTTACAAATCCACAATGGGCACACGAATACATCTTTGCAACAGGTTTTGTCTCTCTCTCAATTGTTTTACCAGTCACGGATTTTATTAATATGAGATTAGAACTTGATATCACTGCAAAGTTTCTAGATTCTCCAATTGAGTCTAAAAATTCCTTGATTGCTACAATTACCTCATTTTTATCAACAGCATTCTGATCTTCAATTGGGGATAAAGTAAATTCATGAATTTTTAATGTGGGAACGGCAGCTACTTGGTCTGAGACATAAATGAGTAATTCATGTTTTATGGGTTCGATCTCACTACAATCAATTGTCAGCATACTATAGTATCAAAATTTCAATATTTTAGTTTAACAGAGAGAAGATTTTATGACGGAATTATTCACATACCTTTGCATAATTTAGGTATGAAGGATTCAGAAACATTTGGAGTTGAAAAGGGCTCTGGAAGCCAAGTTGTCTCATGGTTAAATGAGCAAGCAAAAAAATCGAAATCAAAATTTGAAGCAAGACTCTATGGTTATAATATTTCAACAAAAAATTTTGGCGAATTTGAAATGTTTTCATGGATAGGAGATGTTCAAATTGCAAGAAAACTTGTTGTTAAAGCAAGTAAACGTTTCAAAGTAAAAGTAATTGAAGGAGGTTACAAGCCTAAAGAAAGAACATTTACATTAAAACAATCAGATTATGCAATGGTTAGAAAAGGAGATAAGGTTATTGGGCATCTAGAGTTTGAAACGTCCAGACTAGGCTTTAAAAAATGGAAGTTAAAAGATGAAGAAAGAAGATAAAATTGGATTAGTTGGGTCAGGCATGCTTGGAAATGCAGCAGGATTACATTTGCTTGAATCTGGATTCTCATTAACAGTGTACAACAGGACTAGAGAAAAAACTGCAGAGTTACAAAAAAATGGCGCAACAGTTGTTGATAGTCCCAAAAGGGTTGCAGAGTTATCAGATTTTGTCATTACCTGTGTTAAAGATGCTAATGCTTTAAGACAAGTTTCCTTTGAAAATAATGGCATCGTTAAAAGAAAACACAATGACCTAACGGTGGCAGATATGAGCACTATCAACCCAATTGAATCAAGAAAAATTGCAAGTAAATTCAAAGAGAACGACATAATTATGCTTGATTCCCCCGTTATGGGCGGCCCAAACGTAGCAATTAATGGAAAACTAGTAGTAATGGTATCAGGTGACGAACGCGCATTTAACAAATTCAAAAATGTTTTTGAGGCAATTGGAAATCAAGTTTTTTTCCTAGGAAAAAATGGAATCGCACATTCTGTAAAACTTGCAATGAATCTTCAAATTGCAATGCTAGCTCTTGCACTCTCTGAAGGAATAACTTTAGCTAGAGCAACAGCCGTGCAACCAGATGTATTTTTGAAAATTCTCAATTCAACTTATTTTAAAACAGGGATGAGTGAAAACAAGGCCTTCAAAATGATAAAAGATGAATTCAAACCAACCTTTACTCTAAATAATTTAAAAAAAGATCTCAGTACAATTAACGAAACGGCTAAGTCTTTTGGAGTTAAACTTCCAATGAGCACAATGGCAGAAGAAATCTACAAAAAAGCTATTGAAAATGGATTTGGCGATCTAGATTATACTGGTATTTTGGCTTACCTAAAACAAGCTACAAAAGTAGCAAATTTACAAAATTAATTTAAGACAAGAAGTTATGCATAAAATCATGCGACTCCAAGATAAAGTTGCAATTGTAACAGGTGCATCAAGTGATATTGGTGCAAGTATTGTAAAGCGATTTGTTGAGGAAGGAGCAATTGTTGTCCTCTTAGGAAGAAAGTTGGAATCTTTAGAAAAAATTCGAAATCAATTAGGTAATGAAGAGAATGCTGTTTCAATGACTTGCGATATTACAGACGAAGCACAGATTTTCCAAACAGTTGATCAAGTTATGGACAAATATGGAAGGATTGACATTCTTGTAAATGGGGCAGGTGCACTAAATGATCCAATTCACTTTCATGAAATGTCAGATTCTGAAATTAAAAAAATGATTGATGTAAATATTCATGGAGTTTTCAAACCAACAAAAGCGGTACTTGGAAAAATGAGCGAAGTAAAAAATGGTGTAATTATAAACATTGGATCAATTTCAAGTGAAAGAGCTATACCGAGAGTGCACCTGGCAGTTTATTCAGCTACTAAAGCTGCTGTTAGCATGTTTACAAAAGCAATAGCAGTTGAATATGCAAGAAAAAATATTCGCTGTAACTGCATCAATCCAGGAATAATTAATTCTGGTATGATCAAACCATATCTTGAGGATCCTAATGCAAGAAAAGTTCTAGAAGATAGGTTGCCACTAAATCGAGTAGGTGAACCAATTGATGTTGCTAATGCTGTTTTATTTATGGCATCAGATGAAGCAAATTGGATTACTGGAACGATTCTAGATGTTGATGGTGGAAAATCAGCTTCAGAAGCCTAATCATTAAGTAATGTTTTTGCAAGCAGTTGTGCAATCCTAAGTGGTTCTGGTAATGCACCTTGTAAAGTAAGATCATTAAGAAGATGTTTTACATGGGATAATTCACATCCTTCCTTTCTAACAAAGACATCAAAAGATGTTTTAAGATTAATCTTTTCTCTATCTCCAAGTTTTCTGTATTCATTAATTTTTTCTTTCCATGTATCTGGAAAATGATGTTTTATGGAACTTTCAATGCCTTGAGAGTTCTGATATGTTACACCAATTACTGGCATCTGCAGTCTTTCATGAATTTTTTTTATATCAACCATATTATACATCGATATAATAATTCCAGAAATCAAAATGTAGCTAATATCAGGCCGATCAAGTTTTTCATGCATTTTGATAATTTCATTGGTGGCATCGTTTCCTGAAATTGTAGCACTGCCAAAAACAAATCCATCTATAACAAAATCTCTACGCATTACAATACCTGCAAGAATTGATTTTTTAGAATCTTGCTTGAAGCTTTCTGCAATAGCTAACCCACGTAGTCCTTTTTTTTCAAGTCGAAGGTTTCTCATTTTTTTCTCCTCAAAAAAGCCATGTAGCTCAAACCGGAAACTACAATAATTATTCCTGTCAACAAGGACCAAAAAGTAAACGGAATTAGATCAGATTCTGCCATCTATTAGTTTCTAAAGTTAAACATCTAAATACATTTGAAACTGACGGATTTTATGCCTGAAATCATCTGTCAAGAATGTGGAAAACGGCTTTTTCACGAAAATGAAACGACTCTCAAAGTCGAAGAAACAATTCACAAGAAATTTTGTAGGAAACAAGAAGGCAAGATTCATAGTTACATGCATAAAGATAATTCACATCAAGAACCATTTGATTCAGAGCGAGAAAATGATATGTCTGGTAAACCAGTTCTAAAAAAATAAGATCATAATTTTCAAAAGTTGGCTCAAACATTTGATTACGACATTATAGTTGTAGGGGGCGGCCCCGCAGGAACGTCTGCAGCATTTTCTGCTGCAAAAAACGGCATCAAAGTGGCATTGATTGAAAAAGAAGAAGACATTGCACAGACAGTTAGAACAAGTGGAGTAACATGGATTGATACCATAAATGAATTCAAAATTCCAAAAAATTGTTATAATCCAATCAAAAATTATGGTTTTTGTTCACCCAACAACAAAGTTTTGATTAAAGATAAAATTCCAAGAGCAGCAGTTTTAGATGTAAGAGAGACGTATAGATGGTTAGCAAAAAAGGCTGAACATGAAGGAGCTGATTTATTTTTACAAACAAATGTTATTGATGTAATTAAAAATAAAAATGGAAAAATTTCAGGAATAAAAGCTACAAAATTAAATCAGGAATTAATTTTTAATGCAGAAATTGTTATTGATGCAAGTGGATTTCAATCAGTTGTTGCAAAATTTCTTGGTGTAGTTAATCAGTGGGAAAGATTTGGAGTAGGCGCAGAATATGAGGCAAATGCTGAAAAAATTGATTCAGATACTTGGTGGCTTTTAGTGGGAGAAGAATATTCACCAGCAGGTTATGCATGGATATTTCCAGTTAGTAAAAAAAGTGTAAGAATCGGAGTAGGGGTTGGCAAACCAGAATCAGACACAGATCCAACAGAGAGATTAAAACAAATTGTTGAAAAAAAATTAGGCCCAATCAAAGAATTAGGAAAAATAACAAACGTGGAATTTCATTATGGATTAATTCCAAATGAGGGGTTATCTCGAAAGACAGTTTATGATAATTTGATTTTAGTTGGAGATTCAGCTGGTCAAGCAAATCCTCTAGTGTTAGAAGGGATTAGGTATGCCATTAGATATGGCAGGATTGCAGGAGAAATTGCTTCTAATGCCATAAAAGTAGGCGATACATCAGAAAAATTCTTGAAAAAATATGAAGAGGTTTGGAAAAATGCAATTCAATCAAAGATAAACTCTGCATCAAAAGTTCAGAGCAGGTGGTTGGGACTTTCAGACAAAGAATGGGACAGAGAATTAGATATTATCAAGGAATTAAATGCAGATGAATTTTTAGACTTTATCAAAGCAGATTTTGGATTGACAAGTATTGTAAAATTAGCAACTCATCATCCAAAGCTTGCTGTGCGTCAGTTGTTTAATTTAGTAAAAGGAAGCTCAAAAAAATAATTAGTACACCGTAAAGAAATCATTTACAATAAGATCATGATATTCTAATTGTGCTACATAAAATCCAGGTTCAAGTGATTTTGATAAAACTTCGTTAAAGTGACCTGTTCCATACTCAAAGTAAAGTTCTTCAACATGATTTCCACGATGATCAAAAATATCAACATACAAGTCTTCACTAAATGAAAGGGATTTTATTACTTGGCCTGATATTATTATCCCGTTATCAGAATACTCTGCCTTGATAACAGCGGATTTTGATCTTGTTGGAAGATATCTTTCAATTAAATTCTGAAGTTCATCTAATTTTTCATTTGTTTTGCTTGTGTTTCCATCAGCTAGTGAGTTTTTAATGTCAGTTAGAACAGAGCCAAATCTTGGGTCATCCTGATATTTTTCACCACCAAATTTTTCAAGGAACGTTTCTAGATCATCAAACTCTCTTGCAAGCTCAACGCGACCTAGTTCTTTTTCACCATATTCTCGTGGAATCTTTTCTTCTATGTTAATGAGCTGTGACGCTTTATGATCCATATACTGTAACATTACTACATAGAGTCCAGGTTCAGTAGGAGCATGCCACTGAGTAAAGAATCTACCATGTTTTGTATCAGTAAATTCTAAACTACTATGTTCTTTACCTGTTGCCTCATAAATTGTTACATACAGATCCTGTCTCATGTCTTTTTTTCTAAGACCATCTGGTTTGTTCACATATCCTTCTAAAATCCAAATATCATTTTCCAAATCATAGCTAATATCGTAGATTATATTGTCATTTGTTAGAGGCAGATGTTCATCAAGATAATGTCGAATTTCACGTAGTTTTGATTCAGCATCTATGAAGTTGCCAAGATCAATTAACTCAGATGCGTCATTAGTCATTTCTAAAAATTCTTCAGAATGGGGAACAAAGTCCACATTGTAGAAGTTTGTCACAGTTGCAGTAAGATAATCTAGTTGTTTTCTATATTCAATTCTTTTAAGCTCATCTGCACTATATCCCACATCAGAACCTAACGGATCATTTGCGTATGCATCTGAAACTTGTCTCCATTCTGAAAATAGATCACGTACCATATTGTCTGCAGCGTCAAGATCATTTTGAACCACAAGATTTCTTGCCGTATTGATTCTCTCTCTCATATCTATTGTAAATTCTTCATATCCGGGCAAAAATCGGTTATTAATTAATCCCACTTCGATCAAATTTTCAACTGATTTTGCTCTTTGTAAAATTTCACTTGCTCTAATTTTGTATGCGTCTTCTGAATAAGAATTTAATTCGTCTTGAATTTGTGGTGCGATTTCACTTGCCCATGCCAACAATACTTCTATTCTGTCAATTCGGCTCACAGTTGGATTACCTGCTGCCATTTGTTCTGCAGTGTTTAAAATTTTCAAAGCGTTGTTTATTGTATAGAGATTTTTATGATCTGCTTGAATTTCTGCTTTATTTTTCATTGTCTCATATTCAAATTTTAAAACAGAGATGGGGCTACGTTTTTCTCTCAATTCATTCATCGATGCATCAAATTCTGAAACAATTTTTAAAATTTCTTCAATTGATGATGCAGATTCTACTTGAAGTAAAAGTGATTCCCATCCATCAACTAATTTAGAATCAATATTAGTGCTTTTTGAGATTTCAACTGCTTTTGAAATTCGAGATGATGCATCAATTACTCTTTTCATATTTTTAATTTCCAATTCAGAATCCAAAATATCATCAATAGAAGTTGCCAATTCTAAATTCGACGCAAGAACATCCCATGAAGGTTTGATTAGATTTGCAAGATCAGAGTTTTCTTCAGAATTTGAGGTAATGAATCTATCAACATCCTCTAATTCCCTCAATAATAAAGCAGCTTCATATAATTCTGCCACCTTATCTTTGTGCTCAAGAAGATCTTCAATAGAGGTTTCATTTTGAATAGATTCCTTGATTGATTCCCATTCAGTTTGAACCAAATTAAATAAAGGGCTGTTCTTTCTAGAGATGACATCAAGATATCTAGATTGAGAAAGCATTTCTACAAGATCATTTAATTCTGCCGAATATACTGGTCCAGTACCACGAGCGAAGATAAATGCAAGTTCTTCTTTAACATCTCTACTCATTAAAGAGAAATTTTTTGTCATTAAGTTTAGAAGTGTTTCTTCTAATTCTTGAAAGGAGAGAGCTTTATGAGCCTTAATTTTAATTGGATCGACATTTGTCAGCGATACAAAAACATCATTTAATCTATTTACTGCAGTATTTGTGTTTCCAATTTCATAATAAAATAATGATGAAAAAATTTCTTTGTCAATTGTTTGCGCCATATCAAATGAAATTGTTCCATCTTCAACTAGCTTTGAAGTTGAATCTAATGCTGAAGTTATAGCTACTCTAAATGGCGGACTAATATCAAAAATATCATTTTCGTGAAAATAAGAATCCCATAATTCAACATAAAGTGTCTCTAATTCTGAGATAGTGTTTTCTGAGACACTAGTAGATATACTTTCAAGTTTTGATGAAAAGTCATCCAAATTTTCACCAGTTTTTTCTTCAATAGAATTAATTTTATCAGAAACTAACTGTGTTGCTAGATCAAAATATTCTGAACCTGTAGGCTCAGAGTAAAATGAATTTGAGACATTAAAAGTAGACTTTGAAGAATAATCTCCATAAAATATTCTGATTTCATACTCACCAGTTATTGAACAAACTTTGCCTTGAAGCGGAATTGGTTCTGTGATAAACATGCCATTTGATAATGGAACTAGTTGTTGTATTTGACACAAATCTCCCTCCGGATTAATTATTTGTATTATTAAAAATGCATCAGGTGAAACATTTGCAAGACTCCCAAAGACAAAAAGATTTTCACCCTTATCAAAAGTTCCAAAATTATCTAAAATAGTGATCCTCTCTGTAACCTGTCCAAATGCAGTAGTTGGGACTAATAAAATGATAGCAAAAGTTACGACTAGAATCGGCCTATTCACAAAGATCAAAGACTTTGTAGACCATACTTAAGGATTAGGTAGTAAAGATCCAATTTACTTTAATTTAGAGTTAAATTTTGCTGAAATTTAGGCAAAGGCAGATACTTGAACATATTTGTCATCTTGATTATTTTCTGGGCCGTAATCATGAACATTACTAACACCAAACATGCAATAGTCATGAAATTGTTCCATTGTTCTAGCGCCACAATTTTGACAAATCATACTAATGGTTTCTTTACATTCAGCACATTGGGTGCATTTAACCAATACTCCACCACATTTTCTACATGATTCGTCAGGCATCTCTTTTCAAAATGATTTTTAAAAATATGAATATAAGGTAAGCGTAGAAATTGTTCTACTCAATGATCAGTGAAAACGATCCCGTACCACATTACACCTTAGAAGTAGTGAAAAGTTGACCATGGATAAAATAAAAAAAACTTTTGATAAATGGGCAACAAGTGGAAGATCTGAATTAATGGAACGTGAACACTCAAAGTCAGTTCAAAAATTTTTAAGAACAATTACTTTTGATAAACCGTTTTCGTTTCTTGATGTAGGTTGTGGAAATGGTTGGGTAGTTAGAAAAATTGCAAAAATGAAATTATGTGAAAAAGCAGTAGGCATAGACAAAAGTAAAAATATGATTAGAAATGCAAAATCAAAGAAAAAATTTTCTAAAGAAAAATTTTTTCAGGCAGACATACAAAATTGGAAATACAAAGAAAAATTTGATTATATTTTTTCAATGGAGACAATTTATTATTCAGAATCATTAGATTTAGCTTTGATAAAAATTTTTAAACTATTAAAAAATGGGGGACAATTTTTTTGTGGCATAGATTTTTACAAGGAAAATAAGGCAACATCAGGATGGTCAAAAAAAATGAAACTTGAAATGCATTTACGTTCAAAAAAAGAATGGAGTGAACTATTCAAAAAACATGGTTTTAAAACTAAAACTAGGCAGATAAAAGATTCCACTAGTAGAAAAAAATGGAAAAGAGAGTTTGGTACTTTGTTTATTATTGGAACAAAATAGTTTATTATGCTTCAAGTTTTTTAGAATCTAATTTATTTTTCACATACAATAATATTCCAATCACAATTGCACCAATAACAATTACTAAAAATCCATAATTATTTGTCTGTAATGGGTTTTGCGTAGTTTCAGAAAGAGTGGGTTGAGGGAGTTTCTCCATAGTATTTTCGACTACCAGAAAACTTGTTCTATAAATATCGGGACGGAGAACATTATCTGACATTGCAAATACCTTCAAGTCATTTGCTCCAATCAAAAACTGTTTTGTTTTTTCTTTAGTTAATGTCAGCGTAGTTTGTTTTCCATCAATTTTTTCAATGCCTGATTCAACAATATTTCCTTCAGAATTTGTTAGAAAATATTGGATTTGCGATGTTCCTTTGGTTTCAATTGGAATCGAAAGTTCTTCGCCTTTAACTACGAATTCAGGTAATTCAACACTTTCTATCTGAGGAAATTGTACCTTCTCAAATTTTGACCAAATTCCTGATTTTAGTGGGTACGTAGGATCATCAAAGGCATTGATAATAATGGTTCTAGATTCAGGCGAATAACTTTTTAGAAAAAAAGGTCCATTACTTATGATTGCATGATTATTTTTTTGAATCCAATTAATTGATGCGTCATATCGTGATTCAAAATATTGTGGGTTTGATTCAAAAGACTTCAACGCAGGTGGAATAAAATTTGAATTTTTGAAATCTGAAAGATATTCTTGTATTAATTTGGCGTCGTTTGGAACAATTAGTGAAAGCCAATTAACATTTTTACTAGTTGCGCCAGAACGAGAAAATGAAACCTTACCATCAATAACGGATTGTTCCATTGCGGAAATTAGTTCCCATGGCATCACACTCCACAGAGATGCCCAATCAGCAATTTCTGATTCATCAAAGTGCCAAAAATCAACATATACTTCAATAGTGTCATCATCAAGTGGTTTAACACCAATTAGTGTATCTACAACTTGAGCAGCTCGGGGAGTAAATTCGGTATCAAATGTTTTATCATCTTCTCCACTATTTGTACCCCATTCGATTGTAAAATAAAGTGAATGTAAAATATCATTCATATCCATTTGTTGACCATGATGCCAATTACCAAATGAAAGATCAAATGTAACTTTGCTTATTGATTTTGCATCAGCTTCAACATTTTTCCATCTTTTCACAAAAGGATCCCATATTATTGCATCATCAGGAAGTGCAATTGTTCCGTCAGGCCCTGCAGTTTCAACATTCCATGAAGTTCTAATTGGAAATGTCAAACCAGTGTATGGATGTTTGAAAACGCCAGGGTCAGATATTACACCCCAAATATGTCTGCTATAGCTGTCACTTAACCCCATAATTGGATTCCAAGCACCCTGATAGATTTGTTTAACACCAATAACTAAATTATCAGAGTCACTTCTAGCATTTATGGGAGTAAATCTGCTTGGAACGCCTGCACCAAAATCGTTAATGACTCCATCAACTTTTTCGTTTACTACATATTGATCAAGTTTACTTGCAATAAAAATTCGAACAGACGCATTCAATCCTGCAACAATTGCTTGCTGAATTAATTGTATTCTTTCCTCAGCGGATTTAAAATCTCCAGTATAGATTCGCTGAGTTAACGAATCAAGGTCTTCATTTTGATAATTCCAATAAGTGGGATCATTGAATCCTGGCATGTTAGAAAACCAAGGAGAATACATTTGTCCAAGCCCAACAGAATCATATCTTACAAATGCTGAGCTTGCCCATCCTTCAGTATAAAGATGCCATTTCACATCAGATGGATTTGAACCATAAACTATAACAAATGCTTTGTTGAGATCACCAAAATCTTTCTTTACTACAAAACCAATTTTTTGCAGTTCAGATGAAATTAATTCTCCAATTGATTTTCGCACAGGATCATCACTTCTAATGAATATTGTAATTTCAATTGGTTTTCCATCAATTATCCATGAACCATTAATTTTTTCAGCACCATTTGCCATTAGTGCATCAGATATCATTTTTTCAGCAAGTGTAGGGTTGTATCTAAAATGAAATGATTCTAATTGACTTATTATAGAAAGATAATCTGGATTGTATGGGCTGTAATATGAAATCATTTCAGAACCATAGCCTCCCATCAATTCATTTACAATTAGTTTTCTATCAATGAGATAATTTAACGCAAATCGAATTTCTTGGATTGAAAATGGATTAAATTCTTCAGATACTCCGGGGTTTACAAGGACGCTATACGAGCCCCCCGTTGATTCATACACTTTAATGCCTTCTCTTGACTCAAGATTTTCAATTCTGTCAGATGAGATTCTAAAATAATACATGTCCAGATTCCCGTTTCTAACTTCTTCTAAGGCAGTATTCTCATCCAAATATTGAATGAATTTAATCTCATTTACTTGTGAGCCCTTTTCCGCAAGAGCTAAATCTATACTAGAGAATCCTAACAAAAATATGAGAATACAACCAAAAAATATCTTCAATGAACTGCGTTTACAATGCGACATAATTAAAGATCTTTAATCAAAATTTGTTTTTCCATGTATTCTTATATTAGTATTAATTGGTTTTTTTAATGTCAGAAGAAAGGAAAATGTACCCTTGTACATGTTCTGATTGCGGCAAAGAATCGGAAGTACCTTTTGAACCAAAAGAAGGTAGGCCAGTTTATTGTCGAGAATGTTTACCAAAACATAGAAAATTTAAACCTAGACGAAGTTTCTAAGCTGAAAAATGCTTAAACGTCTTATTTTTTAAAAATTCAATCATATCATTATTACCTTCAAACTTTTGTATAACATTTAGAATAAAAAACAAGTACAATGTTTCTAAAACCATACATACTCGGTCTTGATGGAATAATTCCTGGAGGAATTTCGGTGAAGGATTTTTCTACAGTAGCGGAAACTGATCATGTAACTGCTATAAAAATCCTTAACGAGTTAATGAAAAATGGAATTGGTTTAAAAAATAATAATTTATTTTATTTTAATTCAGGTGACAGATTAAAAGCCGCTCTTTTGATTTTGGAAAAGGGAGGAGTTATTGATGAAGTGTCTGAGCACATAGATTGGAAAGATTTTGAAGGACTAGTTGGTGAGATTTTAGAATCAAAAGGTTTTGGTGCTATTAGAAATATGATTTTAACGAAACCCAAAATGGAGATAGACATCATTGGAATCAAATTAGGAGTGGCAATGTTAATTGATTGTAAACATTGGAAAAGAACCAGTAGTGCGGCAATTCAGACTGCAGTAAAAAAACAAGTCGAGAGAACAAAAAAATATGTTGCTCAAACTCCAGGGGCCATGGCCGTTCCAGCCATTGTGACACTTTATGAAGAAAAAGTGTCATTTATCAACAGAGTTCCTATTGTACCAATTCAGAAATTTTCTTCATTTGTAGACGAGCTTTATGGAAATCTAGATCAGGTGGAGACTATAAAATCAGACTAGCCAAAAACAATGCAAATCCACCAATTGCGAATCCTTTCGTCAATCGTAAAGACCTGTCTAATGCATTGGAATAATCTTCAAAAATTTTTGGCCCCATCACTTTAACATTTGTTTGGTTTTCAATAATTTCAAATTTTGCAGGTTGAATGTTTTTTTCAGACTGTTTAGCTATGTCAAGATACCAAGATGACAGAGTTTGTGAATCTGTAACAAATCCTAATTGATAATATCCGTTTTTATTCCTAACTTTAACTGGAGAATAATGTGTGTCTGAAGTACAAAGTTCTAATAAATTGTAATTATTTTTTGTAAAATATTCTATGATTTTTTCTCGAACACCATTTTCCATATTGTTTGCATCAGCCCAACCAAGAAAATATTTTTTGTTATTAATTTTTAAACATAAAACTCCGATACCTCCCATTCCTAAATCATGTGTATTAAGATTCATGTTTTTTGAATTTGCATAACCAAATTCCAAAGGATAGTTTTCTTTTGTCATTAAAGTGTCAAGACATGATTTTGCAGCTTTTAGCATATCTTCTGAATCTGTTTTAGAGATTTCTTGACCCATTGCATTGTGACAATCTACTACCATTACTCTTTCATACATTCTATTTTTTGAATATTGTTCAATCTCTGTTTTCACATAACTTGGTAAATCTTCCATACCGTGTGGAGACAAGGATAAAAACAACAAAGCGTTTTTTCCAAACAACATTCCAATTGCTCTTGCCTTGTTTATTTGGACAGTAACAGGTTCAGTACACGTTAGTCCTTCTTGAGAAATTGAATCAGTTGAGAGACTTTGCAAATAATTCTCAACTTCATTTTTAGATGGGAGGTTTAGTGAATGGTCAGATATGCTATGCATTACCATAGCCGAAGAATCAAGATTTTTGTAAATCAAGTATGGAATATTGCTTCCACCAATTGGATGATATGGGCCTGGATGAATTTCTGGTAAAACTAAACGAAATTCAGAATTTTGGTCTTTAGTTTTTAATCTAATTTGTGAAGTGTTAACAGTTTTTGGTTTGGAACGTTTTTCTATTAGAGATTCCATTTCAGACAAATCATTTTTTCCGACGGAGGAAAGATAAGCTTGAACAAGCTCATGTGTGCTTTTAACTTCTGGTCTACCTGCCTTATCGGTAAAATATGACCAAGTACTTGCTAATGCAAGAAAAACAACTCCAAAGATTAAAGCTAAGGGATCACCCAGGGTTGTAGTCCACATATTTTGTGGAATTAATGCTAAAAACATAGATAGAGGTTGCAATAAACACAGTAACAATGCCTTTCTAATTTTTAATCCAAGAACAGTTGTAAGCAATCCAATTCTAAAGCTTGCAAACAAAAACATGCCAACTGTTATTACAAATAATGAGGGTTCAATTTTGGAAAATATTGAAACAGATGCTAGCCCTAACAATGTAGTAACTAGCCATATTATATTTCCAAATAATGACATGTGAAGCGATTTTGAATATTCTTTATTTTTGATAAAACGTGAATCAATCAATTGTGTTATTACAAGCGCACCTAACACCAATCCTAGTCTTAGAAAAAGTTCATCACTTTGAAGATAACTAAAAACTGTTGTTGCTACAAGCAACCCAGAAACAATTATTGAAAATGCTAACGACTGGCGCCAATTTGATGGAGTTAAAAGTGAAAATGAATATCTTCTATGAATACGTGAAACATGATCAGGCGATTCTTCCATTTTTTAATCACGGAACAAGAAAAATGTCTATTGCCCATGAAATTGCAATAAGACTAATTGGAATAGTAACCACAATTTTTGGATCTATCTTGAATCCTTTGGTTTCGTCTTCAAAGAATCTCAATAGTCCTGCACTTGACGCTGGAAGTGGTGCACCTTTCTTTTTACTACTCATAGTTGCTTTACAAAGTCAGGATTTTAGAATAAAAACTTTTTTGATGCCTAGAAATGCATCTATCAAAATTTCATGCCTGTTTTGAGAAAAAATCAACTTAGAATATGTAAGATAGTTTAATCAATGTCATCATGAAATTACAGGCAAAATGGTCTCAGAATTTGATGTGATTCCTACTATCATTGGGGTGTTATTTTTAGTCATCCCAGCCCTGCTTTTGGGAAGATTGTGTTCACACTTCAAAATTTCTGAAGTAATCGGATTTGTTTTTGCAGGAATAATCCTCGGACCATTTGCTTTGGGAGGAATAATTCCACTATTTGATGGGACGGTAGTAGAACTAAACAAAGTGATGTTAGCACTTTGGCAAATATCGGGGATCATTATTTTATTTTCTGCTGGGTTGCATTTTACATTTCATGATCTAATAAAGGCAGGTCCTAAAGCAGCAACAGTTGGAATTATGGGAGTAATTACACCACTAGTTTTGGGATATTATATCACAGTTTTGATGGGTTTTGATTGGACTGTTGCAATAGTAATAGGTACTGCGCTCAGTGCAACAAGCATTGCAATAGCAGTCACAATTTTAGAAGAGATCGGAAAGGGAAAAACAGAAGAAGGAAATATTCTAGTCAATTCAGCAGTTTTAGATGATGTTCTAGGTCTTGCTATACTTTCAGCTGCAATTTCCATAATTGCATCTCAGTCATTTCCACCTATAGGATCAATCGCAATTACAACTGGAACAAATATTGGTTTTTGGTTTTTGATTTTACTTGGAGCTGTTTTTCTTTTGCCGAAAATTGTACACGGAGTTGCAAGAACACATCCTACTACACTAGAAGCAAGGGGTACAAAACAAGGTGTTGCTTTAGGGTCTGCATTTGGTATTGCAGCTATTGCATCAAGTGTTGGATTGAATCCGATAGTTGGTGCATTTGCAGCAGGCATGGGATTGGCAGGTTCCAAACTATCAGTACAAGTTCGTGAATTTGTTGGCAGATTAAAGGTAATTGTGGCACCATTATTTTTTGTAATTATTGGTGCACATGTAGACATTACACAAATTTCATCAATTAATTGGTTATTGTTTGCAGTACTTGTAACAATTGCAGTTGTTAGCAAGGTTCTAGGTTGTGGAATACCTGCATCAGTCATGTTAAAAAATACCAAGAGAGGTTTTCGGATAGGATATGGAATGATTGCAAGAGGAGAAGTGGCTTTCATAGTTGCAGGGATAGGATTAGCAGAAGGTGTTCTTTCAAATGAGTTTTATTCAACAATTATTTTTGTAATTTTAGCTACAATTTTCATTGCACCTCTACTTCTTCGCCATTCATTTAAATCTGATTCCTAATTCATTTTTCAAAAAAGTTGTTTTACTAATTTTTTTTCAATTTAGTAATGGTTTCTATTAGGGAATTAATTGATTTTAGTATTTTTTCCTGTTTTTCATGATCTTTTTCTTGCTCAAGTTCCTTTGAAAGGGTTTGAAGTTTTTTCTCAAGAATTTCTATAGTAGTGGAAGGTTTTTCCTCTTTCTTTTCTATTGGTTCAATCACCTGTTTTTCAGGTTCTTTGCCACAGTTTACACATAATGCATTGCCATCCATCATGACTCGAACACCTTTGCAGTAAGGACAGGGCTCGCTCAGCAAAGTTGCTCCTTTAAGTAACATTTCTACTGCTTTTTTGGTTAGATCTGCAGGCACATGTATTTTTACAAAAATCCTTGTAAAAAATCCATCTTAAACAATGATTTGTAGATTTATTCAGACAAGGCTTAATAGTATGTGAATGGGAAATTATTTCGAACGAATGGCAGTTATTTGTAATACTTGTGGCCTTCCTGAAGATTTATGCGCGTGTGGCGAACTTGCCAAAGATAGTACTAAGATTGTAATTCGATTAGAAACCAGACGATTTAGGAAAAAAGGTACAATGATTGAGGGACTAGATCCCAAATTAAACAATCTTGAAAGTGTTGCCAAGGAATTAAAAAACAAATACGCATGTGGCGGTACTGCAAAGGATGGATACATTTTCTTGCAAGGAGACCATAGAGACACAATTAAAGAAACACTAGTTGGTTTAGGGTTTGCAGAATCAACAATAGAGCTTCATTAGAAATAACTTGAATAAAACAAACAAAGCTATACAAGGATTAGGAATTCCATATGCTGCATTAATCTCTGTGGTGTTTGGAATTATGGTTATTTCTTTCCCTATAGGAGCTTTTGTGATGTTTAACAGCAATATAGGCAATGAAATAAATTTTGAGTATCCGTTAAGCGGATTTGATTTTTTCTTAGGAGGCATAGGTTATGAGATTCCAGTAGAGTTTGAAATTGGCGATGCATTTATTGTAATTTGGGTTTTGTTTTTAATTTTATTTACAATTTCATTTCTAGGTCCGAAAAGAGATTTTCTCAAAACATTGATTCCCATTGTTTCTAATGGAAAGTATCCACTAGAATCAAATTATCTAGTTTCAATGATAAAATGGTTCAGCATACTAGTGTTAGTTTCAGGAATAATTAATTTTGCACAAGAAAGTGTTGGAGTGACCATTGAAGCACCTCCTGCTAAAAATGAATTAATTCGATTTTATGATGTTACAATTGCTCCAATTATAGAAGAAATTGGATTCAGAGTATTACTAATTGGACTGCCACTTTTTGCTTTTTATTCCCACAAAACATCCTTTTCTCATTTTTTCAAATCCCTGTGGAACCCATCGGATAATCTAAACATTTTTGATTCTCAAAAGGCAATTACCTTGATCGTAATTGTCGCAGTATTTTTTGGAATTGCTCATATTCTTTCTGGCGAACCATGGAGTAGTGGAAAATTTACCCAAGCTGCTATTAGTGGAATAATAATTGGATGGGTTTATTTTAGAATCGGCCTGGTCCCAGCAATTTTGATTCATTGGGCTACAAATTATTTTGTGTTCTCTTATGTTTACATGATTGCAGACTTTGCGGAGGTTTCAGTATCGGAGGCCTTTGAGCATTCTTTAATGACGGTTTTTGAAATGTTGTTTATTGCCTTGGGAATTATTTCAATAACAATGATGATTATCAATAGATATTTTTTTAAAAAGAAAGAGAAATTAGAAATTTAACAGTTTTAGCTTAAAAACACTTGAATTTGCGATGGCTAGCCAGTCAACAAATGTAAATTTTTATTCTATTCCCGCTCCACCAGTTTTCTTTTTGTTAAATTCGATCATTTTTTTTGAGCATGCTGCTAATTCTTCACTTGTATGCTTACTTTTTGGTCGTTTACACATTGGACAAATCTCTTCTCTAGATGTTGTTTTAGGGGGTTTATTCATCATCACAACAAACTTGGCATTTATCATTTATAGTATTTTACAAAACGAAAGGGTTAGTAGCAGAGAGTGGCAAAATTTTTGCTCATCTTCAACTGCACTAAACCATATACCACGTTTACAAAATTTGTTTAAAAGTAGATGTATTTTCAGAATAACCAACAAAATTCATCGTTTCTTTTATTAAGGATAAAATTATAAGAATTTTGAATATTGCAACAATTGATTGAAAAAGTGAGTTTTCTGACGCTTATAATCAAAAAAGACTTCAGGATGTTATTTGAATAAAAAAATGGATGGACAAAGCGTACTAAAAAAAATTGAAGAAGAGAAAATCTCATTCATAGATTTTTGGTTTGTAGATGTTTTTGGCGAGCTTCGAAGTATGGGGATGCCAGGATATACACTGCAACCTGAAGATTTTAAAAATGGGCTTGAAAAACTTGATGCAAGTTCTATTGTTGGATTCAAATCTGTAAACAAATCAGACATGGTGATGAAACCAGACCCAAAAACTTTGAGAATACTTCCACCAGATTATGACTCAGGAAATAGAAAAAATGCAAGAATGTTTTGTGATTTGTACGAGGGAAATGCTACAGAAGAGTCAAGGTTTAATCGTGATTCAAGAGGAATTGTTGACAAGGCAAAAAAGGAACTAAGAAACCAAGGTTTTACTCATACAATGTGGGGTCCAGAGATTGAATTTTTTGTTTTTGATGCCATAAACATTTACCCATCACCTTATGCCGCAACCCATTCTTATGGTGGTTCTGGTTATTCAATTGAATCTAAAGAATCTCCTTGGGCAAAAGGAAACATAAGCACTGCAATTGATATAAAAGAAGGATATTATCCATCACAGCCAAAAGACACCCTAGATAGTTTTAGAAAAGACATTTGTGATGATCTTTACAAATATTTTGCAATTGAAGTAGAAGCTGAGCATCACGAAGTTGCAACTTCTGGTCAGAGTGAAATCAATCTAAAGTATGGAGAGATGACTGAAATTGCAGACTCTGTAATAACGATAAAAAACTTGGTGAAGGTAAAGGCAAAGAAAAGAAACAAGGTTGCAACATTCATGTCAAAACCAATCTATGGGGATAATGCTTCTGCCATGCATACCCATCAAAGCTTATGGAAAGATTCCAAAAACGTAATGTTCGATCCAGATGACGAAGTGGCACAGCTTTCTCAGACAGCTAGATATTACATTGGAGGATTGTTAGACCATGCAAAGGGTCTTTGTGCAATTACAAACCCAACAACAAATTCATACAAAAGACTAGTTCCTTACTTTGAAGCTCCCGTAAATCTGTGCTGGGGACTGGGAAACAGATCTGCAGCTATTAGAGTTCCAATGTATTTGAGAAACCAAGAAAAAAGTAAACGAATTGAATACAGAGTACCTGATCCTACTGCCAACATTTACTTGTTAGAATCGGCATTAGTTTTAGCTGGACTCGATGGAATAAAACGGAAAATTGATCCTGGAGACCATGTAGAAGAAAATGTATACAAAATGTCAAAACAAAAAAAGAGAGATCTTAAAATCGGTTCATTACCGGTAACGCTTAAAGATGCTTTAGATGAATTACAAAGTGATAAAAAATTCTTAGAAAGTGTATTTACGTATGATTTTCTTGATGCATATATTGAATTAAAATACAAAGAATACGCTGCATTCGCACAAACACCTACAACGTGGGAAATTTCCATGTATGCTGATGCATGACATTTTTACGTTAGGTTATTTTTAAATTGATTTTAATAAAAATGAGATTAAAGATTCAGTGCAATCTTTAATCCTTTGTACCTGTTTCTAATAGTTACTTCTGTAACACCTGCAGCCTCTGCTACATCACGTTGTGTTTTGTTTTCACCATTAGTGACACAGGCAACATAAAGTGCGGCGGCTGCTAACCCCATTGGATCCTTTCCTGCTGAGATTTTGATTTCTTCTGCGGTTTGAAGAATTTTTGTTGCTTCTCGTTTAGTTTTTTCAGACAATCCTGCTTTGCTAGCAATTCTTGCTACACATTTGATAGGATCAACTACTGGCATTTTTAAACTGAGTTCTCTCAAGAGAAGACGATAACACCTAGCAATGTCTTTTCTTTTTATATTACTTGCATTTCCGATATCTTTTAGTGTTCTAGGAGTTTCTGTGTCACGACATGCAGCATAAAGCGCTGATGCAATAAGCGCTGAAATTGAACGGCCTCTAACAAGACCTTTTTCAAGAGCTTTTCTGTAAATATAAGCTGCTTTTTCAATAACTGCATCACCAACTGCTAATTTGTCTTTCAGTCTATCTAATTCACTAAATGCTTGTCTAAAGTTTCTATCAACTGGTTCATGAACTTGACTTCTACTATCCCAAGTTCGTAATCTTTCAATGGTACTTCTCATAGATGCAGATAATGGTTTTCCAGTCGCATCTCTATCTGTAGGTCCAATAATTGTTGCAAGGCCCATGTCATGCATAGCTAATGATGTTGGAACTCCAGCTCTACTTCGTCCTTCGTGTTCTTCTTTAGAAAACGATCTCCATTCAGGTCCTGATTCCTCTACTTTTTCTGTTATTACAAAACCACACTTGCCACAAAAATTTTCACCAGTGTTTGCATCGGTGACCAATGTGCCTTTACCACATCTAGGACATCTATCTTTTGGATTTACATTTTTTACCATAACAAATCGCCAAATTCCTGATTAGTTGTATTTAACATTTGCTGAATCATTGTTAATAAAATTTTCGCTAATTTCTTATTTTAGGTGTCCAAAATCTGTAAAATTTGTCGAGAAAATGAAGGTTTTTCATTTTGCGAAATAGAAAACCTCAGATCATCTAAATTATCAACATCCATCATAATTCTTCTTACAAAGACCAACGAAGTATGGGAAGTTAATGATTTACCAGTAGTAAGATGAATTTTATAGCTATCTTCATCATAATGAGTTTTCATCAAATCAACAGGCATTCTTACTAGTGCATTAGTTCCATCGAATCTTCGTGAAGGAACTATTAATGAAAACTTTGGCGGTGTTTGAAATTGCAATAAAAAATCAATATCTTGTGTTTTTATAAATGGAATGTCTTGTGGAAAAACAAGAGATATATCAAAATCATTTTTTTTAACATAGTCATCAGCAATTGCAACTGCTGCATTTACTCCAGTTTCATCATCAGCAAGGCTAATGGTGTTAAATTGTTTAGAGATTTTTAATGCTTCATCATCTTTTGAAACAACTATAATTTTATCAATTACGTTTGAAGCCGACAGAGTTTTTAAAACTTCTTCAAACATTAGTTTGCAAAGTATGATTTTTTTTTCTTCATCAACATCTAAACGAGTTTTAGCATTAGAAAATGTTTTAACGGGAATTATCGCAGATGTTTTCAAACTAGATGCGAATTTGTTTTAAAATAAAAGATGCTAATGCTTCTTCAGCTTGTTTTGTTTTCATTGTAATTTTTGTTTCATAAACACTCATATCCAAATTCTGAATTTTTTTTGCCTGCATTCTATCTTTTGAATCAACAACAATATTTGAACAAACATCAGAATACATTTTTGCCAATCCGTATGAATTTACTTCAATTCCAGCTGCTTCCATATATTTTCCAGCAGGGCCACTAATAGCTTTATCACCAATTAATGGACTAACAGCAACAACTTTTTTCTTTATTTTTGATAATTCTTTTCTAATTCCTTTGATTTGTAGCATGGGGCCAATACTAGTTAATGGATTTCCAGGTGCCAAAATCACAAGATCAGCATCATGAATTGCATTTACTGCTTCAGGATTTGGTCTTGCCTTATCAGCACCAATATACTGAATTCCTTCAACCTTATCTCTGCCCCTATATTTTACCCAAAATTCTTGAAGATGAAGCTCGCCCTTGTCTGTGATTATTCTAGTCTCCACACTGTTATCAGTTACAGGGATGATTTTTGCACCAACAGCAAATTTCTCACACATCCACTTTGTAATATCGCTCAAATTTTTTCCATTCTTTAACATGTTAGTTCTAATAAGATGAGTTGCAGCATCCCTATCGCCAATTCTAAACCAGGTTTCTTCTCCAAAAACTTCCATCTGACGAAGAAAGTTAAATGTATCATTTTTTATTCCCCAGCCTCTGTCGTAATCTAATAAATCTGCTAACCCATAGATTATAGTATCAATGTCAGGACATACGTACATTCCATAAAGCCAATAATTATCGCCCACATTACTAACTACACTAGTGTTAGTTTCCTGTGAAACTAGGCCACGGACTAATTTAACAGAACCCGTTCCTCCAGCAAGAATTGTTACATTTTTTACCAAACTAAAACTCAATGTTTCCTGACGGTCACTAAATATTACTTTTTCAAATTCGCAAATTTTTTAAAAAAATTAGGATAGATTTAATACTATCGTAGTCAAGTAGCAGATCGTGTCTGGGAAGGTCATTGTTTTTTCAGTCTTTTTATCAGTTTTGATTGTTTTTAGTACTAGTACACCTGCATGGGCTGCTCAGCTTGAATCAGCTATAAATCCCAATACCCCAACCTCTAGTTTTCAAATGAAATATCAAAGAACCATCTACATTGAATATCTTGAAGGAGGACAATTAAAAGACACACTAAATGGTGAGGCATGGGATATTACAGTCACGGCAGATTCTTCAAATCCTGGCGTTACAGATTTGATAAACAGACTTAATCAACAAATCCAAAATGATGGAAGTGGAGTTCAAGTTTCTGATTTGAGTGTTGATTACTCCGCAACATTAACTGGAAGAGAGCTTAACACTTCAATTGATTACAAATTAATTTTGAAGGGACATATAACAAATTATGTCATTACCAAAGATCAATTACGCTCACTAATAGATATGGGATGGCGTGGAATGACTGTTCAAGGCCCAGTTGTAATTGATGGAATTGAAATTAATTTACCAATTTCACCACTTAAAGAAAATGAACCAGCAGCGTATTCTGTAATTTCAGGAACTGAAGGCGAGAATTTATTATCTGAAGTCATAATTGATGCCAGAGGAATACAAAGGCAGCCACTTGCCAATTGGCACTTTTTATTTGACCCAACAGGCATAAACGTAGATGCTTCACAGTTTGGTTTAGCTGAAGAGATTTCTGGTTTTGTTGTGTCACATTATACAATGGGTGAAAGTAGTATCAGAGAAGGCAGACAGGTTGAGCAAGTCAAAGAAGCAACTTTTTCTGCTGATAAAAACTATGTAATTAGAAGCATTCAATCCGCAGATAATGCAAACATTGGGATTATTGGATTTGGAGCCATTGATAAGTTAGGAGGTCTCGAAATTGTTGGCGTAACTCCAAAACCACCTCAGGGTTATGCGACAACATCTACTGGAGGATTTCCTGTTGGAATCATTTATGGAATGGCTGCAATGGCTGCAATCGGTGGTGGTGCAATCTTCTTCATTAGCAATAGAAAATTAAAAGCAGAAAAGGGTCAAACAGAACAAACAGGAATTGATCCTTCAAGATTAAGAGCTTATCAAACTAGTGCAGGTTCAGGCGGTTATCAAACACTGAGAGGGGAGGCACAGTTAGCCGATGATGAAAGTTATGCAAAGACAAGAAGTGTTTATGATGAGCAGAAATCTGAAGAGCCTTCAAAGGATTCTCAAAGTACAAGGGGTTCTTTACCAAAGGGCTTTAAGAAAGACTAGTGCGTGCTGGTAGTAACCCTCCTTCTGTTTTCACGATATTTCGCTTTGCAGCCTACCTGAACTCGGTACAAGACCCTATAGTTCCGTTTGGCTTTGCTCCATGTGGGTCAGATTTTTCATTCCTTTACTGGGAATCTCAGTGTTACCATCATAGTGCTCCAGGTTGGATTTTTTTCTGAACTGTTGCCAATCATCTCTGATTATTCATCTCTGAATCACATTTCCTGTATGGAGGGAGGAGTTTCCTCTGCCGTAGCAGCATGTCGTGCTCCAGCTCGCACAGTAATCCAATAGTTTTAATTTAATTTCAATATTTCTACATCGAAATCCCAAATTCAAGCAATATTGAATTAATTTTATGTTCAGAGGACAGTATTGAGTATTCATCCAATAGTCCCTTATTTAGTTCAAAAAACGTATGACCCCATTTGAATTTGTCAAGAAGTTTTAAAGAAAACTCTTTGTATCCTAAGATATAAAGTGCAGCAGATAGTGCTTCAACAGTTGTTAATTTATTTAATTTAGAATAGTTTACAGGATTTCCTGCAAATAATGGAGGTAGTTTTCTTTGAATTCCTGTAAATTTTTTAACAAATGTTTTGTCAACTAAATTCCATGAGCAATCTATACCTGTAATTGAGTTGATTAATTTCTTATCTTTGTTTAAGAGAGTTTTTTTTGCAAAAGGATCTAAGACCAAAGTTTTGCTTGAAGTTTTATGAATATTGTTTGCCAATCCAAACTTCACAAGTTTTGCTGCAGTACATTTTCTAGGATCATCCTGTTTTAACATTAATACTTGTAATCTCAAATCTGAAACTTTATTCGTGTAAGATATTATAATTTATTCTAAAGAAACGTATGTAATCTTATAATATAATCTAGATAATTGTTCATCTTTTATTACTTGGACATTCCATGTAGAATCAGGCAAAGTTTCAATTGATGATTCTGGTAAAATTGTAAATTTTTCTAATTTTGCATCAGGGCCACTATAACGAACATTATAATTTTTTCCATCAATTTCTACTACCTGATAAATTGTTCCAGGGCCACGAGTTGAGTCAGAAACCATACAATTAGGCTCTTGTCCTACAACACAGATGCCATCTTCTGTTGTGATTTTTATGTTAACATTACTTTCCTCACCACGAGTTGGGGTCAAAAGAGATACTTGCAAGACTCTTGGAGATAATGATTCATCAGCTGAAATTTTTTCAGAAACAAAAATTGGCACAAATGCATCCGGAACTCTATTTACTTTTTCAGTAGTTCTCGGAGATTCATCAATTTGTTTTTCTAATTCAACTTCTTCTGTTGCCTTTTCTGTTACAGAGAATGATGTTGAATAGATTCCAAAATCAGAATCTACAATTACTTCGTAACGTCCTAAAGCGCTATCCTTTGATGGAATTTTGTAATCAAAAACAAATGTTCCAGATCCACTTGGTCTAACAGATGCAGAAGTTCCTGCCTTTCCACAAATAAAAGAGCCACATGTAATTTGAATTTGGTCCTCATGAACTACTCTAACTGACAAGTTTTCAAGATAAACTAATTTTGTTGGCTTACCAGAAATTTTTACAGTTTCACCTAAACCATATTCGTTTTTATCAGTTTTAAGTAAAATAGCTAATGAGACATCACCACCAACACTAAAGTCATTATCTACCGTAAAGAAAGATTCAGCCTTTTTGTTTTGGTAAATTGCCTCAACCTTGTATGTTCCTTCCTTGAAGATGGTCACAGGCAGATTAAAGGAACTCTTGAAATTTCCACCAACGTCCAAGTAAACATTTGAACTAAAGATTTCTTTTACTGGAAAAGTTGTTGTTTTAACTAGAATTTGAGCTCTGTCTTGAACAACTAGCCCTTCAAGTCCTTGTTGTCTTTTCATTGCAGCACCCGAAATATTCAATGTTTCACCAGCAGCATAAACTGCCTTGTCTGTCTTTACCTCTATTGGTTTAATCACCAATGAATCTTCATCAGGATTTGGAGAAACCTTGAAGAAAATTATCTCACTTATTGTGTTTGTACTAACAATTATTTTATAAACTCCATAATTGCTTGCAGATACTGTTCTGTCACTTCCTATTGAGGTTGCCTTTTCGGTTCTAGGAGTGGTCCAACTCCAAGAAAATTTAGAGTCATCTGCTAGTTTTCCAAATCTATCAGTATCGCCATCAGGTTTTATCAATTTAATATCAATTCCACTACCTTGGGACAGCCCTGGAATAATTCCCTCAAGTAAAACTTGTTCGTTTAATCCAAATACCTCCTTGTTTAATTGTAATAGAAATTTTCCCGATATTTTTTGTGGATCCACTACGGTGAATGTTGTAGTATCAGAAAACTTTCCACTTGCATAGCTGGCTTTAATTTTGTATGTTCCTTCATTGAAAATATTTTTCATAATGGGTTGTTTCACTTTATAGGTTCCAACAAGATCTGGAACTGCAGTTAATGATAATGTTGCAGTCGTAGGTTTGAATGCAGATGGCTTGAATGTACCAATTGTTATTTGAGAACCATCATCTCTAACAATTGAAATTTTCACAACAGGGGTTTGAAATGTACTGCTTGTTTGTACTTCAGATGCTCTGCCAGATATAATTAATTCTTCACCTATATTGTAAATTGTCTTACTAGTGTTTACGGTAAAAGGATTTTGATCAGGAATTTGATAATTCTCAGGATCTTTTACAACAAGAAAGTTTGTACTTGCTTCACCAACATCTTTCGAGACAGTTACCTTATAACCACCCAAGCTGTTTTGATTATTTGGAATTTTAAATTCATACTTGAATGTGCCGTCTCCCGCTAATCGGACAACACTAAGTGCTTTTGTAAGTTTACTTGGGTCAAAATCTAAAATATTAGTTCTTGTCTGCAATACTTCTATATCCATAGCTGGAATGAACAAATTGTTTAATCTGCCTGTAATTACTACAGTTTCGCCTATACCATATGCAGGTTTATCAGTTTTCAGGGAAATTCTTTTTTCTTCTTTAACATCTTTGTTTAGTTCAAAGGTAGAAGTGGCAGTTTGTGTTCCATATTCAGCATTAATGGTGTAAATTCCAAATACTGGCGAAACGGTATCCATGAAAATAGTTGTAATGAATTGAGAGTCTGGATATTGGTTCAAGTCGCCACTTCGAACCGCAGTGTTTACTTTTCCAACATTAGGGAACAAAGTTCCTTGAAAAACTTTTTTCCCATCTGGATTAATTACTTCAAATTTTAATCCTTCAAATTCTATTACTTCAGAAGTGTGTGCAAAAATTGTTGCAGTTTGTCCTGGCAGATATGATTCTTTATCAGAGGAGATAGTTAATGCGCCTTCTTCTTTTTGTTCAATTTCAAAAATTTCATCACCAACACCAAATTGTGTTGTGGCAGTTGAACCTGCATATGTAACACTTACATCGTATACGCCTTCAGAGATTCCAAGAACTTTTTGCAGTTTTAGTGGAGTAGAATATCCCAATTTCAAATCAGGGTATAATGTCAAAGTTTTGTAATATTGCGGGCCTGTGATTTGAATGTCAATTGTTGCTTGGGAAAAAGAAGGTTTTTCAACAAAAACTTGTTTTGAAACAGTTCCCTGTATTATAGCAGTTTCCCCAAAAAGATAGTTTTGTTTGTCAGTAGAAATAGTTACAGTGACTTCCTCTTTTGTTTCCTCAGCTACAAATTTTCCATTTGTTGAACCGGCAGATGAAGTTTTAAAATTCCAATCATCAGGAGAGTTTGTATCATATCCATCGTATATTCTTTGCCAAGAATTAAAATCATTTTTTAAATCACTAATACTAGGAGTTTCATCAATTATTATTCCAGTTTCATCACGCAGCTGAATTTTTTCTGAAACGTCAGTAAACCAAGAACTTTGATAAGAATACGTTAGAAATTGTCCAGGTTTTATTGTTGTTCCAACAGGTATTGTTAATGTTTTTTTCAACACTGTTGTTGATGCAATTTTCCAATTTCCAATGTAGACTTCTTCATCAGTGGGATTGAAAATTTCTACCCATTCTGAAATGGTTTTGGAGTCATCTCCAGGAGGATTAAGATCAACTTCATTTATTACAACATGGTCAGCTATCTCCACAGTTTGGCTATTTGCAGCAAGTGGAATGGCACCAAGTAAGATTAATGCAAAAATTCCGTATATTATCTCTAGTTTCATATCCTCACGCTGCTATTCTCGATTTAGTATGAGCATTCATTTTAGAATGAATTTGAGTAAAAGTTGAGCTAGTTGTAAAAGTCGTATATCTTTGACTATTCATTCATAAATTTACCCTTTTTCATAATTAAGCCATACGTAGGAATTATCCTAAGATTTTTCTGACTTGTCACAATTTGGGCATTTTTTATTGATTATTTGCGACCCACATTGAGCACAAAATCCTTCGCCAGTATGTTTTTCTAAAAACTTTTGTCTACTATGTGTGAATGTTTTAATTCCAAAAAAAATTCCAGCTGATATTATTACAGCAATGTAATCTTCCACATATCCAGATAATCCTAAAAATACAAGAAAACTTCCAGCTAAAAGAATTAAATCACGCTTTACAAATTTCATCAATTATCATAAAATAATTTTTGATAAAAAGATATGCCAGAGCTCAGAGCCATGTGTTTACTTCATTTCAAAGTCAATACTCTAACTCTTCTTCATTGCCTGGCAAATATCCTAGAAAAGAATTAGATAATAACATTTTCATCTGTCAAGCTTAAATGTGGGTGCTGGTTGTGCTGATTCGTTGGGATTGTGGTCTAGCTTGGTATGATTCTGGTTTTGGGTACCAGAGGTCGTAGGTTCAAATCCTGCCAATCCCACCAGTTTTTTATTGAATGATGATTTTAAATAACGATCAAATTCATTTCTTTTGTTGCAAGTGGATGACTACATCAAAGCGGGAAAAATTGCATCAGAGGTAAGAGAGAACGTACGTAAAAAAAATTGGGTTGGAAAAACAGTTTATGAAATTTGTGAAGAAGTTGAAAATGAAATTATTAAACTTGGTGCAAAATGTGCGTTTCCAGTCAATACAAGTTTGAATGAAGTTGCTGCACATTATACAGCAGAACCAAATGATGAAATGACAATAACAGATTTAGATTTGGTAAAAATCGATCTTGGTGCACAAATAAATGGATTTATTGCAGATACTGCAGTGACTGTTTGTTACAATCCAGAGTACGATGCTTTAGTTCAAGTTGCAGAAGATGCACTAACAAATGCAATGTCAATGGTAAAAATCGGAGTTAAAGCAAGTGACATTGGTAGAACTATTGAAAAAACAATCAAGCAAATGGGTTTCAAACCAATTGGAAATCTTAGTGGTCATTCATTGGATCAATATACTATTCATGCTGGAAAATCAATTCCAAATATTTGGTCAATCGGTTCATTTTCCCTTTCTGGTTCTGAGGCTTATGCCTGTGAGCCTTTTGTAACATTAAGTGGCGGTTTAGGACCCACAGGATTTGTAAAAAATGGAAAAATAAAAAATATTTTTGCCCTCATTTCACGAAAAAGAACCAAAAATCCTGATGCTGATGAAATGATTGATTTCATTTGGGAAAATTTTAACATGTTACCATTTGCGCTTAGATGGTTACTAAAAAAATGGGATGAGAAAAAAGCAAGAGAATTATTGGAATTTTTAATTAAGAAAAAAATAGTAAAAGATTACCCCGTACTAATTGAAACTCATTCGCAAGTTGTAGCCCAAGCAGAACATACTTTTATTCCTACGGAAAATGGAGCTATAATTACTACTCTTGCTCAATAGTTTCGCCAAAAATTTTTTCTATTTGTAATTTCCCGTCACATGTGGGACATTTAGTTGTTTCAGAGAATAGATAATCTCCTTCTTTAAATTTTCTTTTAATTTCTTTGTTACATTTTGTGCATTTTTCAACAGTAAACGGAATAATCGGTTTGTCTTCCTTTGAAAACATTATTGAGCCACTCCTAATGTATTTCCAACGCCTATTACGAGAATATTTTGACCAGCCTTGGTATTGTCTTTAATCATTTCAAAAAGTTGTGAACGAACATCTTCTGCTTTTTCTGCAATGTTTTTTGTCATCAGAGTTATTGCTTCTTTAACAGATTGTTTTATTATAATTGCAAAAACAGGAATTTTATGTTTTGTAGCAATGTCTTCAATTTGAAAACGTTCAGTACCAATACCACCAATAGCTGCGCCAAATCCTTGTGCAATTGTAGCGGATTCCTCTCCCTCCATTTTTAGTGCAGCATCAACCATTATGATTGCATCAAGTTTTTGTTTTGAAATTATTTTCTCAACTGCATCACCAGGTCTTCCAACCGTTGCAGATGGCCCTTCAGCTTTTAAAAGAAATAATTTTCTTCCCTCATATTCTGTTTCAGCACACACAGTTTCAAATGCAAGAGATTGTTTTGGAATATTTAACATCATTTTGCCAACAACCATAGGACCAAATGCATCTCCAATTGGTTGACCGTTTGAAATTGCGGGAACCGCATTTTTCATTGCTTCTGCTTCTTCCATCACAAATGGAAGCATCATCTGTAGTGGAAGAATCAATGGGTAGTTGTTTTGTTTTTTAGCAGTTAAATACAGATGATTAATTATCTTATAAATTAATTTTAAAGAGGATGCAATTTCTACCAAAGTCTGTACTTTGTTTAATTCATAGTGACTGATTTCAGGAGATAATGATCTCACATGTTCTCTCGTATAATCTTCTCTTGAACGAATAAAATGTCTAACTTTTGGAACAATTCCATTAGGATCCATATCAACTGGCATCACAGTAAAATAGTCTAAGAATCTATCAATTTTTGAAACAGAATTTTTTTGTGTTTTTAAATTTTTTGTAACATATGAAATTAAAACATCTCTTGATTCATTTCTAAAGTCATTAAGTTTTTTTATGTTTTTTTTAATTTCATTTGAAGTAATTAATAATTGAATTCGTTGTCCATAGAAAATAAAAATTATTATTGGAATTATCCAAATCAACATTAGTAAAGGATTCGAATCTTCCCCAAACCCTAAAAATTGATCAATATCAAAATTTCCAAAATCCAATAGACACTGCGATCAATGTTGCCAAATTAAATCATTCGTTGAATCGATTCAACATATCCATTTTTAGAAAAATAAAGTCTTTACGAGTGATTTAATGGCGAGTGCTTTTATTACAGTGCCGCTTGGGAATTCCTGTAAATATGCCACAAACGAAACCAATAGTAAGTGTGGAAAACGTTGTAGCGTCTGCTTCAGTAGACCAAAAAATGGACCTTAACGAAATTACTAGAACATTTCCCGATGTAGAATACCATCCTGATCAGTTTCCTGGTTTGGTGTTTAGATTAAAGAGTCCAAAAACTGCAACGTTAATTTTCACTTCCGGAAAAATGGTGTGTACTGGTTCAAAATCAGAAGAAATGGCAAGAAAAGCTGTAAAAACAGTTGTTCAAAAACTAAGAAAAGGCGGAATCAAAATAAAAAAAGATGCAGTTGTTGAAATTCAAAACATTGTAGCATCAATTAATCTTGGTGGAAAGATTCACTTAGAACAAGCTGCAAGAACACTGCCAAGAAGTATGTACGAGCCTGAACAATTTCCAGGATTAATACACAGAATGTTAGATCCTAAAACAGTAATTCTATTGTTTTCTTCAGGAAAACTAGTATGTACCGGAGCTAAAAAGGAACCGGATGTTTACAGATCTGTAAACAATCTGCATGCACTATTAGAAGAAAAAAACCTAATGATTTATGATTAAAATCATAAATCACAATCAAACTTTTGTTTTTATATAAACTATTTAAATGAATTATTTAATTTTGGTACCCAATGGCACATCATCAGAAACAGTAAGCCATATTGGTTTTTCATTTACATCAGCGGCCAATAACATTGCATTTGATTCTACTCCGGCCATTTTTTTTGGTTCAAGATTTGCTACCACAATAACGACTTTGTTAACAAGTTCATCTGGTTGATAAAATTCTGCACCGCCAATTATGACATTTCTTTTTTCTTCACCCAAGTCAATTATTCCTTTTACAATTCTGGTTTTACCAGGAATTGGAGCAACTGAAATAATTTTTGCGACACGTAAATCTATTTTTGTAAAATCATCATAAGATATTGTTGACATTAAAACGCCTTCACAACTAACAAAATCCAAATCTAATATATTTAATGCGGAATCAGTATGACTTGTCATGACAGTAATTCAAGCCTCAGTAGGTATAAAAGCCCCAGTTGAAAAAATTTGGAATATAATTTCTGACTTGGATAATGAGCCAAAATTTTGGAAGGGCACGAAAGAGGTAAGAAACATTTCAAAAGAAGAAAATAAAGTGAATAGAGAGATTACAATAGCATTTCGAGACCAAAAATGCCTTCAAGATGTGACATTGTATCCAAAAGAAAGAATTGAAGTAGTATTTACAAAAGGCATAATCAATGGAACAAAAACAGTCTCACTTAATGAAAAAAATGACGAAGTTATTCTTGAAGCAATATGGGATATTAAACTATCAGGAATGATGGGCATGTTTACTGGAATGGTTAAAAAACACATCAAAAGTGGAACAGAGCAAGCACTTCAAAATATTAAACAAGAAGCAGAGAGATAATTTTCATGGAAATAGTGTTTGATATTTTCAATTATGTTTTAGTAGCAATCATGATTGGAGTGTCAGGTGCATGGATTGCACTGATTCGTTCAATGATAATTACATTTCAAAAGTCTCCCTTTCTTGATAAATTTAGTGCAAAACAACATTTAAACCCAAAAGTTTCTGTAATTTTACCTGCAAGAAATGAAGAGAAATTTATTAAAAAATGTCTTGATTCGCTTCTTAATCAAGATTATGAAAATTATGAGATTATGGCAATTGATGATTCATCAGAGGACTCTACAGGAAAGATAATAGAAGAATATTCGAAAAAAGATTCTAAAATTATTTTTGTCAGAGCACGAAAAAAGCCAGAGGGATGGATGGGTAAAAATTGGGCATGTATGGAAGGATTCAGAAAATCTTCGGGTGAACTTTTTTTGTTTACAGATTCAGACACAGTTCATTCAAAGAATGTAATTTCTTTAGCAGTTTCTCATCTATTTTCTGAAAAACTTGATGTTCTAACAGTTTCGCCAAGAATGCGGTGTTTGGATGGTTGGACAAAAATTACGTTACCAATGATCTCTACATTTCTGCATACCAGATTTTCTGCATTAAGAGTTAATGATCCAAATAAAAAAACAGGTTATTTTTTTGGAAGTTTTTTCATTATCAAAAAAAAGGTCTACGAGTCAGTAGGAATGCATGAAGGAGTAAAACACGAAATTATTGAGGATGGAGCGCTGGGCAAGAAGGTAAAAGAATCGGGTTTCAAAATGAAGATGGTTAGAGGAGACCATCTAATTGATGCGGTGTGGGCAAGAGATGTTTCAAGTTTATGGCATGCAATAAAGCGTCTTATGGTTCCATTATACCTTCAGAATAAAGGGTATGCAGTAGGAATATTTTTTGCCGTTTTATTTTTGCTATTTATGCCATTTCCATTACTGGCATATTCTGGTGTTTTTTTCAATGAGGGAAATTCCTTTGTTTTTCTATTTATTGTATCAATAATATCCTGCATACTACTATACACTGCGGCATTTATTGAAACAAAAATTTTGTATCTAAAATATTCTAATGCAGTGTTGTGTCCTATAGGCAGTTTCATTGTGGTGTTTGGATTTTTAAGTGGAATATTACAGGCAAAAAGTAATGCTGCTGTTTCGTGGAGGGGTAGAAGTTACTCTATGAAAGAATATGTTCAAGATTCAATACAAGTATAGTAAGCCTTTTAGATGAAACCCCAAGGAATGATTTTATGGATAAATCTGGTGTGATTGTTGGAGGCGCCATAGGAGCTGTTGTTGTTATGGCAATTTTTGCATTTAGTTTAATCCCACCATCACTACAACCTGAGAATCCATCAAATGATCTTATTATTTCAAATGGTCACACTGTAAGCACAGTTGGTGAAACAACTCCAATCCATCAAGGAAAGAACCTTTCATTGATTGAAATTTTTGAACAAACTGAATCAGGAGTTGTTAGAGTTAATGTTCAAAGACCAGAACAAATTGTTGGAATTAGTAGTGTTGGTTCTGGTTTTGTTTTTGACACTAAAGGTCATATAATTACAAACGCACATGTTGTTAATAATGCTAAAAATATTGTAGTGACATTTTTAGATGGAAGATCCTACAACGCAAAACTTGTGGGACTAGACATATTTACTGATGTGGCAGTAATCAAAGCAGATGTGGATAATACTTTATTGCGTCCATTATTGATTGGGGATTCTTCCACACTTAGAGTAGGCGAACAAATTGCGGCGATTGGAAATCCATTTGGATTATCTGGTTCAATGACCTCAGGCATTGTTAGCCAACTCGGCCGATTATTACCTGCTCAGGGAAGTGGTTTTTCGATTCCAGATGTAATTCAAACAGATGCAGCAATTAATCCAGGCAATTCAGGTGGGCCTTTATTGAATATGCGAGGGGAAGTAGTTGGAATCAATACAGCCATACAATCTGCGACGGGTGAGTTTTCAGGAGTTGGTTTTGCAATTCCTTCGCAAACAATAGTAAAAATTGTGCCAACTCTGATTAGAGATGGAGAGTATCATCATCCTTGGTTAGGAATTTCTGGCAGAGATATTGATCCTGATCTTGCTAAAGTTCTTGGCCTTGTAGATGCAAGAGGATTCCTTATAGTCACAGTAGTTGAAGATAGTCCAGCTTCTAAGGCAGGTCTGCGGGGTTCAACAGAAACAAAAGAAGTGAATGGAGTTAGCTATCCAATTGGTGGCGATGTGATTTTATCTGTTGATGGAAAAACGGTAAGACAGATTGATGATATATTGATTCATCTTCAGCGAAATAAAGCAGTGGGGGATGAAATTAATTTAGAAATTCTTAGAGATGGGCGAACAACTAATTTTGTTCTCGTCTTAGAAGAAAGACCAAATTCCAATTAAATTCTATACAAGCATAAATACTTGGGTTCAAGATGTCATTTGTTGAGTAAACTTGTCTTAAATTGCGAGTCACTAAACAGAATTTTAGATGGGAACAAAATTTCGCAATCAGAAGCATATGAAATTTTTAGTAGCGCTGAAAAAGAACCGAAAGAACTTTTTCAAACAGCTCAAACCATCAGAAAACAAAAAAAAGGAGATTTAGTGAGTTTCTCAAAAAAAGCATTCTTTAATTTAATTAATTTATGTAAAGATACTTGTTCTTATTGTACCTATAAAGCTGAACCTACAGAATCGAAATTATCACTATTATCAAAAAAGGATGTTAATCAGTTGCTATCACTTGCGAAAAAATACAATTGTATCGAAGCACTATTTGTGACTGGAGAGAATCCAGAGCAAAAATACCCCGAAGCAATAACATGGTTGAAAAAAAATGGTTTTTCAAGCACAGCAGAGTATTTGATTCATGCATCAGAAAGGGCATTATCAATTGGACTATTCCCCCATACAAATGCAGGGAATTTAACTAAATCACAGATGCGAGAATTGCAAAAAACTAATCCTAGCATGGGCCTCATGCTAGAAAATGTAAGTGAGCGGCTTACGCAAAAAGACATGCCTCATTATCTAGCCTCTAGTAAAAAACCAAAAGCAAGGTTACAGGTGCTTGAAAACGCGGGGGAGCTAGGTTTACCAATGACAACAGGCTTACTTGTTGGAATTGGAGAAACACCTTATGAGATAATTAAATCAATTTTTGCAATAAAAAAACTCGATGAGAAATATTCAAACATTCAGGAAATTATCCTTCAGAACTTTCAACCAAAGCTAGATACCAAGATGAATAGAGTTCCATCTGCTGAAGAAAATTATTTTAAAATTGTTGTTGCGTTAACGAGAATTATTCTACCTGAAATGAATATTCAAATCCCTCCAAACCTATCACCTAAATCTTATCAAAGTTTTCTTTCTGTAGGAATAAATGACTGGGGTGGAATTTCACCATTAACACCAGATTATGTAAATCCCGAATTTTCATGGCCCGAAATAAGAAAAATTGAAGAAAATTCTGAAAAAGCTGGATACAAGCTTCGTTGTAGATTTCCAGTTTATCCTGAATATTTTTCATTTCTTAATACTGAACTAAAAGAAAAAATCTCAATTCTTGAAGATGAGCAAGGATATGTTAAGGAGGATTACTGGAGATGACTTTGCAGATTGAGCGTTTAGATACTTTGCTAAAAAATACTGATCCGTTAATTTCAGAAACTCTTAATCGTGCATTGTCAGACAGAGAGATTTCTGAAAAAGAGGCAGTTAGACTCTATGATGCCAAAGGAGTTGATTTTCATCTCATAGGAATGGTTGCTGATGAACTTAGAAGACGAAGAGTTGGGGACGTGGTGACTTATGTTGTTAATAGAAATATCAATTTCACAAATGTTTGCATTAAAAGATGTGGCTTTTGTGCCTTTAGTAGAGATTTTCGTGAAGAGGAAGGATATCTTTTACCTGTTGAAGAGATTGTCAATAGAGCAAAAGAAGCATATCAATATGGTGCCACAGAGGTTTGCATACAAGCAGGATTACCTCCAGATATGGATTCTAATCTTTATGAGAAAATTTGTAAAGAAATAAAATCTGAAATTCCTGAAATTCATATTCATGGTTTCTCACCAGAAGAAGTACTCTATGGCGCTTCAAGATCTGAAGTTTCTATCAAGGAATACTTACTTAGACTGAAAGAGGCAGGAGTAAACACCATTCCAGGAACTGCGGCAGAAATTTTAGACCAGCAGATGAGAGACAAAATTTCTCCTGGAAGGATCAGTGTAAAGGATTGGATCGAGATAATAACTACAGCACATAGGCTTGGAATTAATTCAACTGCAACCATGATGTTTGGCCATATTGAATCTGCCGAACATCGCATAATGCATCTTGCAAAAATACGGGAAATACAAAAAGTAACAGGCGGTTTTACTGAATTTGTTCCCTTGAATTTTATTGCAAGTGAAGCACCTATGTACAAATACAATCTTCATGAAGGAATAAGGTCTGGTAGTAATTCATCAGATGCATTGTTAACTCATGCAATTGCAAGAATTATGTTAAACAATTACATTGATAATATTCAGATGTCATGGGTCAAAGAAGGTCAAAAAATGTCTCAACTACTTTTAATGTGGGGAGCAAATGATTTTGGTGGAACTTTGATTAATGAAAGCATTTCGACATCAGCTGGTGCACAGAATGGTCAATTGATAAAACCAAAAACAATCAGAAGACTGGTTAGAGAAGTTGGACGCATTCCTGCAGAAAGAAACACAACCTATCAAATTCTAAAAAGATTTGAAAATGAACCAGAATCAACAGATGTGTTAGATAATTTAGAAGATGAGAAAAAATTTGGTTCTTATTTTGATCTAATAAAGATTAATAAATTCAAATATCAAAGTCCTAGGCGAAAATAATTGTCAGCCTGTGATAGGGCAATTGATTATGCAAAATCAAAAGGGATTGATGAATGTGACATAATTTCTGTAAAAAGAAAAACCATCACAATAAGAATAACAGATTCACAGATTGCCGAAGCAAAACAGAATCAAGAAGAACTCATGGGAATACGAATAATTCATAAAAAGAAAATTTCATCGGCACACACTACTATTTTAGAGAATTTCAAAAATTCAATTGATAGTGCACTGGAACTTTCAAGCCTTACAAAACCAAAACCATTTTGGCAAGAACTGCCTTTTACTTTTGAGAAAAAAATACTAGAAAAAGTTTTTGATAAAAAATTAAAAGAAATTACAGGCAACCAAGCATCTGATATTGCTCAGTCTATGATTGATTATTCAAAAAATTCAAAAATTAATTCTATTTCTGGTGCATTAAATATTGTTTCTGAGGAATTTTCAATTGCAAATTCAAACGATCTTAATTGTACAGATGATGCAACATATATTTCTGGAACAATTAATGCCGATTCAAATGAAGGAAATCTATCCGTAAGTGGAATTGGTCAAGCATCGTGTAGAACACTAGATGGTTTTTCTCCAAAACAGATTGGAGAAGATGCCAAAAATATGTGTGTTAATTCTATTAATCCTCAACAATGCGAATTTGATTCATGTTCAGTAATTTTTGAACCATATTCTGTAGGAGAAATTCTTTCATTTGTTCTTTCTTCAAACTTTAATCTTAAAACATACGCTGAGAAACGTAGTTGCTTTTCTGAAAAAATGGAATCTAAGATAGCTGTTGAAAATTTTAGCTTAATTGATGATCCACATTATCCAGAAGGAGTTGGAAGTAAAAGTTTTGATGACGAAGGAGTTCCAACAAAAAGTTTACCTTTAATTGAAAATGGAAATTTCAAAAACGTTTATTCTGATTCCTATACTGCGTTTAAAGAAAATAAAAAAACATCTGGAAACGCTCTAAGGTCAGGATCACCAATGGGTAGAAGTGCGGACCCTATTCCTGTTCCGGGAACTCATAACCTCAGAATTGAAAATAGGGATTTTCACATTGATGAAATTATCAAAGACACAAAAAAAGGAATTTTGGTTGGCCGATTATGGTATACTTATGCAGTAAATCCAATCAAAGGGGATTTTTCATGCACTGCAAGAAGCGGAATTAGAATTATTCAAGACGGAGAAATCAAAAACCCTGGAAAACCTGTAAGAATAATTCACAATATCACAAATTTGTTGCAAAACATTTCTGCTATTGGGAATAATTCAAAAAATGTTTTACAATGGGCGTCTCTTCCATCTATCTGTCCAAGCATCAAAGTAGAAGACATCAAATTGACCAAAATTTAGTAGATTTTAAGACTAGAAATAGAAAGCTGTTGCAAGATAAATAAGATATGCAATGGTGAGGGCCACCCCAATTGGTCTTGTAATTAAACCAGTCCTCATTGAGATAAACAAAACAAGTGCAAACCCAATCATTATTGCATAATCCATATAGACCTCAGACACCACTGCAACCCCTGCAATAGTTGCACCAACTCCCATAATCATCAAAATATTATAGATATTACTTCCAATAATATTTCCAATACCAATGTCAGTATGTCCTTTTCTGATAGCAATTATAGATGTAATTAATTCTGGAAGAGATGTTCCAATTGCAATCACAGTTATTCCAATTATTCTTTCTGAAAGACCAAATGATTCTGCTAAAATTACTGCATTATCAATTGTTAAAACTGCTCCAGCATATAATAACGCAATTCCAATACCTAGCAAAATATAGGATTTTGGAAAAAGTTTTTCAACTTTGATTTCTTCATGAATATTTTCGGCTTTTTGTTTTTTTACGTCTTTGTAGATAAAAGCAGTAAATGTAATTAGAGACACAATTAATAAAATTCCATCATATTGAGATATTTCACCATCAAGAGATAAAAATACCAGTAAGAAAGAAACTCCAATCATTATAGGCAATTCTTTTTTTATTTGTACTTTTTTTACAACAAGGGGTGCCATTATCGCAGCAATACCAATTACCATTCCAACATTTGCAATATTACTTCCAATTATGTTTCCAAGAATTATCCCACCATGTTCTCCTGCTGCAGCAACACTTGCTGCCAATTCTGGTGTTGATGTACCATAGGCAACAACAGTCATTCCGATTAACATTTTACTTATTCCAAGTTTTTGTGCAATTGCTACACCGCCACTTACTAACCAATTTCCCCCATAACATAACATGGCAATACCAATTATCGTAAGTAATGCAGGGATGGCAATTTCCATGCTGGTTGATAAAATCACATTTGTTTAAAGGGACATCCTTACGCATAATTCACCATTCTAACAATCAAAGTAGATTTATTCACAATCTCAAAAGGTGTAAAAAAATAACCTAGATGGATCAACAAAGCTTCCGTTTAAGATTAATAAGGTAATATACCGTACAGTACTGTATGATGAGAGCGCGGTTAACCTACATACCCATAGAAGTAGCAGACCAATTTGAGGATTTTATCATAAAAAGAGATGAGCAGGTTTTAGATGCTGTAAAGGCAAGAGCGCGAGACTATAGCACATTATCTCTCCTAAAATTACTTTATCAATTAAGAGGAAGCCCCATGACATTTTCTGATTTGTATTCTAAATCAAAGATCAGAATGAAAAAATCATTTTTGAATTATTTGCATCTTTGTGTTGATTACAATTTCATAAAAAAAGAAGCAGTTGGACCTAATGTAATCTACACGATTACTGATAAAGGTAGAACAATGTTAGATCTGTTCATGCAGAAAAGTAATTAGGCTGAAAATTTTGCTTTAAAGAGTGAAAGGGGAATTTCCAGAAGCAGAAGTTTTTGAAATAAGTCAGGTCAATCTAAAAAGCCCAATAATTTTTGCAGGATTTGTGGGGGCAGGATTAGTCGGATCAATAGCAATTGAAAGCATGATAAAGAAATTACAAATGAAGGAAATTGCATACATGAGATCAAAATACCTTCCTCCATCCACAGTATTTATGAACGGCAGGTTACGTCATCCATTTCGATTTTATGCAAATAATGAAGGAACGATTTGTGCCATAATTTGTGAAATTACATTACAAATGAAAGGTTTGTATACAATCGCAGGTGCAATTTTAGACTGGGCTAAAAAAAAAGGATCAAATGAAATAGTCATTCTAGATGGCGTTGCAAGTAATGTACACGACAAGGAGGTTTATTGTGCGGCAGAAGAAGATCTTTGTAGAGTAATGGCAGATAAAAATATCAAAATTATTCCTCATGGTTTTATCACAGGCATAGCAGGCGGAATTCTTAATGAGTGTCTGATAAGAGAAATTCAAGGAATCGCATTGTTAGTTAAAGCAAATGCAATAATTCCTGATCCTGAAGCTGCCGTAACCGTAATTGAAGCAGTAAACAGATTATATGAAATGAAAATTGATACTTCAGATCTAAAAAAAGAAAAAGAGAAAATTGCAGCAGAGTTAGAAGAGCTATCAAAAAAATATCTTCAACATAAAAAAGAAGAGTCATCTGACATGTACATGTAAAATCCATAGGCAAATTCTTTTATTCGTATCAAGGCCGACTCAAAATATGGTGCTAACCTACAAAAAAGCAGGTGTGGACATTACAAGAATCAAAAAAAGTCAAAACATTATTGGTAAAATTATCGAGTCAACTCACAAAACTCAAAGAAAGTCTAAAGTTGCTCACGGGTTTGGCCATTATGCAGGCATTACAGAATTGCCTGGAAAGCAATTTTTGGCAACTCATACAGATGGAGTTGGTACAAAAGTTCTCATTGCAAATAAAATGAAAAAATATGACACGATTGGAATCGATTGTGTTGCTATGAATGTAAATGACATAATATGTATTGGTGCAACGCCGGTTTCGTTTGTAGATTACATTGCTGCAAACAAAAATGATCAGAAAATTTTTCAAAAAATTGTGGAAGGTTTAGCAAAAGGAGCAAAAAAAGCACAGGTTCCAATAGTTGGTGGAGAAACAGCTATTATGCCAGATCTATTTGCTGGAAAAGGATTTTCTTTTGATTTAGCTGGAATGGTTGTTGGTTTGTTGTTAAAAAAACAAATGATACTTGGAAATACTATTAAAAAGGGGGATGTGATAATTGGTGCAAAAAGTAGCGGCCTTCATTCAAATGGTTATACATTAGCAAGAAAAGCTTTGTTGACAAAATATTCACTCAAAAGCAAAATTAAAGGAATTGGTGTTTTGGGCAATGCTCTTTTAACACCAACTGAAATTTATGTAAAACCTGTTTTAGAGATTATTCAAAAATGTAACATTCATGGATTAGCACACATCACTGGAGGTTCATTTACAAAACTTTTACGATTAAAGAAAATTGGTTTTGATTTAAACACTTTACCAAAACCCCCTGCCATCATGCAGTTAATTGAGAGCCAAGGTGTAGATAGTTTAGAAATGTACAAAACATTTAACATGGGAATTGGATTCTGTGTAATTGCGCCAAAAACCCAAGCTTCAAAAATAAAATCAATTTTCAAGAAGAATAAAATTCAAGCTGGCCAAATAGGAATTATTACAAACAAAGCAGGTGTTTTCATAAATTCCAAAAAAATTGCATAATCAATTAGACTAGTTTGAGAATTTTCAAGCCATAATCATCTTATATTGTACTAAACATGGCTAAAATTGGGAAGTGAAATGGCAGTAGAGGAGCACTTTATTCAAACCATTATTGGTGTAGGAATTTTACTTTTTGCAGCAAAGTTAATGGCAGAGCTTTTCCTAAGGCTGAAACTTCCCATTGTCTTAGGAGAATTGATTGCAGGCATGATAATTGGGCCCTTTGCGCTAGGGGCATTTTTGATATGGGATGATCAATCATTACTTCAATTAACTGGAGAAATCAGAGTTCTAGGAGAAATTGGCGCCATAGTTATTCTATTTATGGCAGGGCTAGAAATGACTCCAAAAGAGTTTCTAAGAGGAGGAAAACAGTCATTTATTGTTGGAACTCTCGGAGTAGTTATTCCCTTTTTTGCAGGATTAGCAGTTTTTCAAATGTTTGGTTTTGATGCATTACAATCTATGTTAATTGCTACTGCATTGACTGCAACTAGCATTGCAATCTCGATTCAAGTTTTAAGTGAGTTTGGTAAATTGAAATCAAGAGAAGCTCGATTAATTATTGGAGCAGCAGTTGTTGATGACATTCTAGCAATAGCGGTACTTTCGGTAGTATCATCTCTTGCAACAGGTGATGGCACTTTAGGAGAAATTGAACCTATGGAGGTCATAATAACAATTCTTCAGGTTCTAGGATTTTTCGCTGCAATACTTATTGCATCAGTAATAATTATTCCAAGAGTTATTACACCAAAAATTTGGAAGGCGAAAGGAAGTGTTGAAGGGATAGCCACTGCAGTGTTTTTTGGAGGTGCAGCATTAGCAGGGTCTCTTGGTCTTTCACCTATAGTGGGTGCGTTTGCTGTAGGGATGGCACTATCAACAACAAAAGTTTTTGAAAAAGTAGAATCTTACATTGGAAAGATAGGACTGATCTTTGCACCACTATTTTTTGCAATAATTGGAGCCCAAGTAGACTTTAGAGCAGTGAATTTGGAAATTTTAATGCTAAGTGGAATAATAATTGCAATAGCTATTGTGACAAAATTATTTGGATGTGGAGTTCCGGCATGGCTACTTCTCAAAAATAAAACTCAGGGAATGAGGGTAGGCATAGGAATGATTTCACGAGGAGAAGTTGGTTTAATTGTTGCAGGGGTTGGTGTTACTTCAGGAATTCTAACCTCCAGTGTATATTCTACAATTGTAATAATGGTTGCAGCAACTACAATAATTACACCCATTTGGCTCAAGATGGAATATAGAAAAGAGCTCAAAACAGGAATAGACTCGGCTGAAAATACTGATAATGATAAACCAAAAAATATTGATGAGTAAAAAATCGTTGATGTTTTTTAACGTTTCATGCGATAAAATAACAAAAGAAATCTTAAATCCTACTAGAAAAGAACTGGTTTAACAGATGTCAGAAAATTTTGTAGCAAATTGTGCGGTATGTAAAAAACCCATACCAAGTGACAAACTAAAATATGCCTATGGAAAAGAATTTCACATAGAATGTTTTGAGCAACACGGAAATGAATTTGCTCAAGTCAATAATGAATTACTGGCTGAAATATCAGAAATCAAAGTAGAGCTTACAAAATTAAAAAATCTTAAAAATCGACTTGAAAGTGGTAGGAAAAAATCTAGATCTAAAACTAGGAAACGAAAATCAAAAAAGACAAAGAAGAAAAGTTCAAGAAAAAAGAAAAGAAAGCCACTTAGAAGAAAAACAAAAAGCAGAGTGAGAAAACGTAAAACAAAAAAAAGAATCAAAAGAAAAACTACAAGAAGAAAAAAGACTAGAAAGCGAACTTCACGAAAAAAACCTAAAAGACGCACAGGTACAAAAAAACGTTCTAGCAAGGTCTCAAAGCGTCGAAAACCAAAAAGAAAGGTTTCAAGACGGATGATGAAAAGTTCAAGAAAGCGTAAACCTAGAAGACGAAGGTAATTTTCTTAATTTTTCTCCCAGATACTTTTAAAGAATTTATGACCGAGTCATGCCATAACCCTAATGCAAAAATCCGATATCAAATTTTCAAAGGCCTGTACTGAAATTTCACAGAATCTTCTAACAATACCTGCATTAACTAAAAAAGATGTAAAATCTGAAATAAAAAAAATCTGTGCAAAGTACTCTTTAGAAAGAATTCCAAAAAATTACGAGATTTTATCCAAGGTAAGCGGTTCTGATTTTTCTAAATTACAAAAAGCTCTACTCAAAAAACCTGTTAAAACAGCTTCAGGGGTTGCAGTAATTGCACTTATGCCAAAACCATATGCTTGTCCTCACGGAAGATGCACATATTGTCCTGGCGGAATTGAATTCAACACTCCAAATAGTTACACTGGAAAAGAACCTTCAACAATTAATGCTATCGAAAATCAATATGACCCAAAAAATCAAATTTTGACAAAATTAGAAAAATTAATTGCAAATGGTCATGAATCATCTAAATTAGAGTTAGTGATTGTTGGCGGTACATTCCTATTTATGCCAAAATATTATCAAGAAAATTTCATAAAATCTTGTTATGATGCATTAAATGGTTTTAATTCTAAAACGCTAGAAGATGCAAAAGCAAACAACGAACATGCCACAATAAGAAATGTAGGGTTCACTATTGAAACAAAACCTGATTATTGCAAAGAAGAGCATGTTGATGCAATGTTAAATTATGGTGTTACACGAATTGAGATTGGCGTACAAAGTTTACAAGAAAGAGTTTATGAGATAGTAAACAGAGGTCATGATTTTAATGATGTTGTAGAATCTTTTCAAATTTCAAAAGATGCTGGATACAAAATTGTTGCTCACATGATGCCAGGTCTCCCAACAGTATCTCCGGAACAAGACATTAAGGATTTTAAAATGTTGTTTTATGATGAGCGGTTAAAACCAGATATGTTAAAGGTTTACCCATCACTTGTTTTAGAAAATACACCACTTTATGAGGATTATAAAAATGGAAAATACACTCCTTATTCATTTGATGACATGGTAAAAGTTCTTTCAGAAATGAAAAAAATCATTCCAAGATGGGTTAGAATTATGAGAGTTCAAAGAGAAATTTCTACATCAGAAATTGTTGCAGGTCCCAAATCAGGTAATCTTCGGCAAATCGTTCACAAGAATTTGAAAAATCAAGGAATATCATGTAAATGCATTAGATGTAGAGAGGCAGGATTGTCCAAAAAAGAGTTCAATTTGGATTTGAAATTAAATCGAGAGGATTATGAATCAGCAGGTGGAAAAGAGATTTTTCTATCCTATGATGACTTCGATGATTTAATCTATGGGTTTTTGAGACTAAGACATCCTAGCTCAAAAGCACATAGAAATGAAATTGGTGAAAAAACCTGCATAGTTCGAGAATTGCATGTTTATGGGCAATTATTAAAACTGGGTGAGAGAAGTAAATCAGGAATTCAACATTTGGGATTAGGAAAAAAACTGATCAATGCGGCTGAAAAAATCTCTAAAGAAGAGTTGGACGCAAATAGACTTTTGATAATTAGTGCCGTAGGAACAAGAGAATATTATAGTAAATTGGGTTATTCGTTAGACGGTCCTTATATGGCAAAAAAACTTGCCTAGGTTGTAAGAATGTCAGAACAAAAAGTAATTGGTAAAGGAACATGGATTGATAAACTTGCATTTGAGTTAATTGAAAGAGAAAAATCCATTGGTAGAAAAATGGATATTCTTCGAGTAGAAAGTGGATTAGGAGCATCTGGAGTTCCACATATTGGAAGTTTGGGCGATGCGGTTCGTGCTTTTGGTGTAAAGTTAGCATTAGAAAATTTTGGTTACAAATCAGAACTCATTGCATATTCAGATGATTTGGACGGATTAAGAAAAATTCCAGAAGGTTTTCCCGATTCATTAAATCAACATATTGGAGAAAGAGTGTCCACAATACCAGATCCTTTTGATTGTCATGATTCGTATGGAATGCATATGAGCAGTCTATTACTTGAAGGATTAGATGATTTAGGAATAAAATATGAGTTCAGGAGAGCAAAGGATACCTATGAAAAAGGCCTTCTGACAAAGCAAATCCACACCATTCTTGAAAACAGTTCGAAGATTGGAAATAAAATTGCAGAGTTTTCAGGTCAAGAAAAATTTCAAAACGTGTTACCATATTTTCCAGTTTGTGAAGATTGTGATAAACTCTACACCACTGAATCATATGAGTACCTCCCTAATGAAAAGAAGGTAAAATACAGATGCAAAGATGCTGCAATTGGCTCAAATACAATAAAAGGTTGCGGACATGAAGGGATATCAGATATTACAAAGGGAGGGGGCAAACTTGCATGGAAAGTAGAATTTGCCGCACGTTGGCAAGCATTTGATGTAAGGTTTGAAGCATATGGAAAAGACATCATGGATTCTGTAAAAATTAATGATTGGGTATCTGATGAGGTCTTGAATTTCCCTCACCCACACCATGTAAAATATGAAATGTTTCTGGATAAAGGAGGAAAAAAAATTTCAAAATCGTTAGGAAATGTGGTAACATCACAAAAATGGCTAAAATATGGAACCTCAAAATCAATTTTATTATTACTTTACAAAAGAATTACAGGGGCACGTGAATTAGGATTTGAAGACATTCCATCATTAATGGATGAATATAATGAATTAGAAGATATTTATTTTGGAAAAATAAAATTTGAAAATAAAGCAAAGGAAACAAAATCAAAGGGATTGTATGAATACGTTAACTTGTTAAATCCGCCAAAAAATCCTACTACACATGTAAGCTATAGATTATTAATTGAATTAGCAAACATTTTCAAAGATAACAGAACCGAACGTGTGATGAAAAAGTTAATTGATTATGGTGCAATAAAAGAGGAAACACCAAAAATAAAAGAATTGATCACACTAGCAGGAAATTATGCTGATGACTTTGGTCAAGGAGAAAAAATTGAATTACAGATTGATAAAAGTACAAAAAAAGCATTAGAAGAACTATCACAAATACTTGAGGCAAACAATGAACCAGAAGATTTACAGAATGACATTTATCAAATTGCTAAATCAAATGAAATACCTCCAAAGGATTTCTTTAAGACATTATACCAAATTATTCTTGGTTCAAACAAAGGCCCAAAAATTGGTCCATTTATTCTTGACATTGGGAGAAAAAAAGTTGCAAATACACTTTCAAGTTATGTTAATTGATGTTATTATGGTCCATGATGAACACAATAAACCCAAAAAAGGTGGCACATTTTTTTTAATCATCTTTGGAGCTTTACTATTTGTTATTTCGCCAACCTTTCTTGCAGACGAACCAGAATTAGGAGCAATTGCAATTATTTCAGGGTTCCTTATTGGAGGATTGGGTTTTTACCTACATTTTGTGAGAGGTAGAAATACTTGAAATGGTTTAAACGTAATAAATCAAAGGAAGAAAAAACACCGAAAGAAGAACCGGCCAAAAATGAGGAAATAAAGTTGGAGGTCGAACAATTCCATGAAGAAAAAGATAACGACGAACAATACAAAAATGAGTTAAAAGAATTAGAAGAACAAATAGAAACAAAAAAACAACATCTTGAATCTATCACAAAAAAACTAACCGACGTAAAGGAAGAATATGATCATGCTGTAGAAAATCTCATTCATATTAAAAAAGACCTTATTGTAAAAAACAAGGAACTGAGTTCATTAAGAGCAATGTCTAGTTCAACTACAAAATCACCAACAACGGACCAACTAAAAGATGCTGTAGATATTGAAAACCAAATTAAGAAAGCAAAAAAAGAGTTAGACGGTATTCAAACTCAAATAAAGGAAGGCAAAGTTGAGCTTGATGCAATAAAAAATGAACAACATAAATCAGAATCCAAATTAACTGAAGTCCAAGAATTATTAAAAAAATCTGAAAAAGATCTTGGCAGTATTGAGATTAATAAAAAAGATCTTTTAAAAGATTTAGAGGAGAGTCAAAAAAAATCAAAAGATGAAGAAAAAAAACCTGAAGAAGATAAAAGTTCAAAACAAGTTATAGAAGCTGCAAGTGCAGCCATTGCCTCAATGAAAAATAAACTAAAAAAAGCAGAAAGTGAGCTTGCTACAGTTAAACAAATTCTAGAAAAAGAAAGAAAAGAACATCAAGAGTCAAAAAAATCAGAAAAAAAATAAGAATCTAAAAAGAAAGATAGTGTTTTTTCCATTTTTCTTTGATTTCTTCTTCTGAAAAACCCAAATCATAAAGAGGAGACGTGACTTCTGATAAAACATCAATTTTTACAATCACAATAGAGTTGATTTTACTCTTAATTCCTTTTTCTTCATAAAATTTTAAAAATTTAGAAAATTCATTATTGTCTTGTAGAATTTTTGCGATTCCTTTAAAGCGATATCCTTTTCTTAAAATTGGATCAACTACATTGATTTCAATGGAGGGATTTTTTTCCAGGTTGAAGACTGTTTGAGGAGATCTAATATCGGCAAAAATTAGATGCTCATCATCCAATGCCAAAATAGTTCCTTTAGGGGATACATTTGGAGTGTTATCTGGAGAAATGGTTGCTACAAATCCTAATTTTTGATGTTCAAGAAATTGTTTTATATCATCAGAAATCAATACCATTCTTTTACTAAATTTGGAATTTCAATTAAACTCACCTATGAAATTTATCTCATCAAGTCTGCCAAAATACCATAAAGAAAGAAGAATCCTATTCCTCCACCAATGATTGCAACCCAAATTGTGATCGTCTTGATTTTTGACAACAATCTGCTTGTTTTAGTAGGTGGTATTTAGTTTTCTAATGATAATAGAAAGTTTTTTAAAAAATAAAAAATTTAAATTTCTGAATGGAAGAAACGTTTGATTTTCACTGTTCATATTGTGGAAAAGAATTTGGAAAAGAAGTGATAAATCTTGCAAAGCACATTGGTGAGATTCATGATCCTACTAGAAAACAAGATTAGAAAAAATCCTTAAGTGAACACATTCTGGTAGAAGTATGAAATGCCACAATGTGAAAGAAGGGTGTTATCACTACAAGGCAGCACATTTTGAAGGAAAGGGAAAATGCTTGGTTGAGGGCTGTATTTGTTCAAAATTTCATGAAGGTTTTTAGAAAAAATATTGATGTACTAAAAAATTATTACAATTTATACCTAAATTATGTGTAATTTCATAATAGCTTCACATTCTTCACTAAATAACAAAATTGCAAATCATCAATATTGAAAGTTGAAGCAATTTGTAAGATCTTAAAGCCAGGATTTAGTATCAAGAGTTTCAGATTTGATATTCTAGATGTAGGATTTATCATTCTATTAGGAATGATGACATATCAAGGGCAAGCAATACAAGCTGTTTGCGCTACAGGATATTGTGGATTTTGATAAAGAATGGTTATGCATAAACCAGTATTATTGGGAATTAGTTTGTCACTGCATGTAGCAACAGTTCTAAGTTTCTACGTTGCATCAGTTTTTTGATTCGGATATATTATGTCTCATTCTTTTAAAACTGAACTTGTAAAGTACTAGAATTCCAAATAATTCAATATATTCTACAAAGGCAACAGTGTAAAAATGCAACAACCATCCACTTGTAGCGTCGTTTATCACAGCAAAAACTGCACTAAATATAGGAAATGCAACAAAAAATGATGCAACCATGACCACAAATCCAAACAAATAATCTCGGAATTCTAATTCTTCTGATTTTTCTAATATTTGATCAGCATCTGTAAACTCAGGATGTTCATCTAATAATTGATTTTTCATATTAACATATGTAGAATTTCCTTGTTCAACTGCAAATATCATCCCACCAAGAATAAAAAGAAAGATGGTAGCTTCTGCAAAAAAGAATTTTCCACGTTTTCCTTTCATGAATTTGTTCATTTGTCTATCAAACATTCGGCCAAATTCACCTAACTTTTCTTTTTTTGTTAGAACTATCAATCCAATAGAGATTGCAGATATTATTCCAAAAGAACCAAACCAATTATCTGAAACATATGTTACAAAAAGCAATCTAACTGGAAGTAAAACTCCAGTAAATACTGCAAATACAATTAGAGATTCGTAAATACTTTTCATGTTTTTTACCTAGAAAATTTACTAAATCATATTGTCATCCCTTTTTCTAACAAGATTATTTTTTTAATGATTTTTCTGAATTTGTAGATGTTTTATGCTCTAGCTCATTTCTGATTTTGTTTACCATTTGGACCGTAACTACCATAATAAATGATAATTTTTGAATAATAAGAAAAGTAGTTTGTTCAAAACGAAAATTACTACTTTACAATAACTAACAAAATTTTAGGGCCATTTTATTTTTTGATTTTTAAATAAGAGTAGATACCAATCCCGCCTAAACCCCCTACTAAAAGTCCCAATCCAACTTGCCATTCATCTGAAAACCAGCCAGAATTAGTAAGTAGTAAAATACCTATCAAAATTGCGACCATAAATGACAATATAGCTATCAGGTTATTTTTTGACATAAAATCAAATTCTTTTTAAAATATCAGTTTTTTTTTCTTGAAATTCTTTTTCAGTCAAAATTCCCAACTCTTTTAATTTAGCTAGTCTTTCTAGCAAGTCCAAACTCGGAGTACCGTATTGTGAACCAATTTTAATTCTACCGGCAATTGCTTCAAAAAAATAGAAAAATCCTTGTCTAATTTTTTCAAAAATCTTAGGACTTTGTTTTTTTAGAAGTTTTCCTTTTTTAATTCCTTTTTTTTTAATTTTTAATGATTCTTTTTTTAGAGATTGTAAGTGAGGGTTTGTTTTAATCATATCTGCACCTGATTGAGCAGATCTTTCAATTGTTGAAACCGTTTTGTTTAGGTTTTCCTCACTGACCACCTTTGATGTTTTTTTTATATTTTCATAAATGTTGGTTCCTTTTGGTAAAATATTTTTTTTGAAAAATCCTGTAGATTTTTTGTTTCTTTCTTCCATATGTTTTAATTTCCGATAGATGATATTGAATCGCTTATTTTAACATCTCCATTTTTAGGAGAAACTAATAACGGGCCCGAAGGTCTGCATGCCTCTAGCGGTTCAAAAATTGGTTTCATAGTATGATGTTTGTGCGTAAACAAAAAGTTTGTTGTGAAAGATACATTTATCAGCAGTTTTTCGTTCACTGGTTATGATTTGAGAAATCTGGTTGTTATCTTTTTACTATTTTTTATCTCAGGTCTTCTAATTCCACAATATATCTATGCACAGTCTGATGTTGAGATTCCTGAATGGATTCGTGGAATGGTGAAATTCTATGCAGATGGAGATGTTTCAGACAAAGAATTTACAGCTGCAATTGAACATTTGATAAAAATCGGTGTTATCAAATCCCCACAACTCTCAATTGTAAACGATGAAGAAGAACACATGCGGCAGGTCACGGGAGTTCAAAATGATGTTGTTGTCCCAATTTGGATTAAAAATAATGCACGATGGTATGCAGATGGAGCAATAAGTGCGTCTGATTTTGCACGTGGGATTGAATTCATGGTTGAAGAAAAAATCATCAGCTCACCTAACATCTCAGTTGAACCAAAACCTGAAAAATCATCAGACATTCAGACAGGAAGCAATAATTTAGATTCCACTGCGGCCAAATTAGCTTTTGAAGTTCAAAAGTGGAACGAGCTTTCGATGTGGTGGCTAGTTAACATCAAAAGTGCAGAGGTTGACATTTTAGATGAAGCTGCAGAGCAAGCTTGGAAAAAATATTCTGAGGAAAAAAACACGGATTTAATGAAGGTAGCAACAGACCTAGAAAATGCTGCAAGAAAAGCAAATAATGATGCAAACAGAGCAGTTGAAATTCATAAAACCGCAATGAAACTTGCAGGTGATGCAAAGCAGGTTGCCATCAGTGAGGGAAACCATGTTCTGGATTTGGAAAATGATGTAAAAGAACAGCAAAAGGACTTTGAGTTTGACCAAAAAATTTCAAGCGTTGAAGATGTGGAAAACAGAATCAGTGTAACAAAAACATTACAAAAAGAGA
>DASSAK010000075.1:0-13896 GCA_035685445.1 Nitrosopumilaceae archaeon
ATACAAAAACAGAAACTTAGAAAGGGTTTTACGACAGGTACATGTGCCACAGCAGCAGCAAAAGCAGCCATATTATCAATAATCAAACAACAAAAGATTAGAGACGTAAATGTAACTTTACCTAAAGGTAACTTTATTAAAATAAAAATTGAGGCGTGTAAGTTTTCTACAAATTCGGCACGATGTTCAGTAATTAAAGATGGGGGCGATGATCCAGATGTAACCCATGGAGCAGAAATAATTGCAGATGTGTGTTTGAATGAAAATTCTGGTCAAGTTGAAATTACAGGCGGGGATGGAGTAGGAATAGTTACCAAGCCAGGTTTAGGACTTGAAATAAACAAACCCGCAATAAATCCTGTTCCAAAACAAATGATTAATTCAAATTTGAATGAGGTTGCAAAAGAGATACTTTCAAAAAATGGAATCAAAATTATAATTTCTGTTCCAAAAGGAAAAGAATTAGCTTTGAAAACTGATAATCCTCGATTAGGAATTGTTGGGGGAATTTCAATTCTTGGAACATCAGGCATTGTAATCCCATATTCTACCGCATCATTTGCAGCATCCATTAGACAAAACTTGGATGTTTCATTAGCTCTTGGTAACAATATAGTTGTGTTAACCACCGGTGGACGAAGTGAAGAATTTTCAAAAAAACTTGTAGACTTGCCTGAACATTGTTTTGTTAAAATGGGAGATTTTTCTGGGTATACAATTCAACAATGTGCTAAGAAAGGAATCAAAAAAGCATACGTTGTAGGATTTATTGGGAAGATTTCTAAGATGGCAATGGGAATTAAACAGACACACGTTAAAGGTTCTAAAGTCAACATGGATTTTCTTGCAGAACTAGCAAAAGATAGTGGCGCAAATGAAAATCTCGTTTCTCAAATAAAAAAGGCCAATACTGCCAGACATGTTCAAGAGATAATTCAGGAGAATAAACTAGATGAATTTTTTACAAAAATTTGCTCAAAAGTATATGAACACATGGTAGAATATTCTGAAAACAAGGTTGAACTTGAAATAGTGTTGTATGACTTTGATGGGTCTGTTCTAACTAGATATCCTGAAAGGTAAGATATTTTATTAAATTAGAAATGATCGTATTGTGGAAAAAATTTCAGTTCTTGCAATCACAAAAAATGGAATAAAAATTGGGATATCCCTTAAGGAATTATATCCTAATTGGACAGTTTTTGCGCCTGAAAAATTCTCAAATAATGATTCTAAAATAGATTGGTATTCTGAATCAACTTCTGAAAAAATTGAAAAACTTTTCAAAACAAATGATGCTTTGATTTGTTTGTTTTCTCTTGGTGCCGTAATTAGATTGATATCTCCTTATATCAAGAACAAAAAAACTGATCCTGCGGTCCTTGTTATTGATGATAAGGTGAATTTTGTGATAAGTGTACTTTCTGGTCATCTAGGCGGTGCCAATGAATTAACTGAACAAATTGCAAAAAAACTTGATGCAACGCCCGTAATTACTACTGCAGCTGATGTTAACAAAACGATTGCAGTTGATCTTGTTGGAAAAGAATTTGGATGGAAAATAGAGGACGATTCTACAGTGACAAAAATTAGTGCATTAATGGTGAATGAAGAAAAAATTGGTGTGTATCAAGATGCGGGAAATAAGAATTGGTGGAAAGGCGATTTACCAAAAAATGTAACAATTTATTCATCTTTTGATGAATTAAAAAATTCGAGATCAAAAGGATTTTTGATAATTTCAGATAAGAAAATAAAATCAGAAATTTTAAAAGATGCAGTAGTTTATAGGCCACCTAATCTTGTTGTAGGAGTTGGATTACATTGGGACACTCCCAAAAATACAATTAAAAAAGGATTACAATTATGTCTTGAAAAAAATAATCTTAGTTATTTGTCAATTGCAAAGTTTGTTTCGTTGAAAAAATCACAAGACGTTAAAGGTTTAATTGAAATTGGAAAAGAAATGAACATTCCTGTAGAATATTTTGAAAAAGATGATTTAACAAATGTCAATGTTCCTAATCCATCGTCAACTGTTCAAGCATTTGAAGGAACGCCTAGTGTGTCTGAAGCTTCTGCTATCAAAGCTTCAAGAGGTCAATTAATAGTGCAAAAACAGAAATTTCCTCCAAACTTGACTATAGCAATAGCGAGGATTCCAAATTGAAAAGAGGGTTACTTTTGATCGACAGAGGTAGTAGAGAAAAAGAAGCAAAAGATGAGCTTGATTTTATATGTAAAAGAGTGAAAGAAAAGGGAAATTATGAATTTTCTAATTATTGTTTTTTGGAGGTAATTCCTCCATTTATTGAAGAAGGGATTAGAAAATCCCTTACTAGTAAAGTAGATTGCTTAACAATTGTTCCATATTTTCTATATCCTGGAAAAAAGGTAAAAGCTGCTGTTAGTGATGCAATAAAATTTCAGGCCAATACTAATGTGAAATTTGTTGTAACAAAGCCAATGAGCATGCATAAAACAATGGTAGAGTTGGTAGATAATCGAATAACTACTTCGCTTAAAATTGATGGTTTGAATTTATCAAAAAAGGATGTTGATGTTTTGATAATTGGTCATGGAAGTAAAGATCCTAATGCACACCTTTCCATAAAGTATGTAGTTAAGGGATTACAAAACACATACAAAAATGTGAGTCATTGTTTTTTAGAAATTGAAGAGCCAAACATAGCTCAAGGAATTTCTAACTGTGAAAAAGATAATCCCAAGGTACTAGTAATTGTGTTTTATTTTCTTCATGAAGGTGCACATGTAAAGCGTGATATTTATGAAGACCTTAATCCAGCGCTTGAAAAAAGTAGTTTAAAGAAAGTCATTATAACGAAACATATTGGTACGGATGAAAAAATGGTTGATTTAATTATTGAGAGAGCAAAGGAGGTCGAAAATGCTAACTGAAAAAGGGCAATCAATTGAAGATGCAAGTATGCAAATTATTGAAAATGAAATTGGATCACATAATTATAATAAAAAAGAGTGGGCGATAGTTAGAAGAGTAATTCATTCAACCGCTGATTTTGATTTTGCAAAAAATAATTCAATAATTTTTCATAATGATGCAATTGAAAATGGAATTAATGCACTTAAGATGGGATGTAGTATTGTAGCTGATGTAAACGGAGTTGTTGGTCTGATTAACAAACAACGAGTTAAAGAATTTAATAACAACATTATTTGTAAGATTTCTGATCCTAAAGTTGCTTTACAAGCACAAAAAGAAAACAAGACAAAATCTCAAATGTCTATGAGAATGTCCTCTACAGATATTGATGGAGGAATAGTAGTTATTGGAAATGCTCCTACTGCTTTACTTGAGATTATTCAGATGATAAAAGAAAATTCAATAAAACCTGCCCTAGTAGTAGGCATTCCTGTAGGTTTCATTTCCGCTGCAGAATCAAAGAAAGAATTGGCAAAAATGAATATTCCTTTCATAACAAACATAGGTAGAAAGGGAGGAAGTCCTTCTGCTGCTGCAATAATAAATGCTTTATACAAATTAATCTAAATTATTTTTTTGAATTTATAATACAACTTTCGACAAATTTTTTGGCATAATCAGAGCTATCAAAGTACAGATGATTATAAGAAGCTAAAGTGTTGTATTCCATTAATCCATCTTGTTTGTTTTTAATACCATTTCCAATAGAAAGTGATAATGCAAATTTAGAGTCACGTGGAATTGATTCAATTTCTGAATAATGGAATTCATGTCCTCTAAAATTTTTTAATTTGGAGAATAGTATACAATTTGATGTTACTTTTCCTTTAGTATAATTAAGAGTCATTTTTTTTGTCATCTTTGTTTCTGCGTCAAATAAACCCACCATTGAGAATTTTTTTCTTCCATAATCAATTGATTTTGTAAGATACATCAATCCACCACACTCTGCATAAATTGGAATTTCTTTTTCAGCTAATTTTTTAATTGTTTTTTTCATTTTTTGATTTTTTTGTAATAAATTACCTAATACTTCTGGAAATCCTCCCCCAATATAGATACCATCACAGTCAAGAAATTTTTGATCTGATATAGGACTAAAATATTTAATTTGAGCTCCTTCCCGTTTTAATGCGTTTAAATTATCATGATAATAAAAATTAAAAGAGTTATCAAGAGCAACAGCTATCATAGTTTTTGGTTTCTTAATTTTTTTATCTTTATGTTTAGAAAGTGAACCAGCCTTATTACTGAGCATTATTAATTTATCAATATCAATGTAATCAGAAATTTTTTTTGCAATTAGATGAATTTGGTTTCTAGAAGACTTTTTTTCAATAGTTGGTATTAATCCCAAATGTCGCGATTCTAGAACGAATTCAGAGTTTTTTGGAACTGCTCCAACTACTGGAATACGTAATGATTGTAAAGCTTGTTTACATAATTTTTCATGTTTTTTGCTTCCTAATTTATTTAAAATTATGCCAACTATTCGAGAATTCTTGTTAAATTTTTGGAATCCAAGTGCTGTAGCAGCAATAGAACGAGCTGTTTTGCTAGCATCTAAGACCAAAATTACAGGTGATTTTAGAATATTAGCTACATTATGAGTACTAGCATAGTTTGATAATCCTGAAAATCCATCATAATATCCCATTACACCTTCTATAATAGAACAATCAGATGTAGAATTTTTTGTAAATGATACAATTAATTCCTTATTTCCCATAATCCAAACATCAAGATTCCTTGTATCGTTTTTTGAAACTGATGAAAGATAGCTTGGATCAATATAATCAGGTCCAATCTTAAAAGGTTGAATTGAGTAACCTCTTTTTTTCATGCCATAGATTATTGCACACGTGATCGCTGTTTTCCCAACGCCACTTGTTGCTCCAGAAATGACTAATCTTGGAATTTTCAATTCGCATTCATAGATCGGTTTTTTATTTAAATTATGGTTCTTTTTCAAAAATTTTCTCAATCTTTTTAGTTAGTATTTTTGAACTTTCAATATGGGAAAAGATGGATTAGTTATAGTCTACACAGGTGGCGGTAAAGGAAAAACAACTGCATCATTAGGTATGGCATTAAGGGCAGTTGGATATAATCATAAAATTTGTATGATTCAATTTATCAAGGGTTCATGGCATTATGGTGAAATCGATTCATCAAAAAGATTAGAACCGGAATTTGAAATAATTGCAGCTGGAAAGGGATTTGTGGGGATTATTGATGATAATAGTACGAAAGAAGAACACAAAGAAGTTGCAAAACAAGCAATTAGTATTTGTAAAGAAAAAATTCAATCTGAAAAATATGATATCATAATTTTAGATGAAGTGAATTATGCAATAAATTTAGGATTGATTAAAGTGAATGATGTTTTAGATTTAATAAAAATAAAGCCTTCACAACTTAATCTTGTACTTACTGGAAATTATGCGCCGCCAGAAATTATTGAATTGGCTGACCTAGTTACCGAAATGAAGGAAATAAAACATCCATTCCAAATGGGAATAAAAGCAAAAAAAGGAATTGATTTCTAGTCAGCAACATTAAATTACACACCACAAAACTTAGAGCTAATGTCAACAAAAGTAGAAGAGTTGCCTGAACAAGGTGAAATTGTTATTGCGACAGTTACAAAAATCATGGATCATGGAGCATATGTTAGTCTTGATGAATATGACGGAATTCAAGGATTTTTGCATGTATCTGAAATTGCACCAGGATGGATTAGATCTGTTGGGAGATATGTAAAAGAGGGAGAGAAAAAAGTTTTACTTGTAAAGAAAGTAAATCCAAAAAGAACCGATATTGATTTGTCTTTAAAACAAGTTTCAAACGATCAAAAGAAGAGAAAATTACTTGAGGTAAAAAGACATGAAAAAGGAAGTACATTAATTAAAAAAGTTCAGGAAAAGGCAAAATTATCAAAAAGCGATATAGAAAAGTTGGAAGACTCACTTTATTCAAAATATGACACAATTTATGATGCTTTTATGGATATAGCAAGAAATGGAATTTCAGTAATTGAAGAATTAAAAATTCCAAAAAAAGCAGTTTCTGCCCTAGAAGAAATAAGTTCAAAAATGAAGTTGCCATCAGTAGAAATCAGAGGTGTTTTAGAAATCTCAAACAAAATGCCTGATGGAGTAGAAATTATTAAAAATACACTTCTTAATGTAATGAAAAATGAAAATGGAAAAAATATTCAAATCACTTACTTGGGAGCTCCAAAATATAGATTGGCGGTAACGGCTCAAGATTTTAAATCAGCTGAAAAAATTATGAAACCAATACTTGAAGAAATTCAACAAGCTATAGAAAAGAAAAAGGGTACATTCAAGTTTACTAGAGAAGAATCAAAAAAAACACGTGAAAGTTAATGCGCTTCCAATTAAGAAGATGTGTAAAATGTGAAAAATATACATTGAAATTAAAATGTCCTATTTGTAATCATGAAACGATCTCTGCTCATCCAGCAAAGTTTTCCCCAGACGATAAATACATTCGATACAGACTTGCGGAGAGATACAACTAATTTCTTTTTACTGTGATTATATCAGGATTGTAATTTTTGTTAACTTCATAAATGAATATACCAAGTATTGGGCCTGTACCTTCGTCCTCAAATGAAGTTGATGAATAAACTAATCGGAGAGGTCCATCGTTGTCTTCAGGATATTTTATATCTTTAACGTAAATGCCCAATGCACCCGGTGTATAATTTGTTAATACCCTGTTTGAATTTGCTTCTGCAAATCCTAAAAGAGAATAAGGAATCATTTTTCCTAAAAGTGTATTATTCCAAAAATGATCTGTTCCACTAATTCCATCGCTAAGAAGATATTTTGACAGAGGTTCTTCAGCTATTCTCATAAACCATTGTTTTTTGCTTTCATCACCACCGCCCATAAGAAGATAAAGATCTTCTGGTTCTGTTTGAAGTTTTTGTGATGAAATAAAAATTAGAACATAATCGGCATCCATTTCTTGTAACATTTTCCAGGCTTGATCTGGTTCACTTAAGAACATTTTTGCGATATTTTGAATTCTTTGACTATCCATAGTTGCATTATCAGCTAACGATTTTCGTTCACTAACTGTTGAAATCCAGTATCCATAATCCCACCAAGAAGCAATCACAGCATCTTCCGGCGTATTATTTTTTATCCATTCCAAGGCATCCAACCAATCATTTGTAGCTATTCCAAATGAAGTTCCTCCATTAAGAATGGTAAGAGGTGCTTTTGCAGAATTAATCCAATTTCCATTAGCAGGTACTGTCAATGGCAGAGTAAATAAAATTACAATTATTATAACAAATAAGATTTTTGTAATAGATTTAGTAGGTTTGAAGAGTTTTTTACTTGATTGAATTTTAGTATGAAAAAAATTGTTTGTTAAAATTGCCAACCCCAGAGAAGATAAAATAATTACAGAAATTGATGCAAAAACTTCTAATCGTACAAATGCAGAACTGACATAAACGCCAACAAATCCAATTATTAGTGCGAACACAGTCATATCACTAGGAATTTTTAGTGATAAAGTATCTTGATTCGTTTTATTTCGTAAAAGTAACCATACCCCAATTCCACCAAATATCAAAAAAATAGATAAAAACACAAAGGATTGGGCAGTGGTGGTAGTAGCGTGCTCTGCAACTGAATCAACTAGTGGGTTAGTGGTAGTAAGAAATGGATTAATTGCGTTAAGATACCTAAAGGATGGAAGTCCAATAATTGCAGAATTCGCATTCACGGATAATAATGCTATGCCTGAAACAATTATTCCGGCCAAAAAATAAAGACCGTTGCGTAACTTTTTTTCTTCTTTACTAATTTTTTGAATAATTATACATGCTACTAAAAATGCTGAGGGACCAATTAACGCAAATCCCCCCAAACCAAAAACAAAACTTGTACCAGGTCGCTCAAAAAGAAGAGTTGTTACTAATAAAGTAAAAGTGAAAACAGGTATTGCCCAAATTAAAAATCCATGATCTTTTCTAATAAGTGGTAAAGCAAAGAAAAACAATCCTAAAGGAATTATAAAAAATTGAATTCCTCCCCATGCAGAAAGTCCAAAAGCAAAAACTATTCCGCCACCTACAAGTTTCATTAAAGCATGTTTTTTGTTATCTGATTTTATGGCACTCAGAAATAAATACGCACCTAACAGACCAAAAAAAAGCCCAAGTGGTTCAGATTTAAACCAACCAATATTTCCTCTAATAATAATTGGTAGGGAAATAGAAAAAAACAATGATGAAAAAAGACCAGCTGTTGTGCCGCCGATGACTCTAACCAATGCAAAAATAATAACTGTTGTTAATGATCCAATGATTACTGGAAATATTATGGTAAAGTCATAAAGACTCATTGATCCTCCAAAAACCTGATACAAACTAGCTGTGGTTATGTGTAACATTATCTGTGATGTGGCAGATACATCTCTTCCCATGGGATGCCAACTCATATCATCATGCCAATCAAAATATTCCACTAAACCATTTTCTACAATAAATTCAGTTGCACGAAAATTGAAATATGGATCAAATTCATTTAATTCATAACCAAATTCTGCAGGTTGGAATCTAATTAAAAATGACACAGAAAAACTAATTACAAGAATTCCAATAATCAAAAGATGATATAATCTAAAATCAAATTTTTCTGTGGAAAATAATACTAAATCAGATTTCAATTATCGTGTCTGAATTAAGATTGTTTATTACTCTTTTGAAAAAAACGTGACAATATTTCTAGTATAATTATTTTAGACAATCTTGGCTATGGGGCATATGTTCCTTTAAGAGTTGTTTGTTCTAAAATATGGTCTTTCATTGCACTTTCTACTTGATCTTTTGTTGCTCCGTCTTGTAAATTTAGTTTAGCATCTAAGGCATAAAGTTTGAAAATATAGGTGTGTCTTTTATCTGGAGGGGCAGGACCACCATAACCTAATTCACCAAAATCGTTTTTTCCATTAATTGTATTTGGAAGTGAATATGATTCTGGGATTTCAGTAGTACTTGGATCAATATTACAAATTACCCAGTGAACCCAAATCTTTCCAACCGCTGCTTTAGCATCTGGATCATCCATAATTAATGCAAATGACTTTGTTTGAGATGGAATTCCACTAATTGATAAGGGTGGATTTTCATTACCGTGTTTATACCCATATTTTTTTGGAATTTCATCACCATCTGAAAATGAGGAGCTTTTTAGCTTTAAACTAGACATAACATATTCCTTTTTTCTTGGTAAGTTAAATTTTTCTAAGAATCTAAAACAACATTATCATTAGATAATGTGAGTATGCTGGCACCCAAGGATTTTGCTTTATTTTTTAATTCCTTATCCATGGTTGCAATCATTCCACCATGTTCTCGCACATATGATATTATGGCATCATCAGCATAATTTCCCGATATTGGGATTACTTTGAAATTTTTAATGAAATTTAGAGTAGTTGTTGCTTTGAGTTTTTTATTTTGGTCGGTACAAAGTTTTTCAAGTTCATTTTTTACCGCATCAAGAATTATGAAATCTAATTTTCCAATTTCTGTTCCAATATTATCAATATTTTTTATTTTTTTTGTAGCCAGATGAATTAGAAAACTTGTATCACAAATTACGTCAACCAACTATTCCTGCTCCAATCAATCGCCATCTTTCTGCAATTCTTCTACTAATTGCAACATTTTCGCCTTCAAAAAGACATACAGGTCTTCTAAATTCAACTTGAATTATGTTTGATTTTACATTACGAACTTGGGATAACACTGGAGCAGTACCAATATTTAGTCGCAATAATTCTCCATTTTGAATTGGTAGAACTTTTGTTTCATCGGTAGTACCAACAGCAGAATCAAATAAGTTGATATCAAGTTTAGCTTGAGACAAAGTTTCTGGTAGAGTTCCAGGTTTACCAATAACTGAACCAATAAAAGAATCGCTTCTTGTCAGAGTTGGATCAAGTTGAGTTCCTATTGCAACAAGACCTCCTGGTTTAACAGAATCAACTATTCCTGCACCAGTTCCTAAAGAAACAATTTTTGTTTGTAAGGATTCATAGGTTTTCTTTTTTTCATTTAATAATCCTGGTTTGATCTCAATTTCATCACCAACGGAAAATTCTCCTTGTGTTAAACTGCCTCCAATAACTCCGCCTTTCATATCTTTGATTTTTGAGCCAGGCTTGTTAACATCAAATGAACGCAATACATGCATAACTGCTTCTTTTGATTCATTTCGTGTTGGTGTTTTAATAGTTGACTCAATTGCTCCAATTAAAGCATCAATGTTAAGACCAGATTGGGCCGAGATTGGTATTATAGGAGATTTTGCAGCATTTGTTCCTTTAACAAATTTTGTAATATCAGAATAGTTTGTCATCGCATCTTTGTAAGTAACTAAATCAATCTTATTTTGGACAAGAACAATTTGTTTAATTCCTAGAGTTTCAAGTGCGAGTAAATGTTCTTTTGTTTGTGGTCTTGGAACTTTTTCATTTGCAGCAACAACTAGTAGAGCGCCATCCATTAGTGCAGAACCAGATAACATATTTGCCATCAAACTTTCGTGTCCAGGACTATCAACAAAACTCACTACTCTTGATAATTCACTTTCCTTTCCACAGTTAGGACATTTTGGAGTAGTAGAGTATCCTAAGGGTTCTTCACAGCTTTTACATTTGTAAAATGCAGCATCTGAATAACCAACTCTGATTGTAATACCACGCTTTAATTCTTGACTATGAACACTTGTCCACACACCTGTGAGTGATTGAATTAAAGTTGTTTTTCCATGATCTACGTGCCCTGCAGTTCCAATATTAACACAGGGTTGATACCCATATTTTTTTACATACCAATCAGGAAGCGTTTCTTTCCAATGCAATGGTCAAGATTTAGAGTTGGGTTATGTTAACTTTCTTTTTTCTCTTTTTCAGCTTTTTTTGGAGAATTAGCTTTTTCTTTCTTTTTGTCTTCTTTTGGCGAGTCAGTTTTTTCTTCTGTAGTTGATTCAGCCTTTTCTTCAGCTGGTTTTTCTTCTGGAATTATACCATCAAATTTACAATTTATTTGATAAATTTCTTCAGATATTGTATTTCCACGAGTTAATTTTCTAACTCGCTCACCTTTTTCAGCATCTTGTAATCCAACACCTTTAGATAATAAAACATATTTTCTTGCACTGCCATGTAAATCAGATCTCATTGGAACGCCAGATTTATCGCTGCCACCTGTGATTTTTATTTTGCCAGATAATCCAACTGTTGCTGCATCAGTTTCTTTTCCAATTTGTAGTCCCAATAATGAATTTGCTTCGTTGTCTTTAAGCTCTTTAGTTAGGGATTTTCCTTTTTTATCAGATATAGTTAATTTGAAGTTAGTCAAGTATTCACAAAAAATTTTGAACTACTAATTAACGTTTGGACATTATTTTTAAACCAAAACAATATTGAAAAATTGTGGTTGAAGAAATTAAATGCCCAAAATGTGAAAACAAGATGATAAACTTACAAGCTTGTCATATGTTTTGCCCAAAGTGTGGTTCACATTTAGATTGTTCAGATAAAGGAAGTTATTGGTAATTAAAATCCTGGTCTATCTGGAATATAATCTGCAGCCATATTAACCGCTTGTTCTTTCATAATTTCTAAATAATTTTCATAATCAGTTTCAAAATTACAATGAGGGCATTTAACAGATTTCATATCATCATCTAGAACGGCAACTTTTTCACATTTAGGACATTTTGCATCCATAATTACGATAGTTTATTCAATCTATATAATATTAATCAAATTCATAGATTACAAACTGGTTATAAAATAAAATAATTTGATATTTTTGAAGTTTCTTTATTTATTATTTAGTATATCAACGAGTTCATTAATTTTTGAAACTATTTCTGGATAAGTTGGTGAAGTTATCTCTCCTTTTTCGTTTACTTTGATTTCTAATTTTTCAATCAATTATTTTCATAATTTTTCACTATATTTCAACTTATACACTCGATTAATTTGTAAGAAAGCAGAATTTTTCAATTAATATTTTTCCATCATTTGTCATTTCAGGATGAAATTGTGTTCCAAAAATATTAGAATTTTTAATATTTATGATTTCATTTTTGCATGAATTTGAATTGGCTATGCAAGCAAGTGAATTTCCCAGTCGTGAAATCTCATAATTATGACTTTCAAATACATCAATTTTATTTTCGCATAGAGGATTTTTTTTTAAAGTTGTTATTACTTCGTTTCCTTTTTGAAGTGAATTAGATTTTTTTATTGTTCCTCCTAAAGTTAGGTTTAATATCTCTGCTCCATAACAAATTCCTAAAAGTGGTTTTTTTTGCTGAATTGCATGTTTTACAATTTTTGAGTTGGTACTATTCATCAATTGATTATTTTTTCGTCTTCCAGATAAGATGAACGAATCATATTTTGTTAGATTTAGCAAATTTACATTATCAAATGTGATTACCTCAAGTTTGGTTTTTTTTTCTAAGAAATCAATTAGATTTTGAGTGTATATTGAACCATTGTCTACAACTAGTAGCAACTATTTGCCTACCTCAATTGATATGTAATGCATCTCTGGAACGTTATCTCTAAGAATAATTGTTCCAAAGTTGAATACATCATCGTCTTCCCATAGATAGACCCGTTCGCTTCTAGGTTTTACAAAGTCATCTATGAAATTTCTTACTAACTCTTCTGTGTCCTCTTTGTCTGCATCTGTTACAAAGAAAATTTCTCCTTCTTTGAATGATAATGGAATTTGTATTGATGTTGGTTCCAAGATGTCAATGTCTTGCTGCTCAAAAATAGATTTGATAATATCAATTCTATCCGTTCTTGCCAGCTCAGTTGTTTCTCCATTAGTTGTAGGCGTTGTTGGAGCAACCCCTGCTAGTTTTTTAAGATAAGCTTCAAATGCCTCTTCTTGGGTGTCGCCAAGACCCACATAATACTCTCCTGTAAATGCTGCACCAACTGCAGCGATAGTTCCTAGCTGGGCTACCACGCCACCTGCACCAGCAGTATATACTGGAATAAAGTATGTATCGTGTTGACCAACATTATACAATATGTTATCACCAACTCTTGGATTTCTTAACAGAGTTTTTAATTGTGCAAAATCAGGGTCTCGATCAAGTGCTTCTAGAACAGCCGTAGGGCCAATAAGCTTAGTTGTAGAGTTTAATGGTACTTCATAAAATTGCATTTTGCCCAGATTTGGTAAATCATTTTCTACAATCATAAAACCTGCCAAGTTTCTTCCTTGAGAACCTCGTAATTCTAATGAAAGCAAGCCAATGAATTCAGTTTGTTGGAATCCTGGTGGTTTTGCTTCAATATAGTATGTGTCTAGTCCCCTTGGTTTTTCATAGAATTGGTTTGCTTGGATGAATATCTCTACGTTTTTGACGTGATAGATGTTATACATTTCAGTTTTCCAATTAAACAATTCTACTGGATATCTGATTTGTTCTTTTAACCAATCAGGCATTGGTTCAAAATGTTCAGAATATTGACTTAGAAACATCTCTGTGAAAAAATCATCACCAACTTGAAGTAATGTTATGTCACCATTGTAAGCATCAACTAAACCATATCCAACTAATCTAAGGTATGGATTGCCAACTGACCAAGGTACATCGCGTGTATCAAAGCCAACAATTAATGGAACAAGCCAATAAGAGTTTTCCCCATCAGTTACAGGAAGAGAATCTAATTCTTGTCCAAACAGATTATACAAAAAGTAAGGATACAGGGTCTGCATTCGTTGGGTGACGTCTTTGTAACGCATAATGTGAACTGGTTCTGTTGGAAATGAAAGTAAAAAGTTGGGTTCAAATACCCAACTCAATGGTGGGGCTATAGTTAATCCACCTTCTCCAGAATAA
>DASSAK010000076.1:0-7674 GCA_035685445.1 Nitrosopumilaceae archaeon
CGAGATGCATTTGATCGTCAGTTTGGCAATTGGACATTAACTTATAATTACAATGGAATAAACAAAACACTTTCGGTAGATGTTGAACCTCTAGTTGTGGAAATACATACTGATAGAGAATCATATTATCCTGGCGATACAGGAATTGCATATTTTAAAACAAATTACTATAATCCAATTTCATCTCAAGCTGAATCATATCGAATACAAATTCTTGATGAAGACGGCAATCCCCCACTGCATTCTGATTTTGTCTATGTTAAAGCATATAGGGCAATGACAGCATATGAATTTAGCATAGATGATCTTGTAAAATATAACCCTCCTGGAACTTACTATGTAACTGTTCAATACTATGATTCCGTTTTTGAGCATCCGTTTTATCTTGGTGACAAAATTGAATTTGTTTCTATATTTCTTGGAACTGACAAATCAAGTTATTTGCCTGGAGAAACAGTTGAATTAAACATTGTTGTTTCCAAAGTTTTAAATGCAAATCCTGTGTTGGAAATATTTCCGCCATCTGGTGCATCAGTCACAAAAACATTTCCAATAAATTCTCAATCCACGCACCTTATACTTGATGATGTTTCAACAATTACTCCAGGTAATTACAAATTCACATTAGATTATGGCGGGTTTAAAAATACAGGCGAATTCTTCGTAAAAGAAATTGAAAAATCTGAAGAATCTTCTGAAACAGAGAATGCTCCAATCATTGAAGATTGGGTACGAGGTTCAGCTGATTTGTGGTCAAATAATCAAATGACTGACGATAGATTTGCCAAAGGAATAGAAGAGATTATCAAAGAATACAAAATCTCCATTCCTAGTTCAGAACCTGCCCCACAAAAAATTCCTTCGTGGTTTAAAAATAATGCAAAATGGTGGTCAGAGGGGTTGATCACAGATTCTGATTATACAAACTGCATTAGTTTTTTAGTAAAAAAGGGGTTTCTTCGTGTCTAGTCATTCAATGACATATATTTAGCGATAAAATTTTGCCATCAAGAATTGAATTACTACAAAGAATTAGATCTAATGGAAATTGTTGAGGACATAATTAATTTAGATCCTAACATGCGATTTGTGGCCATTATTGATCAAAAAGGACAGATTGTAGAATCTATCATGAAGAGTGGCAAAACCTCATTAAAATCTCAAAAAGAAGAGGAGCATTTTTGTCAACAGGTTTTACAACGACGAAAAATGCGAAGTGATTTTGATAAAACACTTGGTAAGGTAAGATATGTGCATGTGGAAAGAGAAAAACTAACACAAATAGTCATTTATCCAAAGGATTTTACAATATATTTTACACTGGAACCAGAAATATCGATTGATAATAAATTAAAAATTATGAATAAAATTAAAAAAATGACCTCACATCTATAATACCTGGAATATGTCGAATTCTAACTTGAAAATTCTTGTTGACGAAAACCTTGATGGAATGGATGAAAGACTAAAAGAAGCCGGATATGATGCATATAGTGTAAGAAAACTCCAAATTAAAGGAGCAAAACTTGGTTCAGACTATTCTATAATAAATTATGCTCGTGAAAATAATATGGTCATAGTAACTAAAGACACAGAATTTCGTAAGGCAAGCGAAGAAAATGATTTTCCATTAATTCTTCTTGATGATGAAGAGATTCTTAAAGTGATAATTGAAAAACTAAAACAATTTCCATGATTTACTTCATTGGCTCAAATGCACAAGTGCCATCAGAATTTCGTAGTTTTTTTGCCATAATTATTGGGGTTATTAATAACACTGGTATCGATATTGCAATAAACAATGTCTGTAATTGTACTAGTGCTAGAGTTAGTGCAATTCCGCTTGCGGTTCCAACAAATAATGATAGAAAACTACCTGCACATGTTGGACATGCAATAAATAACCCTGTGGCAGCACCAATTGTGCTTGCACTGCGTGTTTTTTTAGAAATTGAAAACGCATTTACTGCGATTGCAATATTTAAGGCAACTAAGAAAGAAACAATTACTTGAAGAACCAGATTTATCGGAATGATTTGTAATCCTACATGATTTGTAAGATAGACTAGAATTTCAGGCATATATCCTGGCTGATCACAACATGGAATAATTACTGCTGAGGGTATTTTTGCGCCATAGTGATATGAAAAATTAACTTCGGGTTGATATACAAGTGTTCCAGATACTAGTGAAAAAAATATCCCATATGCGATAAATGTTGCTGCGAAAATCTTTTTTGATCTTTTATTCCATATAGTAATTGCAATAATTGTTAAGGTGTCTGTTTCATTTTTTTCAATCTTATACTTATGATAAATGTATAATCCATATGCTATGGCCCCAAATGACATTAAAAGAATTACGTAAAATGCATAAGCGATTCTCTGAATTGGTTCAATGGCGTCTGGTGTTAGTAATATGGGGTCTTGATAACGTGCATAAAGCAAAAAGAGAATTGCAATGCTAACAAAACCTAAAACTACTAATTTCTTACCCTTTTGATTGATTTTTGTAGCTTGTTTCTCCATTTATCAAAAAAGTATTTGGCCGAATTAAATTCTATGCTTAGATGAGTCTAGGCACAAAAATGTAAACTATGGCAATTATCTCAAGCCTGCCAATAATCATAAGAAAACTTAACGCAATTTTAGTAGCAGGATCTGTCTCAACATCTATCACTCCTGCAGAAAGTCCTCCCGTCGTGATTACTCCTGAAGCATCTAAAAACGAGTTTGAAAAATCTGTCCCTGAAATCTCCATCAAATGAAATGCAGTAAATATTGAAATTGTTGGGAAAAGAAACAAAATAATCAACGTTGTTGCAATTTCTTTTTTATTTTCACTAGTTAGATTTTTTCTTGCCGTAGTTTTGAATGCATGTTTTAAATTTTTTAGTTGCATGAAGCGATAAATTTTGATTCCTCCTGCAGTTGAAAACCCACAACCGCCGATAAACATTAACATAATCAAAATTGTTTGTGCATGATTAGCAAGTGTATCAAGAGGCTCTAGTTGTAAACCTGCGGTTGTGCTAGCAGAAACAGAATAAAACGCACTAAAAAGCGGTTCTAACCCACTTGTCAAGGTAAAAACTAATGTTGCTCCTCCCAATATTCCAAAATAAACAAGAACTTCCTTGCCTAGTTTTGGTGACATGAATCTTTTTCTAACAAACGCATAGTGGAAAGTAAATGGGAGGGCACCGAGAATCATTGCGGCCATTAAAACTAGATGTTCTTGCCAAACTAGGTTTTGCAGTATTGTAGAACTTGGCAAGAATCCACCTGTTGCAAGTGTACTCATCGCCAATGAAAAATTATCAATTATGTTTCTTTCACCGAACAAATATAGCAAAACTGCAACAATGATGATGTATACTGAAAAAATAACAGTAATTGTGCCAAAAAGCTCTCTCATATGTAATGTTTTTCCAGAAATAAAACCTCTCATAGATTGTAATTTGCTTTCTGGATAAAATGCAGTCATCACAAGATAAATGAAACTCATCCCTCCTACTAGTTGAGTGAAGCTTCTATAGAATGTGAAACTCTGAGGTAATTCTTCTGGCTTATCAAATAATGATATTCCACCAGTGGTAAACCCGGCAGCACTTGAAAAGAAGCTATTGGCAAATAAATCTACTTCTGAACCTGAAATGTATGGTGCAACATAAAGATATGGTATGGTGCCAAATAACGATAGTATAAACAAACTTGCAAATACTAGAATTGATGCATCTCGAAGATTTAGGCTAGTCTTTTCACCATAAGAGTTTAAGAAAAACCCAGTTACAAGTAAAAGTACAGTAGTAAGATAAATTCCCGTTGCTGTAATTGTGTCGTTAAGTACTGTTGACATAATTGCTGGTACCAGCAACAAAACTCCTGCAAATTGTAATACAAAACCAAGATTTCCAAGAATTGCTTTTACAGGAGGACTGAGCAGTCTAGGATGAACCGATGTAGCATCTCGGATTACATTAGCTATTATGTCTTGAAAAATTATTCCAACAATCTGACCTTTTTTTGAAAGTACTGGTAATTTTCTAATATCATTGTCTCGCATAGTGTGAAGAGCTTCTTGTAAAGTATCGTTTTCTTCAATTGTGATTAAAGGAGAACTCATAATGTCTTTTAGAATTGTTGTTTCTGCATTAATTGTAACATCGCTGACTTTACTTAGAATATCTTCATCTGTAACAATTCCAACAGGGTTTTTGTTTTCATCTGATACAACAATGTCATCTCTTTCATAGTGCCTAAGGATTCTTGCTGCATCACGTGTTCTAGTAAACTGACCTAACATAACAACATCTTTGTCCATGTACATTTTGACTGGCTTTGATAATACGTATGCAACTGACTTACTTGGATTAACAGACATAATCTAACCTACCTCGATTTTGACAATTTAAATATAAACTGGATTCAAAACACTAATTGAATTAGACAAAAATTTCAACACTTATAATTTAAGCGATTTTTTACCTAGAAATTTCCATGTATAAGAATATTACTTAGAACATGATTGATCTTTTCTTTATTGATTTTTTGCACTTTATTTGCTATGGATGCCAATTCGTTTGGATTAACTTTATTGTCAACCATCAAATATATTGTAATTAGTGGCAAGTATACCACTAATTGTTGAATTTTTTTTCTTTTAATATGTACATAGGAGGTTTCTCCACAAATATCATCAAAGTCCTCTCTTTTAGATCTACGTGTTCCCATTTGATGATAAAATAGTATCTTTTCAACATCAGTTTCAACAAACGACATGAAGTCCTTTGAATTTTCGACTATAATATGGCCTTCAAGATCAATTAGTGCAAAATATTTAATGTTGTCATCTATGTGAAAAATTTCTTCGGAGAATTGTTCAAACTTTTTTGAACCCAATAGGTTCATAACTTAATTAATCCAATCTTTTACAAAAATCTTTCAAGATAAGAAAAATTGTGTATTGTGTGGAATCAGGTATTTTTTGTATATTTATAAACATATTACTGCCAGTTAACATTAGAATTGAAAATTGATCAAGCTCAAGAACCAGATTATGAATCAGTAAAAATAGATTATGTGGGGTTTGTTGATCCTTATGCCGTTGAAGGAATGCTCGTTTTAAAGGCCGATGATGGCAAAGAATTTCATATGAGGGCATTTTCTGGCGAAGTTGCAAGACACATTGCAAGTTTTAATGATGATGTTAAAGACTCTGTCCCAACAATTTACAAAATGTTAGAAGAGATTTGTGAACATAATGAACAAATGCTTGTCAAAGTCAAAGTTTATGAAAGTGGTCAAGTTCTTAGAGCAAATCTTTACTTTACAGGAAAAAAAGAACTTGTTTTAAGAAATTATCGAGCATCTGATGCAATGGCATTAGCTGCATATTATAATATTCCAATTTTGGTAAGAAAATCCTTACTAAAAGAAAGAATGGAAGCTTAAGTAACTATCTCATCTAACCTATCTTCTTGTTGCGCTTTTTTAATTTCCATGGCAATTCTTCGTCCGATTCCAAATGTTTGCCCATATTGATATTTTGTATATGGTGATGTCGTTGCAACAATTGGATTGCCTGGAACTCGCAATGATACATCATAAACAATTAATTCTAAATCTTTTGTAATTACACTTTGTAGTGAAAATGGACCAATTATTCCGGGGGGATATTCTTTTTTTACTGCATTGACGAATTTATCCCCCATTGAAATTACTTTTTCTAATAATGATTCCCTGATACTAGCTGGTGTATGTCCTACCTCTATATTCTGTAAATCTATGTTCAAATCAAGTTGTTGTTTTGCTGGTAATGAATTAAAATCATACAAATTTGATTGTAACCTTCTTTCAATTCCTATAAAATCTACATTATCAGAAATCGGAGTGTAAAAATAATTAAAATTCATAAATGTTCCAATTACTAATTCTTCTATACTGGAATTTTCTAAAGCTTTTTTTGAAATAACTCCTTGTTTGATTTTTTGTTCTGCTTTCTTTTTGTAATCACTATGTGATGAAACTGTAAAAAATGCTCGCTCAAGTTTACGTTTTTTTTCTTGTACCTTTACAATTGCTGGCTTTGTGATGTTTTTTGGATTTTTGAAAAGTCTTGGGTGTTTTATTCTAGCTTTTTCTAGAAGATAATATTGATTTTTTTTATGAGAACGTTCTTCTGCCTGAAACAATGCTCTGTTGCCAAAAATTGGTACTTTGAAAGAATTTTCAATTGGTTTGTATCCTAAATACGCAGTAAGCGAACGGTGAGGAACGATAATGGTATTTGTGTCTCTTAAAACCTTTTGAACTTTAGGCGATATCATGTCTTTGAATTTTTTTAAAACAACAATTTCATCTGCAATTCGATTAAAGCGCTTGTATGGGATCTCTCTTCCTTTTTGACAATAAACTACTGTTTCCATTTGTTCATCTTTTGCGCCATCCATTACTTCTAACGCAGAGTGGCTGCCTAAAACTCCAATTCTAACATCAGAATAGTTACTAACAATTTTCTTTATCTCAGATCTCTTAATCACATCGTTTCTTAATGAGAGGAGCTAATATAGCTATAATTTTGATTTGTTATAGTAAATTATCTTCCCAAAACTTTTCTTTACTTGGAGCAAAAAATTCATAATCAATCATACCTAGTGCAGAATCGATTTCTTCTTCTAGTTCATCTAAATGCTCAATACCATTTTTTGAAAGTGGGATTTTATTTTCTCGACCTTTTAGAATAACTCCATACATCTCCGCAGTTATTCTATCAACATCAAGTAGCTCATGATACATATTCATGGTGAAAAATAAGGGTATTTGATTAATGATAATGAATATGTCTAAAAAAGAAATAACACATTTTTGTACTCAGAAGAGTTTATCAAATCCGATTTCAAAGTAATATTATGTTTTACTCATTTGAGCTACAGCTTGCTGGTATAATTCTTTTATCGGCTATGGTGGCAGGCGGCATAAGTTTGTGGATAAAACGAAGACGGGACAAATTAAATCAAATCGAAGAATCTAAAAAAGAAGAACAAAATATCTAGATTTTGTTAGTGGTAAATTTCATTTTTAATATAATAGATAAAATAGTGTATTAATCAATCAAAGATATTGAAACTAATCGTTGGAATTACTGGTAGTACTGGCGTTATTTATGGAGTCAGGTTATTGGAGATTCTAAAAAAACTTAATGTTGAAACACATTTGATAATGTCTGAATGGGCAGCAAAATGTTTGACAATGGAAACAAATTATACCCTAGAACAAGTGACATCTTTAGCTAGTACTACTTCTGATGAACATAATATGGCATCAAGCATTTCTAGTGGAACTCATAAAGTTGATGGAATGATTGTTATTCCTTGTAGCATGAAAACATTGTCTAGTATTGCAAATGGTTATGATGAAACATTGGTTGCGAGAGCTGCTGGTGTGACTATAAAGGAAGGACGAAAATTAGTTTTGATGGTTCGAGAAACTCCATTAAGTGCCATTAATCTAGAAAACATGTTAAAATTAGCTAGACTTGGAATCGTAATCCTACCACCAGTGACAGAATTTTATACAAAGCCAAAATCAATTGATGATATAGTGAATCACGGTGTGGGAAAATGTCTTGATCAATTCAATTTGGAGCACGATTTATACCCTAGATGGGGAACAT
>DASSAK010000077.1:0-32594 GCA_035685445.1 Nitrosopumilaceae archaeon
TTCTGCAATTAAATTCATAATTTCTCTTGCAGTAACCCTATCCAGCTCTGAAACAATTTCATCAGCTAATAAAATATTTGGGTTTTGCATTAATGCCCGAGCTATTGCGACACGTCTTTTTTCACCTCCACTAAGCATGTACGCTTTTCTTTCTGATTTACCTTCAAGACCTACTAGTTTTAGAATTTTTTCAGCTTCGTTGATTTCATTTTCGGGAAATGTTTTGAAAAATGACTCTATCTTTCCAACTCTTGGCAGAGCGCCAACAAGAATGTTTTCCAATACGGAGACATTTTTTATCAACCCTAAGCTTTGTGGAATGTATCCAATTTTTGATAACATTGGTTTGAATTGTTTATCAGAAATGCTGGGGGTTTGATAATCTATTTTCACAATTCCTTTACTTGGCTTCATCATACCATTGATCAACTTTAGTAATGTTGATTTTCCTGAACCAGATTGTCCTACTATTGCATAATTGACTCCACGTTCAATTGAAAGAGTGACTTCTTTTAGAACATAATTTTTAGAGTCATATGATGCCCAAACATTATTCATTTGAATTATTGATTTTGTAACTATGTTAGGAAAATTAGATTGAGTTTCCAATGTTTGCAATGTCAACTGGTCACACCAGCTATTATTTGCTCTTGTTGTATTTGTCTAAAATGAGTTGGTCTAGACCAGTAAGCGAGTCAATATATGTTCCAAAATCACCTATATGCATTTCAGTTGTTGTTGGAAGAAGAGATTCCGCGCCATATAGATTTCTAAGAATTTCATTATTTTCGTCATAATTTAACTGAACCATTGCATTAACTAGAGCTGTTTTTGTTGAATCAGACATGTCTGGACTCACCATAAACACATGAGATGGGACTGGGCCAATCGTTGTCACAACACGAAGTTTTACTTGGTCTTCATGTTCAAGGTATTTTTTGGGGGCAATGTCAGAACCAAATGCAACATCAACGTTATCATTAAGTAACAATTCCAATGCTGCTTTGTAACCTCCAGCAAAGGTATAAGCTTCAAAAGAATCAACCAAGGCAGACTCCAAAGCAATAATATCATCACCTTGGATCTCAACAGTTCCTGATGTTACCAAGGCACCCATAGGCCTTACAAAACCAGAAGAGCCGGTAATACTTGTGAATGCAACTCGCTTTCCAACAGTATCCTCAAGTGAATTTATAGAATCATTATCGGCCTTTGTCCAAACAGTTGCCTGATAGTTAATTTTACCATCTACAACTTCAGCTAATACTGCTTCTGCACCAGTTCTTGTATGAGTAATCCAGGCAGGGCCTGTATCCATAAAGGCTGCATCAATGTGGCCAAATCTCATTCCTTCAATGATTGTTTCATAGTTTGTCGGAATGACAATTTTTACATCAACACCATCAAGATTTTTTTCAAGAAATTCCTCTAAAACTTCTGCTTTTGGGGTTAATTCGTCTGCTTTTTCAACTGGAATAAATCCAATAGTTATTTTATCAACACTAGGGTTTGATTCGCTAGGAACTTGAATTATTCCTTCACCAATTAGAAACTCCATTGCGTTAAGAAATTCAGTGTCACTTACATTCCCTTCAACCCAAAAACTAGCAGTGTTTTTTATCCAAGAAGGAACAGAGTCAGATTCGGCTGAAACATTTTGAGTAAAAGTTGGAATGCCAACAAAAGATCCAAACAACATAGCAACAATTGTAGTGATTATGATTGTTTGATTTCGCATATTCAAAATCTTAGGAGCAGCTAACTAATTTAAAGTACCATTTCATTCTATAAATTCATTCCAGAATCTTAGAACAAGTTAAATCTTAGATTTTTGATTTGGGTAAAGACTGAGAACTGGTTCTGCATCCGTTATTGTAATCTCAACCTTACCAATTCTACTTTTATACAATTTAATTTTTTTTCCTTCATTTGAAATTACATACTTGTCAACGACAATAAGTGTGAGTTCCTCCAAGTTGGCCAGAGTTTTGTACACGGTGGACAAAGAGAGCTTTAATTCATCAGCAATCTGAGTTGCATCTTTAGACTCGTTTTTTACTGAAAATAATACTGCACGAGTACATACATTAGTTAATGATTCAATAATTTTCTGAGTTATATCAAATTCGCTTAATTGTATAATGTTTGGTTTTGCCATATTTACCACTAATTCGGAATGAGATTAAGAGAAGGTTCTGGTTTTTTTATGGTAATATCAGCCTTGCTGATTCTACTTTTGTATACTTTGAATTTACGTCCTTTATCAGATATTAGCCACTTTTCCACTTTGATTAATGTTAATTCTTCTAAATCTGTTAATTTTTTGTAAACAGAGCTTAAAGGGATTTGTAATTGATAAGATAAATCAGCCGCAGTTTTTCCTTTTTTAATGGTTGAAAAAAGAATTGCCCTAGATTCTGCATCAGCTAATGCTTCAATTACTTTTTGAGTGACATCATATTTTTTTAATTGAGGTAATGGTAATCTTTTAGCCAAGCAATAAGCAAAAGTTTGTTGAATTATTTAAACGACGTGGTTTTATTCTAAATTCTTAGAATGAATTAGTAAGTTTGTGTCTGAATTGGTCTATCTGGTTGAATTTTTTGCCAAAATAATCCAAGAATTATTCCCAATGCAAGCCAGAAAACAGAAACAGCTATTATAGACATAATTCTAAATCCATTTACTAATTCCATTGGGGCAATAATTTCATCGGGATTTGGTGGCATTACAATAAACATTGTACCCATAAATATTGCATAACCAATTACTGCAACAAGTTTTTTTCTCCCTTGAAATTTTTTAGATAATTTATAGAATCCAATAACTGAAAAGCCAGAAATTGCAGTAAACGTAAGATATAACACTGCACGCAAAACCACGGTTTCCGTATCACCTACTGTTGGAGGGTTTGCAGGATATTTCAAAAAAGGAATAAAGTAAATTGTAGTCCACATTATTCCAGCCAAAACTAATCCTTTCTGTACGTTGTGCTTTCCTGGCAAAATTTTTCTTGAATACGCAAAAACAATTCCAAACAAAGCACCAATCGAAGTTCCAAGAATTGCGCCAGCTAAAACTTGACCGCCTTTTTGCCAATCACGATATGCTGAATACTCTACCCAAAATTCTGGGGTGTTTTTTTCTTCACCAGACGCAAAAAGATTTTGATTTTCAATTCCTATTGCTTCATCAAGATATGGTTCAACTATTGCCAAATTTGTGGCACCATGAATTATGCCAGCAAAACACCCCGCTAACAAAACTATACCAATGAAATGCCTCGTTTTCATATGATTTTCACCTAATGACAGGGAAAACCTGCTGCATGTCTCATATCATGAGTTAACTCATGGATAAAAAGTTCATCAAACGCCTCAGCGCCTTGTACGATGCTAAACAAATGACCCTGATCATAACCAACAACAAACAAACCAAAAGCAAAGATTGCAGCAAGAATTACAACAGCAGAAATCGGCACACGGGTTTTTGAAACAACAATACCCCTAGAATTAGGCATGTATCGTCAAGGATTTCTGATTATTTAAATTGTTTCAGCTATCACAAATTTATAGAAAAGAAAAAGCCGATCATCAATGAACTATTATCTATTAGCTATTCCAGCGATCATTGGAATTTTTGTTGGTGGTGGCCTCGGAATTTTAGATAATAATCAAATAGAAAATAATGAAACTTTGTTAACTACTCAAAAACTAATAAAAAATGGTTCTCCCATTGTTGGAGATCCAAACGCCCCAATCACAATTTTAGAGTGGGGAGATTATCAATGTACATTTTGTTTTAGATTTCATGAATCAAGTTTGAATATTATTCATAAAGAATACATTGAAACAGGTATGGTAAATATGATTTTCAAGGACTTTCCATTAAACGGTCCTGATTCTATTCTTGCTGCAGAAGCAGCATATTGTGCAGAGGATCAAGGAAAATATTGGACATACCATAATGAATTGTATATGAATTGGGCAGGTGAGCGAACCGGTTGGATAACAAATGAATCTCTAAATCAGTTTGCTAAGGATTCTGGCCTTAATATAGAAAAATTCAATTCGTGCCTCAATGAGCATAAACATAGACAAAGAGTGTTAGATTTGGAACAATTTGGTAAAGAGATTGGAATTGATGCTACACCATCATTTCTAATTTTTAATGATGAAAAAATTATCAAGATTAGAGGAAACCAACCAATAGATGTTTTTAGAAAAGTAATTGATGATTTGAGCAACACTTCTGCTTGACTTGACTAATATGTAAATGATGGAGATGATGATTTAATGGGCAAAGTAAAAATTGAAAAACATGATTCTGTAAAGATGTATAAGATTAGAAAGACGTTAAATGAGCTTGCTCAAGTTTCAGGACACGGAACCGAATTAATTTCTGTCTATATTCCAAAAGGAAAACAATTACACGAAGTTATAACACAGTTAAAAGAAGAACAGGGAACTGCAGACAACATAAAATCGGATCTTACACGAAGCCATGTTGTTGATTCATTAGGAAAAGTTATTCAAAGATTAAGATTATACAAAAAAACTCCTGAAAAAGGATTGGTGATTTTTTGTGGTGCGCTGCAAAGAGAGGGAGGAGGCCCTATTGGAACAGAAACGATTAAAGCTTTTGAGTTAGATCCTCCAAAAGATCTCAAAACATTTCTTTACAGATGCGATGATCATTTTCATGTAGATATTCTAAAGGACATGCTAAAAGATGATAACCTTATTGGGTTTTTAGCTATTGACGCAAAAGATGCAGGGTGGGGTTTACTCCATGGAGACAAGATTGAGGTTTTAACAGAAACTGGTTCTGGCGTTGCAGGAAAACATAGACAGGGAGGACAGTCTGCAAAAAGATTTCAAAAGCTAAGAGAGATGGAATTAACTTATTATTTTAATCGAGTTGCTGAAACAACAAAAGAATATTTCATTGATATTTATCCTATCAAAGGTTTGATAATTTCAGGACCGGGTCCTACTAAAGAGGATTTTATCAATGGAAATTATCTTGAATACCGCTTACAAGAAATGATCATTGCAACGATTGATTCATCATATTCAGGCTCTGAAGGCATTAGAGAAGCATTTGCAAAAGCAGGAGATGTTTTATCAGACTATAGAATGGTTGATGAAAAACAGATTGTTGAAAAATTATTTCAGCATATTAATTCACATTCAGGGTTGGGAACATACGGTCTAAAAGAAGTAATTGAATTGCTAAAAAATAATGTGGTTGATACACTAATCATTACTGATGATACAGACCTTAATAGAATAGAAGTAAAATGCAAAAGATGCAAACACACTCAAGAAGAAATTGTTGAGCGCCCAAATGTAATTCCACGAAAAACAGAGTTACTAAAATCTCCATGCCCTAACTGTAAGGCAATGGACTTAGATGCCACTGAAGAAGATATTGTGGATTATCTTGCATTAATTGCAGCAAAGACTGGTTCAAAAATCGAGGTTATTTCAGGAAAAACAGAACACGGAACAATGTTATCAAGTCTTGGAAAAATTGGTGCTATATTACGATACAACCCAGGGCATTCTGTAAGTAATTAAAAAGTGGAGTTTATTATCCCATGAATTTTTTTTGCAAGTTCATTTAATTCGTTATCGTTTGAAATTCCTCTTTTTGTCCAAACTGTTCCTTTATGATCATATCTAGGAATAATGTGAACATGAACATGTGGTATGATTTGTTTTGCAGCTTTTCCATTGTTTTGCCCTAAACTAAATGCATCTGCATTTGTTGCTTTCAAAACTCCATTCACAATTTTTGGTATTTTGGAAAAAAGTTCTCCAACTTTTTCTGCTGACATGTCAGTGATTTTTTCATGGTGTTCTCTAGGAAGCACAAGACTATGTCCCACATCAATTGGATATCTATCTAAAAATGCTACATGAGAATTATCTTCATAAATAAAATGCCCAGTTTTTTTTCCATCTATGATATCACAAAACAAACAATCCATAACGAAATTTCAATTTTGGTTAATTTATTGTTTCATCGATTAAGTTAATTAGGGTAATTTTTGAAATTGATTATTACATGGGTAAAAAAGCTAGAAAAGAAAGAGAAGAGAAAAGAGAAAGTTTTGCAGCAAAAAGATCTCGTGAAAAGAGAAAAACCATGTTGATGGCAGCTGGTGTTTTAGGAGTAGTTGCAGTAATTGTCGGATATTCAGCTTATTCATTTGTTAATATGCAAGGTGCAGGTCCAGGTGCACCGCCAGGTGCTGGAACATTAGGGGATGAACATGAACATATTTCACTCCTAGTAAGAATTTTTGGGGACAAATTTGATTTTTCAACGCCTGCTTATCAAATAAAGAGTAGCTGGATACATTTTGAAGGTGCAGACGGCAACACAGTTCATCGACATGCCAGTGGTGTTACCATGGGATACCTTTTCGAAACTCTTGGAATTGTATTAACTGATGAGTGTTTTGTTTTTCAATCGCAGCAAGGAGAAAGAGCCTTTTGTACCGATGAAGATTATTCGTTAAAATTTTACATTAACCATGAAAGAGTAGACAGTATATTAGATTATGTTGGACAAGAAGATGATAGAATTTTGATTTCATATGGCAATGAGACTCAAGAAGAAATTGAAGAACAGTTACAGGAATTAGATAATCAACAAATTATTAAATAAAATTCAAAAGTCTAAATTATACCAAACATAATTGGAGATAGTCGTATTATGGAGATTTCTAGCAGAAATGTAGTCGAAGGAACAGAAAGGTCGCCTCATAGAGCAATGTACAAAGCTATGGGATTATCAGATGATGACCTCAGTAAGCCATTCATCGGAGTTTGTCATACTGGAAATGAAGCAACTCCGTGCAACATACACTTGGGACGTCTTGCACAAAAAGCAAAAGAAGGAGTAAGTGACAGCGGTGCAACTCCACGTGAATTTAGTACAATTGCCGTAAGCGATGGAATTGCCATGGGACATGAAGGAATGAAATCATCGCTAGTCAGCAGAGAGATCATTGCAGATTCAATTGAACTAATGATACGTGCCCATCAATATGATGGAATTGTCGGCATTGCTGGTTGTGATAAAAGTTTGCCTGGAACAATGATGGCGATGGCTCGTCTAAACCTCCCATCAGTTTTTGTCTATGGAGGAACAATAATGCCAGGAATGTTAGATGGAAAAGAGCTTACAGTTGTCGATGTATATGAAGCAGTTGGAGCATATGATTCAGGTCAAATTTCTCTAGAAGAATTAAAAAATATTGAAAATGTTGCTTGCCCAAACGCTGGTTCATGTGGAGGTATGTTTACTGCAAACACCATGGCGTCAATTTCCGAAGCAATTGGTTTAGCACTTCCAGGAAGTGCTAGTCCTCCAGCTGAAGATGATAGAAGAGAAAAAATGGTATATGATACAGGAAAAGCATGTGTAGCACTTTTAGGACAAAATATTCGTCCAAGAGAAATTCTTACTTTTGAGGCATTTGAAAATGCAATAACAATACTAAACGCTGTTGGTGGCTCTACAAATGGAATTTTGCACTTGTTAGCGTTGGCAAATGAGGTGGAAATTAAACTAACATATGATGATTTTGAAAGGGTAAGAAAAAAAACTCCTCATCTAGCAGACATGAAACCTGGAGGAAATTATGTAATGAATAGTTTAGATAAAATTGGTGGAATACCATTCATTCTAAAGAAATTACTTGACAAAAATTTAATTCATGAAAATGCATTAACTGTTACTGGAAAAACAATTAAAGAAAATTTGAATAACATGACAATACCATCCAATCTTGATCAAAAGATAGTAAAATCAGTTGAATCTCCATTGCATAATGTTGGAACTGCACTAATTTTGAAAGGCTCTTTAGCTCCTGATGGTGCAGTAATTAAAACTGCAGGAGTAGAAATTACTAAATTTACTGGAAAGGCCAAAGTATTTGATAGAGAAGACGATGCTTTTGATTCTACTGCAAAAGGAGAGATAGAAGAAGGAGACGTTGTTGTAATTAGATATGAAGGACCAAAAGGAGGACCAGGAATGCGAGAGATGCTTGCAACAACTGCTGCGCTGGTAGGTCAAGGATTAGGAAAAAAAGTTGCAATGGTTACTGATGGTAGATTTTCAGGTGGTACTAGAGGATTTATGGTGGGCCACGTGGCCCCAGAAGCCTTTGTGGGAGGACCAATAGCTCGTGTAAAAAATGGAGATGAAATAAGTATCGATACAGAAACAAACAGTATCGACATTCATGTTTCTGAAGAGGAACTTCAAAGAAGGAAAAAGGAATGGCGGCAGCCAAAACCAAATTACATAACAGGGGCTTTAGCAAAATACGCATCACTCGTTGGATCCGCTGCAGAAGGCGCAATCACAAAACCAATTTAAAATCAATAATTCAGATGAGCCTTACAGAAAAATCTAGTTTCATTAAAGACGGATTTTGCAGTAATAGAGAACCCATTACCTAATCCTTTTCCACATACATCACATTTTACTATATCTGCAGAAGAATGCATTGTGAATTTTTGGTTTGAACAGATCGTGTCTTGAATTTTAATATTTTTTGACTCGATCATCATCATCTGATTCATAACTAGACATTGTCGCGATCGCTTATAAAGGTACCGTACCATACGGTAATAGAAGAAGAGGACTCCCGTAATTGGGGCAATTGGGCTTGGAGGGCAGTCCCCCTCTCTATAACCAACATTACAAAAAGAACCTCATAAGCCTCAGTCTGTTACTACGCGACACACACTGTCAAAATTTTAAATAGCCTTCACAGTTGTGTGACATTATGGGTGAACGTATTTGGAAAGCACGAACCCACAGTAAAACCCCTAGATTTATCTGAAAATCAATTTGAGATTTATAATAAAATATCAAGAAATTATACTCATTCATTTTTGTTTGAATCACTTACTGGTCCAGAAGAACTAGCTGAGACATCAATTATGGGGTTTGATCCAGAAATAATTGTTAAAGGGTATTCAAATAAAATTACAATAGAAAGAAAAGATTCTGAGACAGAAACTATTGAAACAAATGATCCTTTATCTGAAATAAAAAAATTAGTTTACACCTCAACTGATCAATCATATCGTTACCTAGGAGGAGCTGTAGGAATAATAAATTATGATACCATAAGATTGTTAGAAAAAATTTCCCAAACTCATCAGATCGATGAACCTTTAATGGAGTTTGGAATTTACAGTGATGGGATATTATTTGATAACAAGACAAAGCAATTATATTATTTTTATTATGATAACGATAGATCAGATGAATTAAAAATAACCGGCGGAAAGTTTACAGATTTTAAATTATCTGATATAACACCGAATCTAAATCATGAAGAATTTTCAAAAATTGTAAACAAAGCAAAAAAATACATCCATGATGGAGATATTTTCCAAGTTGTTCTTTCAAGAAGATTTAGTTTTAACGCAAAAGGAGATTTTCTTAATGTGTATAAAATTTTACGTGATCTAAACCCTTCACCATATCTATATCATTTAAAAATGAATGATAAAATTACAATTGGGGCAAGTCCTGAAATGTTAATTAGAGTTACAAATGATCAAGTTGAAACTTTTCCAATTGCTGGAACACGAAAAATAACCAATGATAAATTAAAAAATGAAAAATTAAAACAAGAACTACTAAATGATGAGAAAGAAATTGCAGAACATACAATGTTAGTTGATTTAGGACGAAATGATATTGGACGAGTATGCAAGTATGGTTCTGTACATGTTGAAGAATTAATGGAAGTGAAACAGTTCAGTCATGTGCAACATATGGTTACACATGTTGTAGGCAATTTAGATAAAAAAAATGACATGTTTGATGCGTTTAAGGCAGTTTTTCCTGCAGGAACGGTTTCTGGTGCACCTAAAGTTAGGGCCATGGAAATCATTGAAGAATTAGAACCGCAGTCTCGTGGACCATATGCAGGGGCGGTTGGATATTTTTCATTTAATGGATGCTGTGATTTCGCAATAGCAATTCGTAGCATATTTTTTGATGGAGAGAAGGGGTTTGTACAGTCAGGGGCAGGGATTGTAGCTGATTCAATACCTGAAAACGAATTCAAGGAAACTGAACACAAAGCAAATGCAATGCTGATGGCACTAAAAGAGGCATCAAAATGAAATTTTTGATTATTGATAACTATGATTCTTTTGTTTACAACATTGCACAATATTTGGGAGAGCTTGGTGTTGAATGCGATGTTAGAAGAAATGATAAAATCACAATAAAAGAGATTATGGAAAAAAATTATGATGCAATAATTATTTCCCCAGGTCCGGGTACTCCTGAAGATAAGAGATACTTTGGAATTTGTACGGACATCATTAAAGAAATTGGACCAACAAAACCAATACTTGGAGTATGTTTAGGACATCAAGGAATAATACATGCATTTGGAGGCAAGGTTACAAATGCAGGTTGTGTAAGGCATGGAAAAACAAGTCCAATAATGCATGTTGATGATCCATTGTTCAAGGGAGTAAAGAATCCATTTCGTGCAACAAGATATCATTCGCTAGTAGGAGATAAAACAATAATTCCTGATTCCCTTCAAGTGACCGCAACTGCAAATGACGATAAAGAGATTATGGCAGTTCGTCACAAAAACTATCTAATTGAGGGAGTGCAATTTCATCCAGAATCCATAATGACAGAAGATGGGAAAAAAATTCTTGCAAATTTTATTAAAGAGGTTGAAAAGAAAAAATGATTTCAAAGTTAATTACAAAATTACAAAGTAAGATTGATCTTTCATATGACGAGGTGAGTCAAATTATGGCTGAAATTTTAAATGGAAAAACAAATGATCACGAAAACTTAGAATTTCTAAAATTCCTGACAGAAAAAGGAGAAACTGATGATGAACTTTTAGGAATGCTTGATAAAATGCAAGAATTTGCATTACATGTTTTTCCGAAAAACCAAGGAACCATAATTGATGTATGTGGTACAGGTGGAGATAAACTACAAACTTTCAACGTATCTACCACCGCTGCTTTTGTAATTGCTGCTTGTAGAGGAATTGTTGCAAAACATGGAAATCGTTCAAGTTCAGGAATTTCTGGAAGTGCAGATATTTTTGAGTATTTTGGGTATGATTTGAATACAGAACCAGCAAAAACTTCTGAGATTTTGAAAAAATTCAACATTTGCTTCATGTTTGCTCAGAAATTTCATCCTGCAATGAAGAGTGTTGCTACAGCAAGAAAGATGTTTGGAAAAAGAACTGCATTCAATTTACTAGGACCGCTAACGAATCCGGCAAATGTCAAAAATCAGCTTATTGGTGTTTTTTCAGATGAATTTCTAGATAGACTTCCATTGATATTAAAAAGAAAAGGAGCAAAAAATGTAATGACAGTAAGATCTGAAAATGGAATGGATGAATTTTCCACAAGCTCTAAAAATAAAATTTGTTTTTTAAAAAATGGGAAAGTACTAACAAATATTGTTGATCCAGAAATTGTTGGATTACACAAATCTTCATTAAAAGAAATTCAGATTAAATCCAAAGAAGAAGCACTAAAATCATTTGTATCTGTATTAAATAATTCTGCAAATCAAGCAATGAAAGAGACAACAGTGCTAAATGCTGCTGCAGGATTAATTGTAGGAAATGTTGTAAAAAACTTTGATGAAGGAGTTGAGCTAGCATTGCAATCAATAAAAAATGAAACATCCTATAAACTCTTATACAATTTTGTAAAAGAATGTGGAAAAATTGAGAAACTAAAAGAGGTTGAAGAGTCTTAGAACACATACTTGAAAAGCTTGTAATGAATTCACATATAGCGATTGATAATGGAGTTTATGAAATTAAAGAAAACCTTACAAGATCAGAAATTGATTTGCTACATACTATTAAAATAAATTCTCATGCAACATTAATAACAGAAATAAAATTTTCATCGCCATCTTTAGGAAAGATTAGAACGCTATCTGACCCGGTATTAATTGCAAAATCAATGATTGCAGGAGGGGCAAAAGCACTTTCAGTACTTACACAGCCTAATCTTTTCAATGGTTCTCCAGATTATTTCATGCAGGTTAGAAAAGCAGTAAATGTGCCCATGCTAATGAAGGATATCATTGTTGACAAAATCCAAATTGATGCAGCAAAAAAAATTGGAGCAGACTATATGCTGTTAATTCAATCTCTTTTTGATCAGAAGTATCTGAGGGATATAGAGGAATTCATATCATATGGGCACAAAAATGGATTAAATGTTCTAGTCGAAGTACATACTAAATCAGAGTTTAAAAATGCCCTAAAAACAGAAGCTGACTTGATTGGAATAAACAACCGAAATTTAGATACTTTAGAGATTAATTTAGAAACAACAAAAAACATTCTTGATGGATTTGAAAAATCTAGGCCAATTTTATCAGAGAGCGGAATTAACTCACCAGAAGATATACAATTATTAAAAAAATATGGGTCAGATGCCTTCTTAGTGGGCTCAAGCTTAATGAAGAGTGATAATATCGAAGAAAATGTAAAAAAAATGGTGGAGGCAATATGAAATTTCCATTAAAAGGAAGATTTGGGGATTTTGGTGGCAGATACATTCCAGAAACCTTGGTACCAGCAATTGAAGAGTTAGAAGAAAATTATTTGAAATTCAAAAATGATAAAAATTTTAAAAAAGAGCTTGACTATTATTTGAAAGAATATGCAGGAAGGCCAACCCCATTATATTTTGCAAAAAACCTAACTGAAAAAATTGGTGGAGCAAAAATCCTTTTGAAAAGAGAGGATTTACTCCATGGTGGAGCTCACAAGATCAATAATACATTAGGCCAAGCACTACTTGCAAAAAAAATGAAAAAAAAGAGAATCATAGCCGAAACAGGAGCAGGTCAGCATGGAGTAGCAACAGCAATGGCATGCTCATGCCTTGGAATGAAATCAGAAGTTTACATGGGTTACAAAGATACTATAAGACAAAAACTCAATGTGTTTAGAATGAATCTTTTGGGTTCTAAAGTTCATCCGGTAAGATCAGGTTCTCAAACATTAAAGGATGCAATTAATGAAGCAATAAGAGATTGGATAACAAATGTTAAAACGACTTACTATCTTTTAGGATCTGCTGTAGGGCCACATCCTTATCCGGTAATGGTAAGAGATTTTCAATCTGTTATTGGTGAAGAAATAAAAAAACAAATTAAAAAATTCAATAAAAAAAGTCCAGATATGGTAATTGCATGTGTTGGCGGTGGCTCAAATGCTATTGGTACCTTTTTTCCATTATTAGATGAGGACACAGAAATGATTGGGGTGGAAGCCGCAGGGAAAGGCTTGAAAACACATTATCATTCTGCAACTTTGAATGCAGGTACAAAAGGAGTGCTTCATGGCATGATGACATATCTTTTACAAAATAAAGATGGTCAGATTCAAGAAACTCATAGTATTTCAGCAGGTCTTGATTATCCTGGAGTTGGTCCAGAGCATTCTTATCTTAAAGATTCCAAACGAGTAAAATATCAAAGTGCCACCGATGATGAGGTGATTGATGCATTTTTGTTACTTACAAGGACTGAAGGAATTATTCCTGCATTAGAATCTGCTCATGCAATAGCAAATGCAGTTAAAGTAGCTAAAAGCAGATCAAAATCAGATACTATAGTTATCACATTATCAGGTCGTGGGGACAAAGACGTCGAAGTTGTAGAAGAATATCTAAGAAAAAATGTCAAAAATAGAAAATAAATTCAAAGAGCTGCGTTCCAAAAATGAAAAAGCGCTTATCGCATACATAATGGTGGGATATCCAAACTGCAAATCAACACTTCCAATTGTTAGAGGATTAGTTAAAGGTGGAGCAGATATAATTGAGATAGGGTTTCCATTTTCAGATCCATTAGCAGATGGACCAGTAATACAAAATGCTAGTACTGTTTCATTAAATAAAGGAACAAGTATTGATGATTTTTTTAGTTTAATCCAAAAAATTCGAAAAGAAACCGACATACCACTGGTGTTAATGACATATACAAATATTTTATATCACAAAGGTTATGCAAAATTCATTTTTAATGCAAAAAGGGTTGGAATTGATGGGGTTATTCTTCCCGACATGTCCATTGAGGAATCAAAAGAATATGTGAATGCTGCAAAAAAATATAACATTGACACAATTTTTCTTGTATCTCCAAATACCAATAAAAATCGTTTAAAAAAGATTGCAAAAATTTGTTCAGGATTCTTGTACCTAGTATCAATGTTTGGCACAACCGGAATGAAAACAACAATTCAGCAGTATACAATAAACGCAATTAAAAACACAAAAAAAGTTGTTAATTCAAAAATTCCGGTGGGAATAGGTTTTGGAGTAACAACTCCTGATGATGTAAAAAAATTTGTTTCCAATAATGTTGATGCAGTAATTGTAGGTAGTGCATTTTTAAGATTAATTGAAAAAACCCCTACAAACCAATTAGAAGCCAAAGTTACTTCATTTACAAAAAAAATGAAGGCATCAACAAAAGCTACATAAACAGGAAATTCGATACCCATATGTGCAGACAAAATTTATTTTTGTTACAGGCGGAGTAATGTCTGGCCTTGGAAAAGGCGTAATTTCTTCTTCTATTGCTAAACTTCTTCAATTATCGAATCAAAATGTTTCCTGTGTAAAGATAGATCCTTATCTTAACTATGATGCTGGAACCATGAATCCTATTATCCATGGCGAAGTCTTTGTTACCGAAGATGGTGGCGAGTGCGATATGGATATTGGAAATTATGAACGGTTTCTTAATCAGAACATTCTAAAATCTCACAATATAACCAGTGCTCAGATTTATTCTAGCGTTATTGAAGCAGAAAGAAGAGGAGAATATCTTGGGGCATGTGTTCAGATAATTCCTCACGCCACTGATGAAATCAAAAGAAGAGTTAGAAAAATAGCAGAAGATGAAAAACTCGATATTTTGATTGTCGAGTGTGGTGGAACTGTTGGAGATATTGAGAGCCTTCCGTTTTTAGAAGCACTGAGGCAAATAAGAGTAGAGGATGGGCCACAAAACGTAATTTTTGTTCATCTAACATTAGCCCCTTCTCTTGATGTTGTGGGAGAACAAAAGACAAAACCTACGCAACATAGTGTACAAGAGTTAAGAAGAATTGGTATTCAGCCAGATTTTCTTGCAGTAAGATGCACATCACCTTTGTTAGAAAAAACAAAACAAAAAATTGCCTTGTTTACAAATGTAGCAATAAATGATGTAATTTCTTGTCATGATGTTGATTCTATATTTCTAGTACCGCAAATTCTTTATGATCAAGGAATTGTAGATTCAATTTTTAAAAAATTTGGTAAAGTTGGATTAGTCAATGCATCTGAAAACTGGGATAAGTGGAATGCTATTGTAAATTCATTAAATTACAAAAATGGCAATGTCAACATTGCAATGGTAGGAAAATATGTAACACTAGCTGACAGTTATGTGAGTGTAAATCATGCATTAAAACATGCAGGAGCTAAAATTGGAAAAACTGTTTCTATTGATTGGATGGATTCAGAAAAATTAGATATTGATAAGCTTGAAAAATTTAATGGCATATTGGTACCAGGGGGTTTTGGAACGAGAGGTTCTGAGGGGATTATTAAAACAGCGAACTTTGCAAGAGAGAAAAACATTCCCTATCTTGGAATTTGCTTTGGTTTTCAATTAGCAGCAGTAGCTTTTGGAAGACATGTGTGTAATATGGAAAATGGAAACTCCACAGAGATTGATCCAAAAACAAAATATCCAATTATTGATTTACTGCCTGAACAAAAAGAGATAGCAGACATGGGAGGTTCATTAAGGTTGGGAGCAAATGAAATTAAAATTAAAGATAATTCTCTTGCCTTTAATATTTACAATTCAAATTTGATTTCAAAAAGACATAGACATCGATACGAATTCAATAAAGAATATAGAGATATTTTTGAGAAAAATGGTATGAAATTTTCTGGCGAAAGTGATAATGGAAAAAGAATGGAGGTTTTGGAAGTGCCAGAACACAAATTCTTCTTGGGGGTTCAGTTTCATCCTGAATTTAATAGCAGGCCTGGATTTCCTGAACAATCTTTTGAAGCCTTTATTTCAGCCTCAGCACAAAACTAGTTTTTATTATCAAATAGAGCTGGTTTTTGTACAACGAGGAACAATATCACATATGGGATTATTTAGCAGACAAAATAATCTCTCAGAAACAAAATGCAAAAAATGTGGTACAGAGCTTTCTGATCCTGAAAGGCTAAAACGCCATATTGAAAAGGCTCATGGAAACAAGATTAAAGAAAAATGTCGAGTTTGTGGAACAGAATTTTATACATCTGAAGAATTAAGAAAGCATAAGAAAAAATGCAAATAATTCTTTTAATCTATTTTTGAGATCTCATAGATTTTTTGACGAGCGTCACGAATTGAGACCTTACGTTTGACGTACCCTTTTTCTAAAAGATGACTAAGTGCCATTCGAACTGTTCTATCCGGTAACAGAGTTTTTTTTGCTAGATCTTTTTGTGTCAATGAGCCTTCATACTCTAAAGTTTTCAAAAGAAGCTTTGAGCTTGGAGGCATGCTTAGTAACTCTTCTGCAAGGTGAACCTTTTTTGCTAATGCAGAGATTGCAGTAGAATCCTTTTTCATTCGAATTATTTTGGCAGGAAGAGTGAATTTGGTACATTCAACTACTTTTCTTACTTTGTATCTGTCACTTCCATCAAGCACAACTTCACAATGAAGGCGTGATGAGATGTCATCAATTTCAATCGAGCTATCGTTTGAAACGATTAGTGGTCTCCTAGTTACATCTAATGAGTTAACAGAAATTATACCAAAAACAGGTGAATCTTGAAAGATCACAGGTCCGCCAGCAGACATTGAATATGCAGAAGAACCAATTGGAGTGGCAACAATAATTCCATCACTGCTATCATGCCATACTTCTTCTCCATCCACACGTAAAGTATGCTCCATCAACATTGCACTTTTTGATGGGAATACAGCTACGTCATTTAATACAGGATAAACATTTTTTCCATCAATTTTAACACCAAGTCTAATTACCTCATCAATTGAGAAATCTTGTTTTTTGAATCGTTTGAGATATGTGGGAAATTCTTTTAGCTCAATTTGTGCTAAAAATCCACTAGATTCAGATTCTCCAATACCTAAAACAGGAGTTGTGACATCAAATGTCTGATGAAAATAATTTCTAACACCCCTATCCCCACCAAGCACGATTATGCAATCGGCATTTTTTGTTTTTGTCTTGTTTGTAATTGAAAAGGACTGGATTTCATATTTTTCTAGTAATTTTTTCAATGATCTAGTAGAAGAATCAGATACACCTACACTGTAAATTCCAATTTGCACAGTCCATGTACATCAACATGTACAATAAAAGGATAAATTCCAATTTAAGCACAAAAATGGAAATTGTACTATACTTGTTTGAATTTTATCATGTTATAAATATAAGAACCATTGGTTTCAATTGCTCCTTTTTTTGGAATTTTTTCTAGTCCAATTTCTTTTGATTCAAGAGCCGCTTGTGCTGCACCGCCAGCAAAGCTAAATGCCCAAAGAAAATCATTTTCTTTAAGCATCGTAGAACAAAATGTTGCGCTAAAGATATCGCCAACACCAGTAGTATCATAAAGTTCCTTGGTAGGCAAAGTGATAGAGTATAATCTATCCTTAACAAGCATAGAGATATCTCGTTTGTTTGTAAACAAAATATATTCAATGCCATATTTTTGAAGTGTTTTCATTGCATATTCATCAGCAGTTCCAACAATATTTTTTATTTCATTTGGACTAACTTTAATTGCAGAAATTTTAGAAAGATCAAGATTGGTTGTTTCAAGAAAAACCTTATTTTGTGAATTAATTCTACGTAAAAATCCTTGAGGGTCTAGGAAGGTAAAATTAGAGTTTTGTTTTATTTTTTCAAATGTATCTTTTGATATTTCATCAAACACAGGACTAATCAATACTCCGTCAGTATTGAATTCACAATATTCAATCGGAGCACATTTTTGTTCTAAATAGAGAGTTCTATCAGAACCATTAATTATAATTTTGAATCTAGTAGTTGGAGTGTCAGAAAACGCATTTTGAGAATTGATTTTATTTTTTGCCAAATATTCTTCATGTGGGAAATCTTTGCCAAATTTTGTATAAAGATCAACATCAAATTTCAAGTTTTTTGCGGCAATGCCACAATAGCACGCAGGGCCACCAACCTGTTGATAAGAAGAATCGTTAATTTGGATGGTATCAATAACGCAATGAGAAAAAATAGCCAATTTCATATTGAAGAAAACCAGAAGATGATGATTTAGTTTTTTGCATTTTTTTTCTCAAAACACTGTTTACATAGAATCTCTCCCTTGGAAATAATCAATTCAACGTTAGATGTAAGACATTTGTGGCATAGTCCTTTCATGCTCAACTTAACTTAAAACGAAATCTAATTTAAGCTTGAAATATAGATTCAGTTTTTTATGCTTTTTACATCAAGAATATAAGGAGGCAGAGGTCACGATTGGCATGCCACTAAAACGTGCAAGTAGAGGACGTAAAAAAGGAGGCAAGGGTTCTTCAGGAGTAGTTCAATGTACAAATTGTGGGCAAACAGTTCCTAAAGATAAAGCAAAAAAGGTCACTTCTAGATTAAATCTCGTAGAACATTCTCTAGCCAAAGAACTCAGAGCACAGGGGGCATACATTGCATCGCCTAAGGTTTTAAAATGGTATTGCATTTCATGTGCAATTCATTTTGGAATTTTAAAAATTAGATCCGAAGCATCTAGAAGACAGCGCGGTAGATTACGTTAAGATTAATCTTTAAGACTTTTTGAAGTAACTATAACTCTTTGAATAAAAGTAATTCCTGCAATTATTATTACAATTAAAACAGCATATTCCATGAATTTTATTTCAGGAAAAATCCCGCCAACTATACCTAGAATTGCAATCACAAGTAGTCGCTCTGCTCTTTCTCCGATACCTATACCTTGTAAGCTGACGCCAAGAGATTCTCCTCTTGATCTTGTATAACTAACAAGCAACGATAGGGTTATTGCAAGAAAAACAAGGTAAGGTTCAGCAAATCCTCCTACCAAAATTCCTAAAAATATTGCAACTTCGGCCACTTTATCAAAAACTGAATCTAAAAATCCTCCTTTTTTTGATGTTTTTTTGGTAACACGGGCTACCTGCCCATCTACAATATCAAAAAATCCAGAGATTAATAGTAAAATTCCGCCAATGATTAATGCAAATTCTACATTCAAGCCATAAACAAGTGCAGAAACAAAAGCAAATCCAAGTCCTAAACTTGTCCAGAAATTTGGTGGTAGTCCAGTTCTTGCAAATCCGCGTCCAATTTTTTCGAGACTTGGTCTCAAGGAATCTCTCAGATTATTAAGCACGAGCTCTTCAGCAGAGGAGATGTATATAAAAAATGATGTAAAAATCATACAGAAATCAGAGTTGTTATATGAAATAACAAGCTGGTGCTATAATAAAAAAAATAACTAATTTACGTATGGCAATACAATGGATTTCAAAAGGCAGTCTTTCTAATGAGAATTCTCAAAACCTAAAAGATAATTTCATACTAAAAGTTATGGAAGAAGAGTTTGGATTTACCGCAGCACATTCTATTATTTCTCACGTTACACGAACTACGATGAAGTCAAAGGAAGAAATTTTTGCTGACTATGATACATTTTCAAGTATTTTAAAACAAGTGTATACTGAAGAGGTGGCTGAAAAAGAAATCCTTGACAGACTATCAAGTTTTGGATTAAAACAAAAAATCTAATTATTTTTTCAAGTTTAATGCGATCATAGTTGACATTATTTTTGCAGCCAAAGAAGCAGTTGCACCGTTATCGTGAGTTGGATTTAATTCAACAATATCAAAACACGTTACTTTGGTTCCGTCAAGAGAATAAATCATATCAAATAATTCTCTTGAAGAAACACCAACAGATTCAGGATTACCAACACCAGGAGCAAATGCAGGGTCTAATACATCTAAATCAAAACTAGTATAGATTTCATCAAATGTAGATACAGCGTCTTTTATTAACTTGGGCCCATCACCATTACGAATATCTTTATCAGAAATTGTTTTAATTTTATGTTCTGTGAGAAATTCAAGCTCTTCTTTAACAAATGCACGAGCTCCAACATGAATTATATTTTCTGATCCACGATTTTCTACAATTCTTCTCAAATAAGCTGCATGACTTAATTTGATATCGGCATATTCATTACGTAAATCATAGTGTGCGTCAAATACAATATAGCCAGTTTCTTTTGGAAAACTCATATAGGATCCTAATGTAATTAGATGTTCTCCACCAAGAATAATTAGCTGTTTATTTTTTTGTATGAGTTCTGTGGTAATTTTTTTTACCATTTCTAACATTTCTTCAGCAACTACAGTATGTTTGGTGTTACCTAAATCTTCAATATTGACTGCTTCAAGATCCACTTGAAATTGCGGATGAAAAATTTCAATGTTGTTAAATGCATCTCTTATCACATCAGGACCAAATCTGGTTCCTGGCTTGTAAGAATGAGTAGAATCAAACGGAACTCCAAAAACTATTGCAACTGGATCAGTATTTTCATCTGAACTTGTTATCATGGGATTTCTATTTAGATACAAATCGAGAAAGCTCATTTTCTAATACCAGCTGATTTCAAAATTTACTATGTAATAAATCGATGCTCTAAACCATTATTTGCGGTCTTTGAGACAAATACAAAGGAAGATTTAGTTTTGAAAAGGGTTTTCCTTTTGTTTGATTTTTGATTTCATTTACGAATGCTTCAAAAGATAATTCGTGTGTTTGGCCAGATTTTCTATCTCTAATACTAAGGTTTTTGGAATTAATTTCCTTATCTCCAATAACTAAAATGTATTGAATCCAATCCTTTTCTGCTTCACGAATTCTTTTTCCAATGCTTTCATTCCTGTCGTCAATATCAACTCTTATGTCGTTATTAGAAATCTTTTCTGCAAGAGTTTTACTAAATTCTAAAAAGTTTTCTTTTAAGGGGATTATTCTAACCTGAGTTGGAGATAACCATAAAGGGAGTTGTGGTTTTTTTCCCTCCTTTGCGTGTTTTGCAGCTTTTTCTAATAATGCGTAAATAACACGCTCTATTGCACCACTTGGAGAATTGTGTAAAATTATAGGGTGCTGTGGCTTGTTGTTTTCATCAACAAATTCAATTCCATATCTTTCTCCATTTTCAACATCAATTTGATCTGTTGATAACGCAGATGCTTTTCCTAAATTATCTATATAATTAAATTCCCACTTTAATACAAAGTAGAAAAATTTCTCTTTCCACATCTCCACTAAAACAGGTTTTCCATGTTTTTTTACAAATTCTAAAATCATGGGTTTATTTTGATTGTAAAATTCTTCTGTGAAACGGATGGCCATTTCATAATCTTGATCATCAAGTCCTAATTCTTGAATAACTTCTTTTGAAAGATCAAAACGTTTCTTTAATTCATCAATAGCCTGTTTCATATCCTTACAAAATGAATGACAGTCAGGCATTGTAAATGCCCGCAATCTACGCAATCCTACCAATTCACCGGATTGTTCTCGACGAAAGCTATATCGTGTTAATTCATACAAACGATATGGTAGATTTTTGTATGACATTTGAAAGTCATTTGCCATTAAAAATTGGCCAAAACATGCTGCAAATCTTAGAAAAAGGTGTTTGCCTTCTGACCGTATATTGTATTGTCGTGCTGGAAATCTATTGAAATAACTTTGCATGCTTGGATGATGTGAGTCATACATGATTGGTGTTTCAACTTCATAACCACCATATTCTTTTACTTTATCACCAACATAACGCTCCATCAAAGATTTTATCAGCCTACCATTTGGATAAAATCGCATATTTCCAGAATCAGATGCAGGTTCATAATCTGCAATTGCCATTTTTTTCATCAAACTTACATGAGGTGGAGGTTCATCAACACTACGTTTTTTTGCAGATTCATATTTTGCTAATACTTCTAAATTTTGATGCTTTTTAAAATCAAAGTTTGATAGTTCAGTCATCGTCCCATCAGGTGAGAGAACATACCAAAAAGATTGAATTTTAGATTCAGATTTTAATGCTTCAGAAGTTTCTTCTTCAACGCTATCTTTGGAGATGATTTTTGAGTTTTCAGCAAGAGGATGTCCTTTTACTTGAATTTTGTACGATTTTGTCCAGCCAAAAGGTGCACGCGAAATATCTAAACCAGTTGCAAATGACTCCATTTCTTTTAAAATTCCAAGTGCAGTTGAGGGAGACGCAAGAGTTGAGCTTAAATGAGCATATGGGTATAGAAGTAATTTTTCACATCCCACTTTGTTCATGGATGTGGCGATTTCATTAATTGCTTTCTTTGCAACAGATGAGTCATCTTCTTCTTCTACGGCTACAAAGGCGACAACAATTTCTTGAAACTTCTTTGTTTCAGGAGTTATTTCTTCAGCGTATTTTATTTCCTTTTTTATGGGGGTAAATTCTATGCTATCACAGTGTAATTGTAAAATTCGCACAGTCTGAAACTGTAGTAATTATTGAATTAAATCTTGTGCTAAAAAATAGCATGTAGAGTTAATTTTTATGAAGAATTTCACATTCTAAGAAAATTTGGCTTTGATTTGCTGAATAAAATCAGTGTAATTTGAAATTACATACAAAAGATGAATATAAAAAATCAATTAAAAAATATACTTTGACATCAATTGGATGGATTATCATTTCAGCAGTGGTTCTGATAGGAACAGTAGCAATTATTGGAAATTCTGGGATTTTACCAGATAAGATAATGTCAGAATCTACACCTACTAATCCAGTAATTGATCTAAAGCAAATTGCGTTTGATATTCATCACGAAGTAAATGAGGTAAGAAAATTGCATGGATTAAAACCTCTATCATGGAGCAGCACAATTGCAGAAATTGCAAAAAAACATAGTCAAGATATGAGTGAACGAAATTATTTATCGCACATTTCTCCTGAAGGAGAAGATGTTGCGGACAGATATCAAAAAGCAAATTTTGTTTGTGCAAGAGAATTATCTAATGGAGATGTTTTAAGAGGAGGAGAAAATTTAGCAGAAGTAAATTTTCCTGATGAACTTAACGGAATTGGAATCCGTATTGTACAATCATGGATGGATAGTCCATCACACAGGGACAATCTTTTGTTTAACGGATATGGTTCAGAAGGAATAGGAGTTGTAATTTCGGGGGGGGTATTACATATTACCCAAAACTTTTGTTAATTTGAATTTTTTACTTTGTCCTTTAATGATATGATAGATCTTTGAACTAAAGCTGAAATTCCTAAATTGTTTATAACAAATTCTGTCGCCTTTTCTAATGAGTTTTCTCCACGAAACCCTTCATCATATATCATTTCTATACTTCCTTTATCAGTTTCAATATTTGCGGTAATTAATGAGTACGGACCACGTTTTTCATCTATTTTTTCAATGTAAAGTTTTAATTCGATTCGTTTAATCAGAAAATCCTGTTCATAGAAAGTACCATTAGAAAGCAGTATAGATTTTTTATCAGGTTCTCGATTAACTCTTTGAGGATTTGAAAAATCTATGATCGTCATAGCTTCTACTTTGTTTTTATGATAATAAAACTAGTCGTAAGTATTAATTAGCGAATAATTTTTTTTCATTTATGGATCCACATAATTTTAAAGGAAAAGACATACCACACATCAAACTTCATCCAAAAATGAAGATTGAGGAACTTGTCGAAATTTATGCTGGTTCAGGTTATAATGCAAGAAAACTGGGAGAAGCTGCAAAACTTTATGCAAAAATGATTAAAGAAAATGCAACCATATGCCTAACCATCTCAGGTGCAATGACTCCGGTGGGCTTTGGCGGAATTTTCAAAACTTTGATTGAAAGAGGGTTTGTGGATTGGATTATCACAACAGGGGCCAATGTGTACCATGAAGATCATTTTTCGTGGGGATTGCCAATCAAGCAAGGTCATTTTGACGTAGACGATATGAAATTGTATGAAAAAGAAATTGTCAGAATTAGAGATGTTTACATTAAATTCTATGAAACGTTAGAAGCTGAAGATCAAGTAGTCCAAAAAATGTTTAAAGATCAATTTATTGAAAAACCGTTTACAACTGCTGAATTTTGCAATTTTATGGGAAAAATGAGCAAAGAGCATGCAAGATATCCAGAACGTAGTTTTATTACAACCGCATACAAGTACGACGTTCCAGTTTACATATCAACATTGAAGGATTCTTCATTAGCTCTAAACTTAGCAGTTCATAGATTACGTGACAAACAATACAATTTAGATTTTGTACGTGAGATTATTGAACAGGCATCCATTCTTTATAATTCAAAAAAATCAGGCATAGTAGAATTAGGTGGAGGAGTTCCAAAGAATACAGCTCAGCAAACTGGTCCATTACTTGATCAAATTTTAAGAAGAGATGATGGTGGACAAGACTACATAATACAAATCACAGATGCAAGACCAGATACAGGAGGATTATCCGGTGCAACGCTTCAAGAAGGAAAAAGTTGGGGAAAGGTACAAGACTCACATCAAGATATGGTTACAGTGTATGCTGATTCCACAATTGCATTTCCCATTCTAGCATTATATGTTCTGAGTAATCAGAAATCTAGAAAGCCAAAAAGACTATACAAAAAATTAGGACCGTTTTATAAAAAATTAAATGATGATTATTTCCGTTCAACAGAAAAATTTTATGAACGTAAACCAAAGAAACACAAAAGAAACTAGAATTTATCGTATCTGGCACGTTCTAAATCTCTATCATCTTTGGATTCTTTTTTCCACTCTTTGTAGTGTTGTTTACAAAGAACCGTTTTTTTACCTTGAGAATTTACTCGTAATCCTGCGTTTTCGACCTTCTTAGTATTAAGGGAGCGTACACCATCGTTAGAACAACCATCAATGTTGCATTTTGCACCTTTTGCTATTACGCCCATAATTTTTCATAATTCAAATGTTATTTATAGTTGAAAAATTTCATTGATAACTTTTCGTTTATAAGAGGAATTAATTTTGTAGTTTTCATGGGTGGAGCAAAAAAACAATCACCAGCTCAAGCAGAAAAAAAACAATCAACTGAAGCTGCCAAAAAATCCGGTACAAAATCAAAGAAAGGAAAAAAAGACGATAAAGAAGACAAAGTCGGAAAGGCAGAGATCAGAGTAATTTTAACAGATGAACAAGCCATGAAGGCAATCAAAGGTTCCAAAGTCATTACTGTGCAAGAACTTGCAAGACAAACAGGAGTAAAAATTTCTACTGCAAATGCTTATTTAAAAAAATTATTACAAGATGGAGCTGTAAAAAAGGTTGGAGGATACAGTGGTCATCATATTTATCAACCCGTATCAGCATAAAGCGAAATAACATCACCAGACTTTATTTCAAATAATGCTTCAACATTCGAAGTGATTTTACCAAGTGGAGTCATTTTTTTTCCAGGTTCACTATTTGCTGCAAAAAAGCAAATGCTTCCTTCAGCTGGCAAAAAGGCAACATCGCCTTTTTTGAAAGAAGTGCGCGCTCTTTCAATTCCAGAATCAATCGGAGTTTCAAAATAAATTATTGATTTTCCTAAAAGGTGAGCGTTTCCTTCTAAAGGCAACGATCGTGAAAGTATTCCAACAGTCTTTGGAGAAAGATGTCTTTTTAGCTCACACGTAATCTTTGATTTACCCTTAATTTCTAAAATTAAGTTAATCTTAGATACAGAATTAGAACTCAATTTGTTGTTTTGAATTATTGGAATATATAACCGCTTTTAGGAAAATGGTTACTTGCCTGATTCAAATGAACAAAAGTTAGTGGTAGATAAAGAGACTGAAGAGGTTTCTGAAACAGAAGTCGAAGCTGAAGCAAATGCAGGTCTTACAAAAGCCATGGATACTTATAGGAAATTAATTGAGGCAAAAAAAGAACTAACTGAAAAAGAACAATCAGATTTAGAAAAAAGACTCAAAGAGATAGAAGGTCGAGAAATAATTGAAACTGACCCAACACATGAACCTGTAGAAATTCCAGTTGAAAAAGGAAAAATTTCAATTGGGCCACCAACACTTACAAGATTTGAAAAAGCAAGAATTATGGGGGCAAGAGCTTTACAATTATCATTAGGAGCGCCACCATTCATACCAATTCCTAAAACTGCTAGAATATCTCTTGACATAGCAATGGAAGAATTAGAAAAAAGAGTCATTCCAATTGTAATTAGAAGAGTTTTACCAAATGGAGATTATCAAAACATACCAATTGACTATTTTAAGTAATGGACGAATCGTCGACAAAATTTTTAACACTTGAAAAATTCAACAGAATATCTGATGCTGAGGGAGGAGGAAAAAGAAGACACATCCATGGATATTACCCAAGCAGATGAAAATGATTTTGTTTTTTATATTGGAAATGAACCTGTAATGAAATCTGCGGTAGATTTGATCCCTAAAATTGGAAAATCAAAGAAACTTGTTCTTCGAGCAAAAGGACATTCAATACCAAATGCAGTGGCGGTTGCAAACATTTTGACAGAAAAAATGTTAAAAGGAAATTCAAAAATTCAAAAAATTCTTGTAGATAGTGAAACTCCAGTAGGAATGGGAAGAATGATTTCTACAATTGAAATTGTGATTTCAAAAAATTAGACTAATAAACAGAACCAGGTCCTTTTAGAAGCATATTTTCACATTCTTTGCATACCTTTTCATCAATATCTGTTTCAAGATTATGATGAATGTCGCAAATTAACAAACTTGATTTTATATAATTACAAAGACCGATAAATTTCGATAAACTAGAAGGAGTATAAGCCATATCTGATGCTAAACTATCACTTAACTCAGAAAGCATTTTAGAAACTTGTTCTTCAGACAGTAGTTTTTGAATTAGTTGTGGGTCTCCCCTAGTTCCCCTAATGTAATTACTAATTGCAGCTTGTGTAACACCCAACATCTTTGATATTTCATCTTCTCTAATTTTGTGATCCTCTGCAAGCTTTTTTGCAAGAATGGCTCTAAGTGCAGGAATTAGTGTTTTTGATTCTATTTCTGCTGGAAGTAGCAATATTAAAAATTGCTCCATATGGAATTTAAAGTTATCAATTAAAATTGCTTCTACGAGTGTTAATTACATTCACAGCATGAATTAGGCTAACCTATTATATTATTCAGAAGATTGAACAATTTATGGATGCAATGAACGAACTCTATGACATTCTAGAAAAAGCAATTTTAAATTGTAAATCAAATCATATAGCACTTTCAGGAGGACTAGACAGCTCCATTATTGCATATCACCTACGTGAAAAAAAACCACAAACAATTGCTATAATAGCTAAAGACTTTCTTGCAACAGATCTAACCTACAGTCAACTTGCAGCTAAAGAATTCAAAGTTCCTTTCAGAATCAAATCTGTCACAACTGAAGAATTACTGGAAGGATTAGAAGAATGTATCAAAATTCTAAAAAATTTCAACAACATTGAAATTAGAAATTCCGTTGTAATGTATTTAGCATTAAAAGAAATTAAAAATTCCAATGAAAATTATCTCTTAACTGGTGATGGTGCAGATGAATTATTTGCAGGATATAATTTTCTTTTAAAAAAATCAGAACAGGAACTTGAAAAAGATTTAAAGAGAATTTGGTCAATAATGCATTTTCCGGCAATTGAAATAGGAAAAGCTCTAGGAATTACAGTAGAATCTCCGTTTTTAGAAGAGGCAGTTATGGATATGGCAAAAAAAATTCCAGCAAAATACAAAGTTGGAATAAAAGATGGTGAAAAATATGGAAAATTCATTTTACGCCAAATATATGAAAATAAAATTCCAAAATCTATTGTATGGAGAAAAAAATCCCCTCTTCAGGACGGGGCTGGAACATCTGGCCTAACGCAGCTTTTTAACAGCATAATTAATGATTCAGTATATCAAGAAAAGAAAAAAACCATTCAAGAATCTGATGGAGTTGAAATTAGAAGCAAAGAATCATTACACTACTATGAAATTTACAGAAAATACTTTAAAGAACCATCAAAATTGCATTCCTCAAATGATAAATGTCCATATTGTCAGTTTAAGGTAGGATTTGATTCGAGATTCTGTAGGATGTGTGGAGCCTTTCCAATCTAATCCTTATTCTTAAATTTTCGTGGTTTTTTTAAGAAAATTTTTCTGCATCCATTACAGCAAAAATAGTATTTTTTTCCATCATGTTCATGTTCGAGAGCTAGACTTTCATCTAATTCTATTCCACAAACAGGATCAGTAGGCACAAAAAACAACGTTGATTGTTTCTATTTATGTATTGGTTTTGAAATTACGATGTAAGTTGTTTGAGTAAAATTGAAAATTCATTTTCATCGATTGGTGGGATTTTCATGATTTCAAGATTTTCATTGACATGAGATTCCGATTTATGACCAACCAAAGGTGCAAGAACTCCAGGTGATGAACGAATGAATTGTAATGCTCTCAATGATGGTTTAAGGTTTCCAAATTCAGGCATTACTCCAGTAGATAATAGCTTTCCTTGCATTAATGGAACACTAGTAAATACACCAATTTCAAATTTATTTGCTGCTTCTAAAATTGAAGTTTGACTTCCATTAACAGTTTGATTTCTTTTCATTAATGCTTGATCAAGATACATGTTATATGGTAATTGAATAAATCTAAAACCATGATTTTCGCCACCAACTTCTTTTGCCAATTTTATTGTGTTTTCAAGTGAAAGAAATTGAGGATTTTCTTGATCAACTCTATAACATTCCCAAGTAGCCATCCCATAAAATCTAATTTTATTTTCTTTTCTTTGCTTTTCATAAAACTCAAAAACATTTTTGAGATTTTTTAGGAACTGTTCTTTAGAAATGTCTTGAATTTGGCCTTCAATTGCATTATGTAAATAGAGTAAATCAATACAATCAAATCCTAAATTCTTGAGGCTACGATTAAGCTGATCCTCAAGGTATGGTACAGTCATGCAATGGTAACCAGAAGAAATATCTCCTTCTCCAATTACGCCCTTTGAAACATATTCATTTTTTACATATTGCCAAAAATCTTCTTTGACATCACCATCATTTGTCACATATCCATTTTTTGTGCTAACAAAAACTTCATTTCTGGATACTTTGTTTTCATCAATTAACTCAGAAATCGCTTGTCCAACTGAACGTTCTGCTTTTTGGGCTCGATAATTTATTGCAGTGTCAATTACATTTATTCCAGACAGTATTGATTTTTTTACTGCGTTTTTAACTAGGTGATCTGTTTCTGAATCAGGTTGTCCCAGATACGTGCCAATGCCTACATTTGATAATGTAAGGCCTTGAACAATATGATAATTTTTAGGATGTGTTTCGGCATTTTTGACAAAGTTTGCAGTTCCTTCTTCTGTTGCAAATCCACTAATCATGAATGTTATAGATTATAGCTTGATTTATTTCATATTGAAAAATTAATTAAAAATCCAACAACAAACAATGCACCAGTTATTCTACTAAATGCTAATGTTTTACTCATAACAGGAATCATTTGTTCATCATTATCAAACGATGTCCTCAAATTTAGGCCGGATTTGATGGCTAAAGGAACTGTTACCAGAGTCAATAATGAAAATATAGGAAAAACTTCAGAAAGTACTCCTGCAATTATGATTCCATAAGAAATTGTGATAAAGATCCAAAAAAACGAAGTTGCTTTTTGTTTTCCAACTGCAATCACCAGAGTTTTTCGTCCTTTTGATTTATCTGCATCAAAGTCTGGAAAAGATGTAATAAATAAAACTAGTGAAGATAAAACCCCAACTACAATTCCAGCTAAAATTGGATTGACTAGAATTTCATTTGTCTGAATAAAATATGTGCCAAGAACAATCATTGTACCTTTAACTGCTACGAAAACTTCAGCAAGCCCAGAATCAACAATTTTTGTTGAATAAAAATAGATTGAAATTATTGCGAAGCCAAGAAGTATTGCAATAATTATTCCATAAAGTAGAACAAAATAACTACCAACAACAGAACCCAAGATTAAAAATCCAATTCCTGCTCGATAAACTGATGATGGTTTTAGTAATCCTTCTGGAAGAACTCCTGTACCACCACTCATTTTTGTACGCTTTGTTTGAGAGTCAATACCTCGTTTAAAATCCCAATAATCGTTAAGTAAGTCAACGCTAGCATGAAGTGCCATAACACCACCCATGGTCAATACAGCATGAAATACATCAATTTGTGAGGTTTGCCACCAGCTTACTGCCAATCCTACAGATACTGCGATTACAGATGCAAGAAGAAAGCGCATCCGAATTACTCGAAGCCAAACAGATAGCATTTACACTAACGATTCGTTACTCACACTAATTGGTTTCCTTCCTTGAAAACCAGAATCTTTTTCATGCCAAAACTTGATTTCAGTTTCACCATATTTCCAACAAAGCCATACTTCTTCATCAAAACGCTTGGAAGGAAAATCAAGCAAACCTTCATCAATGCTTTTCACAACAACGCCCGTGTTCTCTAAATCCTCTATTGCCTGATAAAATTTTGTGATTGCAGCGTTAAGTTTTTGTTTTAATGTAACATACTCTTCAAAATTATTTGATGTTGAGAGACTAATTTGTAATTGTTGTTCAATTTTTGCTAGTTCATTTTTTTTGGCATTTACAAATTCAAATTTTTTAATTACAGTTGGAAGAATTTCATTAGCCTGTGCTATCGAAAAATAAGAAAACATAGTTAATGTCATCTTTGCTTTATTAAAAATCTAGCTGCAGATTTATTACTGAACCAGTTTTACATGTTACATGAGCGAAGATGAACAGCTAGAAATGCTGATAGAGCAAACAATCAGTGGAGCAATAGCCACAATACCATCCCATTTAGAAGAAATTGAGCAAAATAAAGATACTCTAAAAGTAAATGACACAAAAGAGTTTGTTTACGGAATAGTAATGGGAATGGCGTTAGGAATGGCAAGCACTGCACTTGCATCTATGAAACAAGAAATGCCAACAACTGAGGATCAGCTAAAAATAAGAGACCTAGTCTTTAGCAAAATTCCACAAATTCGAAAAGAGATTTTCAAATGAAGGAGTTTTCTGAAAAAGAAATTGAATTTCTCAATTCTATGGAAGAATGCAGAGTTGCAACATCACATGATGATGTTCCACATGTGAAACCTGTTTCATATATCTTTGAGAATGGCCAATTTCTTATTGCCACAGATTATGGTACAAGGATGTTTGAAAACTGCAAAGTAAATCCAAAAGCTGCACTATCAATTGATGTATACAAACATGGTGGACACAAGGCAATTCTAGTTCAAGGTAAAGTGAAGATCATTGAGAATGGTTCAGAGTTTTTAGCAATCTTCAAAAAATTTCATGAAAAATTTGACTGGGTAAGAAATGAACCATGGGGCGAAAACGAGGCTCCATTCGTAGTAATTTCTCCATTTTCCAAGGTCAGTTGGGGAATAGAATAATTTTTTAAAGAAAAATTTGTGGAAAAATTATGGGAAATAAGATAAAATGTTCACATATTTTGGTAAAAAAACAAAGTGAAGCATTAGCAATTCAAGAGCGTCTAAAAAAAGGTGAAAAGTTTGGAAAATTAGCAAAAGAACTTTCAATTGATTCTGGAAGTGCAAAAAGAGATGGCAATTTAGGATATTTTGGAAAAGGGGTCATGGTAAAACCATTTGAAGAGGCAGCGTTTAAGCTTCAAGTAGGCGAGGTTTCAGATTTGGTGAAATCAGAGTTTGGGTATCATATTATCAAAAGACTCGGTTAGATGTAAGCATCAAGTCCTGTTTTTACTTCGTGTTTTTGCAAAACCCTAGTCATTTTTTCTCCCATTCCTTTTGCTGCAGTCATTTTTCTTTTTCCAATCCAATAATAGGTTTCATCAATTGTATCTTTTGCAATAAGAACAATTAGTTTTCCAGCATCTTTTCTTCCAGTTCTTCCCCGTCTTTGTATATAACGAATTGAGCTTGGAACGTTATCATAAAAAATTACAAGATTTACTTCTGATATATCCAGCCCTTCTTCACCAACTCTAGTTGCGATAAGAACTTTGTATTCACCATTTCTAAACTTTTGAAGTGTTTCAATTTGTTTTTTTTGTTTTAAACCACTTTCACCAGATTTACCAATTAAAATTCCAGCAGAAATTCCCATTTCAGTTAGTCTTTTATGAATTGTGTCAACCGAATCACGGTAACTAGTAAATACAAGAACCTTATTTTTTTCAGATTCAATGATTTCTTTTAGCTTAGGAATTTTTGAGTGTTCAACACCTTTGCTTTGCGCAGATTTTGCAAGATGTATAGCTCTAGTAAAGTTGGCGTCTATTTCAAAAAGTTCTTTGATTCCAGCACCTTTCTTTTTGCTTGTCCTCTCACAAAACTTTAGAAA
>DASSAK010000078.1:0-5609 GCA_035685445.1 Nitrosopumilaceae archaeon
ACGTTCTGATGAAAGGTTTTGTTCCTTTAATTTCTGCACGCAACGCTGTGTTCCAAAAATTAATTTTTAGAGGCAAGTCTCTCCAACTTTTAACCCATTTTGAGTAAAGCGAGTACGCAAGCGTTTCAGAAGTTGGGCGCAATGCAAGCCTGTCTCCGACCTCATTTTCTCCAGAGTGAGTGACCCAAAATACTTCAGGATTTAATCCTGCAAAATGTTTTTTTTCTTTGGCTAATAGTGATTGTGGGATTAATATGGGAAGAAATCCATTTCTAACACCTAATTTAGAAAATTTTTTATCAAGTGATTTTTTGATGGATTCCCAAATGGAATTACCATCAGGCCGTAAAACAATTAATCCTTTTACTGGCGCATAATCTGCTAATTCTGCTTTAAGGACTACTTGAGTATACCATTCACTAAAGTCATCTTTCTTTGAAACAGTGATACCAATTTCCTCTTTACTCAAACTAGTTTTTGATGAGAAATTTCACTAATGAGCTTTTCTTACTTTAGGGGATCGCCTTTGCAGAGAACTTTACCCATCACTCTACTTTGAAAGTTTGGACAGACAAAACATTGTATAAAGTGTGCTTCTTTCTTTAATACTGGGCAATCAACATATTCTTGTTTCATTCTTTTGAGCATTTTAGGGCTCACTCCCTTAAGCTTTAACTTTCCTTTATCATCCATCATTCCAGATGCTTTTAATTCATCTTTTACATCATCGGGAATTTTTTGTCTTTTTTCGGTTGTTTGAACAACAACTTCATACTTGTGTTCGAGTTCTTCCATAAAAAGTACAGAAACTAAGTTTGATTTATTGCTAGCGGTAATTTTGATCTTCTTAGAGTCTTAACTTTAATATAATTAGATTTTAGTTGTGAAAACAGAAATCAATTGCTAGTAATTTTTGATGTTGAGGGAGTTCTTTTTGATGCTGAATATTTGCCCATTCTTGCTGAAAAATTAAAGAAAGAAAAGGAAATTTGGGATATTACAAAAAAAGGAATTCAAGGAGTAATTAACTGGGAAGATGGCCTTAGAAAAAGAGTTGATGCACTCAAGGGATTAGATTTTAAAACATGTCAAGAAGTAGCTGATTCTTTGCCCATTATGACTGGTGCAAAAGAAGCATGTAGAATTCTAAAAGCTGCAGGATGGAAGCTTATGGCAATATCTGGTGGATTCACAATCATGACAGAGAGGCTCCAAAAAGAACTTGATCTTGATTATGTTTTTTCAAACGAATTGATCTTCAAAGATGGAAAACTTGATGGTGTCGTCGTCAATGTTGATTCTAATAAAGCTAAATCCGCAAAGATCAAAATTAAAGAATGGGATCAGAAAAAAGATGATATTGTCGTAGTTGTAGATGGCGCAAATGATTTAGCATTATTTGATATATGTGGTCTAGGTATTGCATTTAGGGCACAAGACAAAGTAAAGGATGTAGCAGATGCAATACTTGAAGAAAAAGATCTCTCAAAGATTTTAGATATTATAAACAAACATTACAATCTGGCATTGGAAAGACCAACTATAGCATAAACAATATTTTTTACATTTTTAGATAAAAACTATGGCCCTTGAAGTTATTCCGATTCACCTAAGAAGAGAAATTGGTGTTGGTGACAAACTTGGAGATCTGTTATCAAAAACAAAATTTGAAGATGGTGATATTCTTGTCGTGTCGCAAAAAATCATTTCAAAACAAGAAGGGCGAATTATCAATCTAGGTACTGTGATTCCTTCATTGCTTGCTCAAGGAATAGCTTCTGAATACGATAAGGATCCAAAACTATTAGAAGTAATTCTTTCAGAAACTAAAAGGATTGTTAGAATGGAAAATGGAATTATTATTGTTGAGACAAAAAATGGTTTTATTTGTGCTAATGCTGGAGTTGATGAAAGCAATGTTCCAAATGGATTGGCAACGTTATTACCTTTAGACCCCGATAAATCTGCTCAAAAACTAAGAGAAGAAATTTCAAAAAAAACTGGAAAAAATATTGCTGTTTTAATCTCTGATACGTTTGGAAGGCCATTTAGAATGGGTCAAACAGACTGTGCTATTGGAGTTTCTGGAATTAATTCAATCATGGATTATGAAGGGAAAAAAGATGCTTTTGGGAAAACACTTCGAGTAACTGCTATAGCTGTTGCTGACGAACTTTGCTCTGCATCTGAATTAGTTATGGGAAAATCTTTGGGGAGTCCTGCCGCAATAATTAGAAATTTTAAATTTACACCTTTTGATGATTCTGTAAAATCCCTTATTAGACCAAAAAAAGATGATTTGTTTAGATAGTAAATATTTGAAAGAAATTATATTGTATTGATTTAGTATCACGAAGATATGGAATATCTAACATCTGAGTTACACTGTCATAATCTATTTTCAAATTTCAATGTTGGAGAACATGAAGCTCCTTATGACTGCAATATCACAATCCAAGATCAACTAGAACGTGCAAGAAATATTGGTTTGGATGTTTTGTTTGTTACAAATCACAACACCCTTGATGGTTATTCTCAAATGGTGGAATACAAAAATAATCATGAAAAATATAAACACATTCACGTTTACCCTGCAGAGGAAATATCCACAAATGATGATTCACATGTTTTAGTATATGGGTTGCATCAAAGAATCAAACCGGGTTTAAGCTTTGAAGAAGTTATAGATGAAGCAAAACGCCAGAATGGAATTTCTTCTGCACCCCATCCATTTAGTCTGTTAGATGCAGTTCGAGAAAAGGCAAAACATTGTGATCTAATTGAGGTTTTTAATAGTAACAATGTTGATGTTTTTGCAAATACAAAAGCTACCCTATTTGCTGAAGAACAAAATATGGTAAGTGTAGCCGGAAGCGATTCACATGTGATTTCTACTTTAGGAAGATGCTCAAATATAATAGAATCAGAGAACTCACTTGATGATATTCTGTCTGCTATGAAGCATAACCGAATCCAAATTAAAAATATTGGTTATGCTACTGCAAAAGAAACTATTGAACATTTACGATACAAAATTGATAATTCTAAAGAATTTATTCATGAATATATGGCACAATTTTATCCACAATCAAAGAGCTATCTTTCATTGTTGCTGAAATTATTTGAAAAAAATCCAAACAGCTATCTCTGGATTTTATTTTACAAATTTGCAATTTTTGCAATGAAAAGACTATCTAGAAAAATTAACTTTCAAAACATTGATCCTTCATTCATGAAGGAAAGAAATCTTGGTACAATGTTCAAGATGTCAATTTAAGATTATTTCCACGTAGGATAAGCTAAACTCGAATAGCTTTTAATATGACAAACCGGTCAAAAAATTAGGTGACTTAAAATTTCAGAAAATGTAACAAATCTAGACTGTACTGGATTGTTTTGTCCAGAACCTGTGTTTAGAACAAAGATTGCAATAGAAAAATTACAAACCGGAGATGTATTGACAGTTAAAGCAGATGATCCAGCAGCTGAAGATGACATATCAAGATGGGTTTCAAGAAATGGTCATGAGCTAGTTGAAATGAAAAAAAATAACAATGTAATTGAATTCACAATTAAAAAGGTGAAATAATCATGGCTTCAAAAGCCGTCATTGATACAGAAGTTTTAAACAAAGTAGGAAACACACCTCTTGTAAAATTAGGTTCTTTATCAAAAGATAATCAAACGTATTTTGCAAAACTTGAAGGACACAATCCATTTGGGTCTGTCAAAGATAGAGCCGCGTATTGGATGATTAAAGATGGTGAGGAAAAAGGAATTCTAAAAAAAGGTCACAGCATAATTGTTGAACCTACTTCTGGAAACACTGGAATTGCATTAGCTGGAATTGCTAATCTCTTAGGATATAAAGTTGAGATTGTAATTCCTGAAAAGGCAAGTAATGAAACTAAGGATATCATTAAATCACTTGGAGCAAAAGTTTTTGAAACAAGTGACGATTTATGTCCAAAAGTTGGAGCAGGAACTGATCAAAGCATTGCATTGGCAACATCAATAGCCTCATCAAGACCTGATACCTACTATTCTCCAAACCAATATGCAAATGAAGCAAACTTTATGGGTCACTACAAAGGGACCGGCCCTGAAATATGGAAACAAACAGAAGGCAATATTACTCACTTTTTCACTGGAGTTGGAACAGGAGGCACAATTACTGGAATTGGAACTTATTTGAAGGAAAAAAATCCAAATATCAAAATCATTGGATGTCAACCCCAACAAAATCATTTGATTCAAGGATGGAGAAATTTTGAAGAATCTGCAAAGCCAGATTTATTCTTAAAACGTGAAAAGGTAGTAGATGACTGGGTCTCAGTAACAAATGAAGAAGCATTTGGTGTGGTAAAAGAGGTTTTTGAAAAAGATAAACTCTTGATTAGCCCCTCGTCGGCGGCAGTTTATGCATCCATGAAAAAATACAAAATTGATGGTCCTGCCTGTGTTGTTGGAATATTTGCTGATGATGGTCGCAAATTCAAAAGTGTATATGCAGAGCAAAAAGTAATGACTGAGGAAGAGTTTGATATGGCTTTAAAGTCAGCAAAACACGTCTCTGAAATTGCATACATGTGATTTTTAATCATCTTCCTCTAGATATTTATCAACATCAATTGCTGCCATGCAACCAAAACCTGCTGCAGTTACTGCTTGCCGATATATTCTATCATGCACATCACCTGCCGCAAACACACCTTTAACGCTAGTATTTGTCCGATTTTTTAAAATAACATATCCTTTATCATCTAATTCAATATCATCTTTGAACAATTTTGTATTTGGTTCATGGCCAATCGCTACAAACACGCCGCCAACTTCTAGTGTTGTTTTTTCATTTGTCTGATTATTTTTTAAAACAACATTTTGTACTTTGCCGTTTCCATTTATTTCTTCAACCTCTGAATTCCAATGAAATTTTATTTTTGAATTATCAAATGCTCTATCCTGCATTACTTGGCTTGCCCTTAATTCCTCTCTTCTATGAACAAGGTGTATTTTTGAAGCAAATTTTGTAAGAAATGTTGATTCTTCCATTGCAGAGTCTCCACCGCCCACAACAACTAATTCTTGGTTTTTAAAAAATGGTCCATCACAAGTTGCACAATAAGAAACACCTTTTCCAGCAAACATTTGTTCCCCTTCCAACCCCAATTTTCTTGGATTTGCCCCTGTAGCAATAATTACTGCTTTGCCTTCAAACTCTTTTGAAGATGTAAAAACTTTGAATGGTTTATTTTTAAAATCTACTTTGGTTACTTCATCATCAATTATTTTCGCGCCCATTCTTTCTGTTTGTTTTCTCATTTCGATCATTAGGTCTGGTCCCATGATCCCTTTTTCAAATCCTGGGTAATTTTCAACCTCAGTGGTGTTTACTAGTTGTCCACCGGGAAGAATTCCAGAAAGGATTAAAGTTTCATGTCCTGCTCTAGAAGAATAAATTCCTGCAGTATATCCTGCTGGCCCTGCACCAATAATTACTACATCATATTTTGTTTTAGAATCATCTGACACAAATTCAATTTCTTATTGATTAATTTAAGTCATTCACCAATTGTTTAGAATTTGTTGATGTCTTTCACAAAGTTTAC
>DASSAK010000079.1:0-7614 GCA_035685445.1 Nitrosopumilaceae archaeon
CAAGATCTTGTTTCTTTGTTTCTCCTAAAGATGCAAATGCGAACATTGTTTCCTCAGTACAACTACTGTCTGGATGACCTAGTCCAGCTGCATGACCGACTTCATGTGTTGCAATATTAAGGAAATCCATAGTGTCGGGCTCGCCAGTAAGACTCCAGGAAGTGAATTCAACTTGATCATAAACCTGATTCCATTCAACTAATTCTCGTTCTGAGGGCGGTCCTCTAAAAATTCCCCATACTATTGTTACTGCTATAGAGTTGGAGCCATCTACATCGCCAAAAAATACTTCATTCTTGTTGTCAGGTTCGTTATTCATAACTCCATCAACATTTCCTGACACCTCTATTCCAAAAATATTTCCGGTTGTAGAATCTTCCCAAGTTTGGATAGCAGTTGCGATTTTAGATCTAACCCCATCTTCATTTAATCCAACAGTATTTGATGGATCAACTAGATAGTCTTCAATCGTATTCCATTTTACCCCATTAGCTAAAAATGCAAAACATGTACTAGTTGGTTCATCATTACTACCAGGTCCTCCATTACCTGGACCTCCATTATGTCCTGTTTTATGATGATATGCTACTATTCCATCAACAATTTTGCCTTCATGAATTGCAGTTCCAATGTGATATATTCCAGGAGCAATCTCAACAGCATTGGCAGGAAGTTTGAAAACATATTTTGCTCTGTCATTAGCTTTTTCATTTGGTTCTGCAATTGCAGGAGAATTAATCATAAATCCTGATGATAACATAATAACAGAAAGAAGTATTGCAGCTAAAACTTTCACAAAAAAACATTACAAAATATCTATTTAAGATATTCGTATTTATTATCCGTAAAAAATGATTTTAAATGATTTTGAATTACCAAATTTGGAACTAGTGTGGAATCATGCCGGTTCCTTTTAATCCATAACCCAGTAAAACAGAATAACACCCAAGGCCGCACTCTTCGCATCTTGGCTTCATAGAATTTTTTTCTGCACTGCCAATACAACACGGCATCTTTTCTCTTCCCATGTGATCAACTGAAACAATTGCCCATGTAGGACAATCAATTGGGGTCGTTCCTTTTCCACCCCAGCTTTTCTTCATTAATTCTAGCTGACTAGGGGGATTGATAATGTAGTCTTTGTATCCATTTTGTTGCATTTCAAGTAAATCATCAATCACCTTGTTTCGTTCTTCACCAAAGGGAAGCCATAGGGGATCACCTTCCACAAACGGAGTATGAAATTGAACGCCAAACTTGTTTGTATAATCTTTCCAGTCTTCAATAACATCTTTGACTGTTTTGTAGTTTTGAGAGTTTATTGTCATGGAAATCCAAATGTCTTTCCAAGCCTTTTCGCCATTATTTTTTACATAATCTAAAACATTTTTTCGCGTTTGCTCCCAAGCACCTTCTCCCCTAATTTTATCATGAATTTTTTGTGTTCCATCAATTGAAATCCAGTAAAAGTAAATGTCCTTTAAATTAGGTAGTGGATAGGTTCCATTAGTTACAACACATGCTCTTTTTGGAAATTCTTTAACAAACAACTCTACAACGTCAGGCCGCATCATTGGTTCACCGCCAACTAGCGTCACAATGAAAACGTGTTGTTTTTTGAACTTCTCATCAATTACTTTTTTCCATTGTTCAACTGTTAGGTCTTCATTTTCCTTTCTATTCAGCCACCAATAGCAATGTGTACAGTGCAGATTACAAACGTTGATGATGTCAGCTGAACCATAAAATGGGCTTTTTTTGTTAAACAGCTTGTATCCAGCATATTTCAAACCAAGATGAAAGTATTGAGGGGATTCTTTCATAATTTGTGTGAATCCACGTCCCATTATTTCCATTAGTTAATCACCATTAATTTCAATCAGACTTTATGGCACTTAAAGTATTTGCGAAAATTAAAAAAATCAACTAATGGCAAGCATTCGATCAATTGCTAGACGAGCTTTATCAGCAGTTTCTTTTGGAACTTTGACTTGGTATTTTTCTTGCATAAGAGAGTCATAGACTTTCTCAAGGGTTATCATTTTCATGTATTGGCATTCAGCTTTATCTGAAGCTGCAACAAATGTTTTTCCAGGATTTTGCTTTCTCATCCTATACAAAATTCCAGTTTCGGTTGCAACAACAAATTGATTTGCGTGTGATTGATTTACGTGCTTCATCATTCCTTCAGTTGAGAGAATTTGGACCTGTCTTCCATTGTAGCTGCCAGATGCAACATCATAAAGCATCGGGGTTGTGCAGCTACATTCTGGGTGAACTACAAATTCTGCATTTTCCATAGAATCAAGTTTTTTCTGAATATTTTCTGGACTAATTCCTGCATGAACATGGCATTCACCAGCCCATATCAGCATGTTCTTTCTTCCAGTCATTTTTGCAACATAAGAGCCCAAAAACATATCAGGCAAAAACAAGATCTCTTTATCTTCTGGAATTGATTTTACAACATTAACTGCATTTGATGATGTGCAACAATAATCTAACTCTGATTTAATGTCAGCAGTAGTATTTACATAACCAACAGCTACAGCGCCAGGGTGTTCTTTTTTCCATTGTCTAAGGTCATCAACTGTAATAGAATCTGAAAGAGAACATCCAGCTTCTAAATCTGGAATCAAAACTTTTTTCTGAGGACTAATTATTGCAGCAGTCTCAGCCATAAAGTGAACTCCACAGAACAAAATTGTTTTGTGAGGCGTTTTTGCAGCTTGTCTTGCAAGTCCAAGTGAATCACCAACAAAATCTGCAATGTCTTGGACTTCGGGAACTTGGTAGTTGTGTGCAAGAATTACTACATCTTTTTCTTTCTTCAATCTTAGAATTTCTTCTTTTAAGTTCAAACAGTACAAAGTCGCTTTTGTAAGAATTTAAAGAAAGGGAATCATGCACTTTAATTCTTTAATTTTAACACTAATGGCAATTCTTGCCAATTCATGTTCCAATTTTAATGTCATCAGAACAAATTGCTCTCAATCGTTCTATAGCAGAAAGAATTGCCAGTCTACTTGTCTTGGGATTACTCTCATCTGGCACATTTTCAACTTTTAATGAAATTTTTCCAAATTTTCCAGCTGCCTCAATTTCATGGGTATTTTGGGTTGTGCCAGGATCTGCTACAATACGAACCATGGTTTTTTCGCTTCCAAGTCCTGACAAGCTTAACAATGCAGCGACATTGATGTTTGCAGGAAACAGTGTGACTGCCTCTTTTGATGTTCCTTCAAAAATTGTTGTTTTTTCTGAAATGTTTTCAACATCAATTTCCGAAGTCTCAAAAAACTTTGCGCCCTTAAGAGAGCGAGGATGTTTTGTTGTAATTAAGGTGACAGATTCTAATTCTTTTTGAACAGATTTTAAAGCATCAAGACCAGCAATTGCACCAGATGGGAGATAAATGGTTTTTTTAAATTCCTTGCATGCATCAGATAATACTTCAAACACAGATTCATCTAACATGGCACCTGCACTCATTATCATTAGATCTTTTTTATTTTGAATAACGCTTAGTGCCACATCCCTGACAGCATCTTGAGAGGCTGCCTCAACCACCAAATCAACAGGATTTGAAGAAAGTAGATGAGAGTTTTCAACAATTTCTGGCTTGTTTTTTAATTTTGAAACAAGAGTCTTGGATGCATCTTTTGACTGATCATAAATGTGTGTAAGTATGGCAGGAATTTTTCCTGAGTCAATTGCCAAGGCGATTTGAGTGCCCATCGCACCACATCCAAGTAAAGCAATTTTTTTCATTTAGATGCAATGAACAGTTTCTTGTAATTAATTCTAGTCGATACAGGTAAAAATCGATACTTTTTTTGATCCAGAGTGAAAGAACAGTATAACCTAAAGATTTTATTCAAAGCAACAAAGAATTCGTATGCTCAACACTGTTTATAAAGACGCAATTCAAAGACGTGAAAAAACACTTTCAATGATAAGAGGTCCTAAATTTGATCAAATTATCCAAAAAGCAAAGCAAAACTGGACAGAGTATTTACCACAAAAAAAAGAGGCAAGTACAGCTGGGATTGACAGTAGTTTCAACAGTACAAAATTTCAGGGAATGGAGTTATGGGTGGTAACTGCTGTTTCGGTAGAATCTGATGGACGAATAATAAAGGATCTTCATGATCATGGTTTAGGTTATCCGGATATTGATTTGTCCTCAATGGCAAGCAGGATGGAAATTGAGGCTTGCAATGCAAGTATAGATGAAGCTGATTTAGTTTTGATGGATGGTTCACTTTATTCACAATTTATGACTAGACAATCTACTCTATCATCCACACTTTTGAAAATCATGACAAAAAAAGAAAACGTGATATTTGTTTCAAAAACATCAAACACCCGAATGCAGTTTGCAGATATGGATTCCACTGCAGGAGACATTTTCTATTATAATCACGCAACACAAAAACCAGGATTTAGCAAGTTGTTTTTAGATCCAAAATATGGAAGTGATAAAATAATTGCGTCTGTCTTTGCAAGATTAAATGAATACACACCGTTGATAAAATTAGAATTTTTAGGAAAAGATCATTCAGAAGATGAAATTAAAACAGTTTTAGACAAACTTTACAAAAACAGCGTGGGAGGATATCCCTATGCGTTGAAACTAGCTCATAACAATTGTAAAATTAGCAACAATGATTTACTTAAACTGGTTAGTCTGTATGGATTAAAAACAGAAGTTGGTTCCAGGGAGGTTTTAGAATGACCATAGGATTTGTAATTGGCGAATCAAAGCCAACATTGGTTTCAGCACAAACAGCAAGACCACTCTCTGTTGGAGAATATGTCATAATTGATTCAATTGATGGAAAACTTTTAGGTTTAGTTGAAAGGTCGTTTGTTTCAAGTGCGGCATTAACTGGAGTCCATAACTTTGAAGAAACCGTTGAAAGTAAAGAGATTGCAGAGATCAATAGCAGGGATAAAAGTTTCACATCAAAAGTTGGCATCTTAGGTTATTTACAACAATTACAAAAAGGGAAAGCTATAGTTCCTGCAATTCCCCCATTACCAGGTACTGAAATTTTAGAAGCAACAGAAGAGGATCTAGGAGTTATTTTTGATCCAAAGCAGACAGAATGGATTAGAATTGGTTCTCTTTTAAGAAATCCTTCAATTAATGCAAAGATAAACCTCAACAAAATTGTTTCACGCCATCTTGGAATTTTAGCGATGACAGGTATGGGAAAAAGTAATTTTGTGTCATTAATTGCAAAGCAAATTTCAAAACTTGATGGAACATTGATTCTTTTTGATTATCACAATGATTATGCAGACTTGAGCATACCAAAAATCAACGTAATTGATGCAAAAATTAATCCTAGATTACTTGATGCAAGTACGTTAGCTGATGTATTAGAAATTAGGGAAAATGCAGACATACAGCAAAGAATACTTCGCCTATCATTTACGCCAGAAGTCAAAGAGGCCAAGCAGTTCTGGGATAGTCTTGATGAAAATGTCGCACTAGTTGGTGCAAATCCAGAAAGAAAAGAAGACAGACATTCAGCTGATAGGGTTCGTGATAAAATTGATGATGCCAGACACAGGTTTGCAGATATCTTAGATCCGGATATTATGGATCCTATTGGATTAATCAAGGAGGGACGAGTAAATGTTCTAAACATTTCAGAGCTTAGTGAAAAACAAGCAAATGTTGCTCTTGCATATTATCTTCAAGAACTACTAAATGATAAAAAAATTGCAACACTTGCAAAAAATTCAAAAACAAAATCAAACAAACGCCATCGCTTTGAATCACCGATATTTGTAATCATTGAAGAAGCACATGTGTTTATTCCAAAAGGAGAAGATACACATGCAAAGTATTGGGCATCAAAAATTGCACGTGAAGGAAGAAAGTTTGGATTGGGTTTGGGAGTGGTCTCACAAAGACCAAGAAGTATTGATTCAAATGTTTTGAGTCAGATGGGCTCTCTGGCAATAATGAAAATTGTTCAAGAAGATGATCAACAACAAATTTCATCTGCTGCAGAATCAATTAGCAAAGACCTGATCAGACAGCTTACTTCACTAAATGTTGGAGATGCAGTTCTAGTTGGACAATGGGTGAATTTACCCTCAATTGTGCACATTGAAGAGGTAAAAGGCAAGGCAATAGGTTCTGATCAGAATGCTGTAGGAGAATGGACTCTCAATCACAAGCTTGAAGGTGTTGGAAAAGAATCAACACAAGAATTAGTTCAAAAAGATCTTTTGTTGGATTAAAATGCTTTTTTCTCATATTTCAGATACGCATTTAGGATTAGTTCAATATGGTTCAGAAGAAAGAGAAAATGATGTTTATGATGCATTTAACCAAGCAATTGATATTTCAATTAAAGACCATGTAAATTTTGTAATTTTTGCGGGGGATATTTTTCATGTTCCCACTCCAAGTGGGACAGCGATAATGCACATGGCGAATGCATTAAAACGTTTAAAACAAAACAATATTGATTCGTTTTTCATTCTTGGGGAGCACGATATTAGTAGAATTAGAACAACCCCTGTCCCATACGTCTATCATAATTTAGAATTTGCAAAATACATCGGTCAAGGAAAACCAGTTTTTTACAAAGATGTTTTGCTTGTTGGTTTTGATAAAATTAGAAAAAATGAAATGAGTGATTATGAAAAAAAGTTCAAGGAAATAGATTCGATTGCAAAGGAGCACAATGGCCACAAAATTCTCGTGATGCATCAGGGAATTACTGAATTAAACAAATTTGCTGGAGAGATAAATTCCACGGATCTTCCAAAAAATTTTACCTATTATGCAATGGGTCACTTACATGATCAATTTTTAAAAAAATTTTCACACCTTGATGGCCCAATAGCATATCCTGGTTCAACAGAACTAACAACAAGTGAAGGTATCAAAGAAACAAAAAAAGGATTCTACGAAGTTGATATTTCAACTAAGGAAGCCAAACCCAAATGGATAGAATTAAACATCAGGCCACAGTTTTCGATAAAAACAACATCAAATGATCTTTCAAAAACTGTCGATAAAATAATAGAAAATGCAAAAAATAATCCAAAAAAACCAATCATTGAGCTCAAAATCGAAGGAAATGATATAGAATCAGAGATTGTTCAAGCACAGCTATCACGTCTAATTCCTCACACACTATACTATTCTTGGAAAATACTTCAACAACAATCTGATGGCTCCTCGGTTTTAATGGACAGGCCAGAAAAAATGGATGAAGCATTATTCAAGCTTGCAGTCAATTCATTAAAATCAGAAAAACTAGCAAGTTTCGCAGTTAAAGAGCTATTACCATTATTATCAACAAGTCAAATTGATCAAGCAAATCAATTGGTGTTAGAAAATTTTGAGCAATTCAAAAAGGAGAAATTAAAATGATCAAGTCAGTGGAGCTAGGGAATTTTCTTGCACACTCTACAACGAAGTTAGATTTTGAAGAAGGAGTAACTGTTTTTGTAGGACCTAATGGTGCTGGCAAATCAAGTATTATCGATGCAATAACTTTTGCTCTATTTGGTCAACATTCTAGAAAGTCAAACAAGGGTTTGATTCGCAGAGGAACAAGTCAGGGGTATTCTAAAGTCGGC
>DASSAK010000080.1:0-41530 GCA_035685445.1 Nitrosopumilaceae archaeon
TGAGCTGCTGTGTCATCATTTGACCAGGTAACTGTTCCACCTTTTTGGATAGTAACAGTGGCTGGTTTGTAGCATGCGTTTGTTTCTTCACAACCAGGAACTGATGTTCCAGAGGGTATTGAAACTCTAGCTGTTTTTGGCGAAGTCATTTTTGGGGGTTCAGTGACTTTTGGTGCAGAAACTGTAACACCACTAGATTTTTCTTGCATAGAACCACTCTTCTGTTCTGCCATGGCCTTTTCACGCTCTTCGGCTTGCATCATGGTCTTTTGTGCGATATCAGCAAAAGGATCAGCGGTTGTTTTTTCTTGCATTGCAGGAGCTGCTGGGGGAGGGGTCAGAGAACCAGTATCTATTGAAAGGCCTGTACTGCCACCTGCCATAGCAATTGCGACTCCAACAACAACAATTCCAATCGACCAACCGATTGCTGCCTTGTCTACGTTAGTCATTTGCTGATGGCTGATTTTGGTGAAATATTAATTATTATCTAAAATATCGTCGTAAAATCTAAGTTTCATGCTACTGCTATTTTGATCGCCCTAGGAGAATGATTTTCTAAATCCTTGTGCATATTTGCATGAGATTTTTCCTTGAAAGTCAAATCACATCGAAAACATTTCCAAGCCGTAGCACTCATACCAATAATTACATGATTTTTCTATATAACGACCGCGTAGCTTTCGTTCATCGTAAGAAAAATGGCGAGTCTTTGATATAGATGAAAATACATAATGAATTTGATAAAAATGGAAGTAGCTTATGTTCTAATTCAGTGTGATTTAGGCTCTGAAGTTGAAATAATAAAAGAACTTTCAAAGATAGAACAGATTAAAGAAGTTAGAGGAACTTATGGTATTTATGACATTTTTGGTAAAATTGAAGCAGACTCTAAGGATGTACTAGATCAAGTCATCACTCAGATAAGAAAGGTTCCAAAAATTCGCTCCACGATTACGCTTCATTGGATTCCATCACAGGGTGGAAAGTAAAGTGATAGAAAAGCAGTTCAATCCTGATTTGTTATACAATAAAGTAGTTCACTATTACATAGATAAAAAAAAGTATTCTAGAGAAAAGGCAAATGAAATTGCTCAAGCAGTGATTAAAAGAGAAGCTGAGAGAAGAATGTGCAAAAACACAGAATGTCATCATTCATTAGATGATCATATTAGAAATTCTGGCACTTGCTTAGTGTTAAATTGTAATTGTTCAAAATTTGTTAAAAGATGAAAAGTATTTTAGATAAAATCATCTAAAGAATCTTCGCGCAAAGGTTGCGCATCTATTCCCATTTTTGTCAAATGTGCTGCAAATTCTTCTACAAATCCATGGATGGTGTAAACTTTTTTGGCCCCAGATTGTACTACCATTTCAGTTAGTTCTTCAAAGTCACAATGATCACTTAGTGGAATAGAATAATCACAGCCTCTGCTAAACTTGTAACGTGGGGATTTTGCCCACCCACTAAAACCAATTGTTACTGCACCATATTTTGATTTCATGTGTTTTAAAAAGAAGTTTTTACTTGACATCATAGGAGCTACCATCACCCACGGTTTTTTATTTAACAGTCCTTTGGATTCAGCTTCAGTGTGTCCTATCCCTTCTTTGAGTGGAATGCCAAATTTTCTATGCAGATCATTCATTTTTTTTACAGAATCATGATAGTATAGAGGCTCCCAATGCTTGAAGATTTGGCTCAAAGTTTGTGCCTTTCCAAGCTGATATCCTAACAAAACAACAGGAGTTCCTCTAGCGTAGAGGTTTGAAATTATTTCATTTACTTGTTTTTCAATCTCAGATAGTTTTGGAAACGTGAATTCTGGAAGTCCAAATGTGCATTCAGTAATCAATGTGTTACATTTTGGAATTTTTGCTCCTTGCAGAAATCCTCTCTTTCTAGTACAAATGTCTCCAGTATAGAATACATTATCAAACAAAAGACCCCTTGCGCCAAGAATATGACCACTATCAACAAGTGCAAAGTTTTCCATAGAATCCACAAAATTGTTCATCTTGACACCCCTAAGACTAGCTATTTCATTGGTTTCACGTGATGAAAGAACGGTTCCCCCATTTTCTAAGGGCAGATGATCAGAATGCGCATGAGATACAAAATTAATTCCATTAGAATCAGCGCGTTTAGGATCAAGTCTAATCTTTAATTCATTTTGTTCACACAAAATGCCATTTCTAGTCATACGTACCCTTGTTGCCAAACTAAAATGAGAAAACCAAGATTTGATATAAATTGCAGGTTTGGTATTTGTAAACCACAGATCAAATACTTTTTAATTTTCGCTTCTTTGCCATTACAATCAGATCTACATCATTCTCTTCTGCAACCTGAAGAATTTCTTCTGCAGGATTACCACTTGTTATATTTAGATCTGTTTCAATTTTATTCTCTTTACATTTTTCAAGCTTATTTGCCATTTTCTTTTACATTGCTTTTTTGATTTTTTCATTTGCCTCGTGAATGGAATTCGTTAATTTTTCACGCTGAGAATAAGACAAAGCGAAGGTGGCAGACGTTTCAATCAAAACTTCTTACAACGCTGCTTATATCTTAATTTTAAAGAAGATTAAAACTAAATAAAGCAATGAAAAACCCTGAATATGTTTAGTAACATAACCGTTGCAATTATCACTCCAATTCATACAAAGAAATCCTTCGATATGGGTCTTCAACTTGCAAAAAAATTTGACTCTAGTTTGACAATAATTGAATGCGTTTATAAAATTCCTCCTAAATTTTATTTTTTTGAAACAAAAGCGGATAAGAAAATTACTCAATCCCAAATTTCTAAAATTAAGGCAGAATTAGAAAAATGGGAAAAAATAGCTCAGAAAAATGGTATTAAAATTAAAACCAAATTCATTTTAACGGATTCTGTTGCTCATTCCGTGGTTGACTATGTACTAGAAAACAAGACGGATTTACTAGTTGTCGACTATCCTAAAGTTTCAATGGTTGAAGCAACACTATACGATGATATCATTAACACTATTCATCATGAAGCTCGTTGTCATCTATTAACAATGAAACCTGGCTAGCAATTTAATGGATCATGAATTTTAATTTGTGGAAAAATCTTCATAGGGAATAAATGCGGGTTTGATCTAGTTTTGACTACTTGCTTAATCTTGCAATTTTAATTTCTGGTAGAGGAAGCAACATGGAGGCTATTTTAAAATCCATCAAGAAGAAAAAAATTCCAATAAAGCCATCAGTTGTAATTTCTAACAAACCAAACGCCAAAGGCCTAAAGATTGCAGAAAAACTTGGAGTAAAAACAGAAGTGATTGAAAGTAAAGGATTCAAAGGCAGTAGATGGGATTATGATAAAAAAATCATTGAAGTTCTAAAAAAACATGGAGTGACATCAAGTAACGGCTTGATTTGTTTGGCAGGATTTATGAGAATTATCAGGCCACAATTCATCAAAAAATACAAAAACAGAATAATGAATATTCACCCTGCTCTTTTGCCAGCATTTCCAGGACTTGATGTACAAAAACAGGCAGTTGATTATGGCGTAAAGTATTCAGGATGTACTGTTCATTTTGTAGATGAGGGAGTCGATACTGGACCAATCATTATTCAAGCAGTTGTCAAAGTCAAAGAAAATGACACCGGCGATTCTCTTGCCAAAAGAATTCTAAAACAAGAGCACAAGATATATCCTGAGGCAGTCAGATTATTTGCAAAAAAGAAAATAAAAATTTCTGGAAGAAAGGCAATAATTTCCTAAGTGTCTGGTCCTCCAAAAAAATACAACACAGTTAGCTCTTTGGTGTTTCCAAAAAAATAATGTTCAACATCTTTTTGAACAAAATATACTTTGCCTTCTGAAACAGGATAATCTTTTTTGTTAATTTTTAAAAATCCATTCCCTTTGACAACATAATAAACCTCATCAAAGTCGTGTGGACTCTGAGTATCTTCTTCGCCAGGTTGTAACACCAGCACTCCTACCGCAAGGGTTTTTCTGTTGATAAATGTATGAAAATAATTTTCATTTTTTTTAATTTCATCAATGTATTGCTTTGTATCAAAATCTAACTTCATAGGGACTTTTCATGGTTTCTATCTTTAAAGATTAACGTGGATTCCAAGAATTAAATATCAACAACTTAACACAATCATATTGGCTGGTACAAAAATCGATGGAAAATTGATTGCTCAATCTGTTAAAGAGAGGGTAAAAAAGGCAGTAGATGAGCTAAAAACACAAGGCATCACTCCCTGCTTAGCAACTGTTCTGGTTGGTGAAAATCCTGCATCGACAACATATGTTAAAAATAAACACAAATCTTGTGAAGAAGTTGGAATTTTAACAAAGGATCATAAACTTCCAGATAGTTTCACTCAAAGAGAGATGAATGAATTAATTGATTCTTTAAACAATGACCGCACGGTTCATGGAATTTTGATACAGCTACCATTACCTGAACAACTTAATGAGTTTGAGACAATTTCTCGTGTTTCGCCGTTAAAAGACGTTGATGGACTAACACCTCATAATGCAGGTTTGCTTGCAATGAAAAAAGCTGCACTTGTAGCATGCACGCCATCAGGAATAATGGAGATGTTTGATTATCATAATATTGATTTGAATGGAAAAACTGTTGTGATGATTAACAGGAGTAATCTTATTGGAAAACCGCTATACCATCTGCTGCTAGAAAAAAATGCAACCGTAATAACTTGTCATTCGAAAACAAAAAATCTTTCAGAGTTGTGCAAAGCAGCAGACATAATCATCACAGCAGTTGGGGATAGAGCAAAGTTCACCCTGACTCCCGATATGATCAAAAATGGCGCAGTTGTGATTGATGTTGCCATATCACGACACGATGGAAAGCTTGTTGGAGATTCTGATTTTGATAAAATTATAGAAAAAGCATCATTTGCAACACCAGTGCCTGGAGGAGTTGGTCCAATGACAGTTGCAATGTTGCTTAAAAATACTGTAACTGCAGCATCACTAATCAAAGGTCTTGGCCAATAGCGAAAAATCATCTCTTCGAAAAGTTTTGCTTGAAAAAAGAGATGCAACTTCAGAAGATTTGATGAAAATCGCAAGCAAGCAAATTCACAGAAACCTAAAAAAAATTTCTGAGTTTAGACTTGCAAGCAGTATTGGGATGTATTACCCCATGGGAAGTGAAGTTCCAACACAAGACATTATGCAAGAGGCACTAAGTATTGGAAAAGAGATTCTATTGCCCAAAGTAATTGAAAAGGAACTAGAATTCAGAAAAATCAAAGATTTTAATGATTTAGAAAAAGGAAGTTTTGATATTTTAGAGCCAAAAGATGATTGCACTCCATCGGATAAATTAGATGTAATACTTGTACCAACTGTTGGAATTTCACGTGATGGATATAGACTAGGATATGGTTATGGATATTACGATAGATTTCTTGCAAAAAATAATGCTGTAACTATTTCTTTGACTTATGCAAAACAAATAGTCAAATCAGTTCCTAAAACAAAAGATGATGTGAAAATAGATTGGATTGTTACAGAAGACAATTTTTTTAAAACTTAATACAATAATCCTTTTTTTCCAATATCTGTTCTACAATATTTGTTTGGCCAAAAAATTTTGTCTGAAGCTTCATATGCATTAGAAATTGCAGATTCTAAGGTATCGCCAAGTGCAGTAACTCCTAAAACTCTTCCACCACTAGTTAAGACAGAGTCGCCTTCTTTTTTTGTTCCAGCATGAAAAACAAAAGTTCCTTGTTTGTTTTCTTCCAGACCAGTAATTTTTTCATTTTTTGGGTATGATTCTGGATATCCCTTTGAGGCCAGCACCACACATACTGCAACCTGTTTTTTCCACGAAAGTTGTGGCAAGGTTGATAGTTTTCCTTCAGACGCAGCAACCAAGTAATCATACAAATCATAATCCATCCTCATGGTTATTGGTTGACATTCAGGATCACCCATCCTAACATTAAACTCCAAAACATATGGTTCGCCATTTTTTATCATAACTCCAGCATAAAGAAAACCCGTAAAAGAAATTCCTTCATTTTTCATAGAAGAGATTGTTTTTTCAATAATTTTTTTCTGAATTTTTTCTGCCATAGAATTATCAATCACAGGAGTAGGAGAATATGCCCCCATACCACCAGTGTTTGGCCCCCTGTCGTTATCGTAAATTCTTTTGTGATCTTGACTAGAGGCCATCGGGATTGCAACATTTCCATCACATAATGCAATGTATGATGCTTCAATTCCATCAATTCTTTCTTCTATGATGATTTTATTTCCAGCATCACCAAAGGTTTTCTTTACTAGAATTGTTTGGATGGCAGATGATGCCTCTTCAGTACTATCACAAACAATAACACCTTTTCCTGCCGCCAAGCCATCTGCTTTTACCACGACAGGATAGGAAAGTGATTTCACATATTCTAAGGCTTTAGCTGGATCATCAAAAATTTCAAATTCTGCTGTAGGGATTTGGTTTTTTTTCATAAATTGTTTTGCCCAGATTTTACTTGACTCTAATTGTGCTGCATCTTTTGTTGGACCAAAAATTTTAAGATTTTTTTTATGAAATTTGTCAACAATTCCTAAAGCAAGCGGCACTTCGGGTCCTACAACTGTAAAACAATTATTTTGTTTTGCAAAATCTGCAAGTTCATCAATTTTTTCTACAGATATTGGAACATTATTTTCAGTGCCTCCATTTCCAGGAGCGGTGAAAACTTTTTCAACCTTTGGACTTTGAGAAAGTTTCCAACTTAATGCATGTTCTCTTCCACCAGATCCCACAACAAGAACATTAACCAATAATCAAGTTTTTTGATTCTGATATATAATCCAAGATTGTAAGAATCAAATTTGTAGATGATCGTTTTTTGATGAGATTTATAACATCATAATACATCCCATCAACAATGGTATTAGCAAAAGAGTTTGATGCAAAAAAGATTGAAGCACAAATTCGTGAATATTCTGAAAAATTAGACCTGAAAATGATGATTGAGCCCGAAAAAAAGCAAAAAATTATGTTTATTGAAGGACCCCCAACTATGAACGGCACACCTCATGCAGGCCACCTAAGAGGGCGTGTGATAAAAGATCTATGGTACAGATACAAAACACTTCAAGGTTACGACGTGACGTTTAATGCAGGATGGGATACACAAGGCCTTCCTGTTGAGCTTCAAGCTGAAAAAGAACTTGGAGTGACAGGAGATAAAAATGAAATTATAAAAAAAGTTGGAATGGAAAAACTTGTTTCTGAATGCAAACGTATTGTAAAAAAATTTAATGAAAAGTGGGTTGAAGCTGACAAACTTCTTGGAATGTCATTTAATCAAGAAAAAGCGTATTGGACATACAAAGATGAATTTATTGAAAGAGAATGGAAATTTCTAAAAAAAGCAAATGAAAATGGAATACTAGAGGATGATTATACTGTAATTGCATATTGTCCCAGCTGCCAAACATCGCTTAGTCATGCAGAAGTAAATCAAGGATATGACGAAGTAAAAGATCCATCACTGTACTATAAAGTAAAACTCAGAGATGAAGATGTGTTTCTAATTGTTTGGACTACAATGCCATTTACCTTAGTTACAGATGCCATGGTTGGCCTAAATCCAAATGAAGATTATCATTATGTTAAAGTTGAAAATGAGACTTGGGTTATTGGAAAAACAAGATTAGAAGAATTTTTAAAAGAAGCTAGAGTTGAGAGTCATTCTATTTTAAAGACCATCAAGGGTTCAGAATTTGAAGGAAAAAAATACATTCATCCGCTTTTAGAAGAAATTCCAGAATTAAAAGAATGCTCAAAAAATGAAAATTATCATGTAGCAGTTGCTGAAGAATTTGTAGATGTAACTGCAGGAAGTGGGCTTGTCCATCTTTCTCCTGCAAACGGTGAAGATGACATCAACATTGCTAACAAAAGAAAGGTAGAAATTTTCAACCCAATCAATGATCAAGTCAAGTTTACAGAAAGAGCTGGAAGATACTCAGGATTGTTTGTTAGAGATGCTGATGAGAAAATTGTCAACGACCTCAAAGAAAAAAATGCTCTAGTAAGAATTGGAAAAATAAAACACAAATATCCTCTATGTTGGCGTTCAAAACACCCACTTGTTTGGCTTGCAAGAAAAGGCTGGTTTTACAAACTAGATAGGCTTGGAGACAAGGCTATTCAGGCTGCAGAAAGCGTAGAGTATTTTTTTGAGCCACCAAAAAATAGATTCTTAGGAATCATCAAAGAAAAACATCCGTGGTGCATTTCCAGAGAAAGATTTTGGGGGTGTCCACTACCAATGTGGTTATGCAATGAATGTGAAAATCAAAATTGGTTTTATTCACGAAAAGAAATTGTTGATGCAGCATCAGAACTTCCAGATGGTGAAAACTTTGAATTGCATAAACCTTGGATCGATAAAATTAAAATTAAATGTAAAAAATGTGGCAACACAAATACAACACGAGAACAATATGTTTTAGATACTTGGCACAACAGTGGTTCAGCCCCATATTCTTCCTTAACAGATGAAGAATATGCAAAAAACATTCCAGCGCCATTTTTTACAGAAGGAATTGATCAAACAAGAGGTTGGGCATACACATTACTAATTGAAAATGTAATTCTAAATAATGCACCAATTCCTCCCTACAAAGCTTTTTTGTTTCAAGGACATGTTCTTGACAAAAATGGAAACAAGATGAGTAAAAGTCTTGGAAACGTAATTGATGCTGAAGAACTTTTAAAAAAATATCCAGTTGATTTGATTAGATTCTATTTTATTTGGAAATCAAGTCCAATAGAGCCATTAAACTTTAGTACAGATGAGTTAATGTCAAGACCATATCAAGTTATTAGCACACTATATCACTTGCATCTTTATTTTAAACAAAATAGTGAATATGACAAATTTGATTCGAAACTTACAATACAATGGGCAAAAGAAAATAATCTTTTATCATCACCGGACATTTGGATACTATCAAAACTTCAAAAATTGATCAAGACAACCACCGAACTTTATGATAAATGCAAGTTTCACGAAGCTGCAAAATCAATTGAAGATTTTATCATAAATTTACTAAGCCAAGTCTATATTCCAATTACACGTGGAGAGTTATGGGAAGAAAGTGAAGAAAAAAAGAATCGCAGATTTGCAATCTATTCAATTTTGTATGAAACACTTAGAGTGTTAGATATTTTGATTCATCCATTGTCCCCATACACTAGCGAATATCTCTATTTAGGCACATTTGGCAAGAGTAAGAGTATTTTGCTTGAGAATTGGCCAAAAGAACAAGAATCTCTAGAAAATGAAAAAGTTGAAGAATCATTTGATTTGCTCAAAGAGGTTACATCTGTTTCAGCAGCTGCGAGAATGAAAGGCAAACTAAAACGCAGATGGCCACTAAATGAGGCAATAATTTGTGTTCAAAAAGGTCAAAAAGAAAAACTAGAATCATTGGATGCCCTTTTAGTATCACAACTAAATGTAGAAAAATATAGTATCAAAGAAATTGAAAAAAAGGATGGTTTAGAACAGCTCCAACAATTAAAACAATTAGAGATTCCAGTTGTTCCAAAAATTGAACTTGAAAGAAAAAAGATTGGTCCAAAAGCAAAGCAGCACATGGGAAAACTTGTTCAAAAATTTTCTGAAACAGATTCAGAAGATATCTTTAATGGATTAACCAAGGATGAAAAATTTACTTTTGAAATTGAAGGCACACAGATAGTATTAGACAAAGAAGATTTTGTCATAGACTTTGATGCAGCTGAAGGGTTTGCAGTTTCACAGCGAGATGATCTAGTTGTCTTTATTTCGACTACAAGAAACAGAGAAATGATGGCCAAAGGTCTTGTAAAGGATTTAGCAAGACGACTTCAGACATTAAGAAAGGAAAGAGGATACAATCCAACAGATGTGCTTAATGTGGCATCCGTCTTAGATTTAGATGACGAATCTCTGAACATGGTTAAAGAAAAATCAAAAGATCTTGCATTTTTAGTCAGAGTCAAGAAGGTTGATTTTTCACAATCTTGTAGAGAATACAAAGAAGACGATATTGATGGCCATAAAATCAGAATCTCAGTTGAATGATTGGTCAACAATGAATAGATTTGTTGTAGTAAGTGGTTAGCTTTTAGCTCATCTGGTATAATAAATAGAAAATCCGCCATATACTACCATGGTTAAGCAGATTAGTCTTGATGCCTGGCAAATCCAACATCTAACTGATTTGCTAAAGCAAGGCTCACTTGCAGTCTCAAAAACAAATACTCCAATTGTTCTATACAGGCAGACCCTAGAAGAAGATGAGAATTCTTATGAGGAAATAGTCTGTACTTTGGCCTCAAATTATGTGATAGAGCAGTTAGTTACATCAGGGGGTCCACTAGTTCCAAGTTTCCATCAACAATTTGTGTTCACGATTGAAGAATATCCACAAAGGTTAATGAAAAAAAGCAAAGATCGTTTCTTAGAAATTGTTTCATTACTTGAAAATCAACTAAAGTAAAATCGCCCTACAGATTATAAGGATCGAAAAAACCAGATTTTTTCATGCGTTTACTAGAGTATCAAGCTAAAGAATTATTCAAAGAATTTGGAATTCGAATTCCTCTCAGTCTTGCATCAAAAGATATTGAAAAAGGTAGAAAAGATGCAAAAGAATTAGGATTTCCTTTTGTAATTAAAATTCAGGTTCCAGTTGGAGGAAGAGGAAAAGCAGGTGGAATTCAAAAATGTCATAACGAGGATGAATTTGAATTAAAATATCCTCAGGTTTTAGGAATGACAATCAAAGGAGAAAAAGCAAGAGCTATTCTTCTTGAAAAAATGGCAGACATTAAAAGCGAATTGTATTTGTCTTTGTTTTTGAATCGTAGTAAAAGATGTTACACTATAATTGCATCAGCTGAAGGCGGAGTTGAAATTGAATCAGTAAAAAATCAAATTATTCGTGAAGTTGGTTTAGGTCACGTTGATGAAAATATTGCAAAAGAAGTTGCAAAAGAAATGGGACTTGAAGGAAAATCGGCCGAAGACTTTGTAGAGATTTTGCAGAAGCTGTCAAAGCTTACAATTGAAAAAGAAGCCGAGCTTGCTGAAATTAATCCTCTTGCAATGTTAGAGGATGGTTCGTTGATGGCACTTGATGGCAAACTAATCACAGATGATAATTCAAATTTTCGACACGAAGAATTGCAAAAATATCAAGAAATGTCAGAAATTGAAAAAAGAGCAGAAAAGAGCGGATTCTCTCTTGTTGAATTAGATGGAAATATTGCAGTTGTTGGAAATGGCGCAGGACTTGTAATGTCAACTCTAGATATGTTATCAGATAATGGCGGAAAGCCAGCTTGTTTTTTAGATGTAGGTGGAGGAGCTACAACTGAATCTGTGTATGAAGCATTAACATTGATTAGCAAAATGAGCAAAGTCAAAGCAATTCTTGTAAATCTTTATGGCGGAATTGTAAAAACTACAACCGTTGCAACTGCGTTTATCAAAGCGTATGAAGATAATTTAATTGATCTTCCAGTATTTGCAAGACTCAAAGGTGCAGAGTCAGAAAAATCAAAAGAGATGCTAAAAAACACTAAAACAAAATTGTTTGATTCAGTTGAAGGAGCAATTAACGCAGCAGTCATGGGAGGATCAAAGTGACAAATATTTTTGAATTGTTAAGAGGAAAAGAAGGTGATCCCGATTACAAGAAAAAAGGTGTAATTGTTCAAGGAATTACTGGAAAATTTGGTTCATTTCATACAAAAAGTATGATAGAGTACGGCACAAACATTGTTGCAGGTGTCGTTCCAGGTAAAGGTGGAAAGAAATTTGAAAATGTTCCAATTTATGAAACCGTTAAAGAGGCCATAGATGCAACTGGTGCAAAAATTTCCATTGTATTTGTTCCTGCAAAGTTTTTTTTATCTGCAGCAAAAGAAGCACTTGAGGCGGGAATAAAACTACTTGTTGCAATACCAGAACATGTTCCAATTAGAGACACAATGGAAATTTTAGAATTAGCAAAGAAAAATGATGCAATCATCATAGGACCAAACACTCCTGGCGTCATGATTCCAGAAGTAATTAAGATAGGAATAATGCCTGCAAGCCCATTCAAAGCAGGAAATATTGCTGTGCTGTCAAAAAGCGGTACTCTGCTATACGAAATTTCAGATGCATTATCAGAAGGAGGTTTTGGTCAATCCATAACACTTGGAATTGGTGGAGACCCAATTAATGGGACTAGACTAATTGATGCATTTGACATGGTCAAAGACATTCCTGATTTGAAAGGAATGGTAGTAGTTGGCGAAATTGGAGGAGATGCAGAAGAAATTCTTGCTCAACGGATAATTGATTCAAACTTCAAAAAACCAGTAGTTGCATACATTGCAGGCAGAGCAGCCCCAAAAGAGAAGAGGATGGGTCATGCAGGGGCCATTGTTTATGGAAATTATGGGTCAGCTGAATCCAAAGTTTCTATGTTTAACAAGGCAAACGTTCCTGTTGCAAAAAGACCTATTGATGTTCCCATTCTTTTGGCAGGAAAGATGGAACAAACAGGCGATTAAATTAATAGAGAGTTCAAATGTGTGAAAGAAGATGCCAATAACAGATACAACGAAAAAGCAAATTGCTCAAAAAGCACGTCTTCATATGAAGATTTGTTTTAACTGTGGTTCAAGAAACCCAATCAGTGCAACAAGGTGCAGAAAGTGTAAAAACACCTACTTGAGATTAAAAAATAGGACATTAGGCGTCAAAAAGTAGTTTTTCAGATAATAAGACAAAAAAAGTTCTTAATTTTTACAACCAATGGACCGGTTGTCTAGTGGCTAGGATGACGCACTCACACTGCGTAAGAATTTCTAAATTCCGCAAGGGTCATGGGTTCGAATCCCATCCGGTCCACCACTAAAACTAATATCATATGACAGTTTGATGTAGTCTAGAAATGAGTACTGAGTTTTCAAAAATCAAAGTCAAAGATGTCATGTCCAAAGAACTAATCACTGTAGATCCTGGAACCACTGTTTTTCAAATAGCAAAAATGATGGAAAAAGGAGGCATTGGTGCAGTGTTGATGAAAAAAGATGGCACTACTTCAGGCATAGTTACTGATAGAGACTTTGCGATAAAAATTGCAACACAAAAACTTTCTTTGGAAACACCAGTAGATGATGTTGCATCATCTCCTTTAGAAACAATAAGCTCTGACGAATCAATTTTAGTTGCAGCAAATAAAATGTCATCAAAAAAGATTAGAAAACTTGCAGTAGTTGAAAACAACAACATCGTTGGAATTATTACTTCAACAGATCTAGTAAATCAATTAGCAAAGAAATAGTAAAAAATACCTAATTAAATTTGATTAAACGATTTTGTGCGTACACGAGAGTCTTTGTTGCCCAATCAACTTTATTTTATGAAAGTTGTAAATAATATGGCAATGTAATATCTTAAGATAGTAATGTGCTGGAAAGGTGGCTTTGTCTGTGAGTTTTGTGGAAAAAATTTTCAAAATGATCCCATCAAATTAACCCTACATATAAAAAACAACCATGAGAAAATATTTCGAAAATGAAACCAAGTTTTAGTAAATTATGTGATAGCTGTACTCACCAAAACTGTTGTACTGATTCATCAGTACCACTAGTTTTTGAAAGTGATTTTAAGCGCTTAGAGAAGATAGGAAAAACTGATGACAGATATTTGCACATTAGAGATGTAAAAGGTAAAAAAATCAAAGCAATTAACAAAAAAAATAATTCTACTCAATGTGTTTTCTGGGACGATGAAAAGAAAAATTGTTCCATATATGAACACAGACCATTTGATTGCAGAGCTTATCCCTTTGACATCATTTTAATCGACAACAAGTATCATTGGATAGTGTACTCATGTAATCCAGAAAGTAATTGGAAATGGACAGAGTCCTATCTAGAAATGTTCGAAAAGGATGAATCGTTTAAGGAGATTAGAAAAAATATGAAAATCTTTTCTGATAACACAGAATTAATTTTGCCCAATGAGGAAAAGAAAAGACCCTATACCATATTGCGTGAAGTTCGTTAGAATTTCTTGTATGAATTATTGCGGTAATTGAAGTATTGATTTTGATTTTGACCAAAGATTCTTGAATAATAGAATATTTGAATAAATCATGGATTCTGAATTTGTCCAAAATGCTGTAACTTCCTTATTTGCGTCATTTGCCTTTTTTACAAACAGAATCATTTCTTTTCCATCCTTGATAAGAAAACAAAGGTTTTCTTTTACTGAGGCGGGCAATTTTTTTACCTTGGATTTATCAATATCATCAAAAATATACCATGATTTTTCTGATGCGGCTGTGAGAAATTTAAAGTCAACTGAATTATTTTCAAAAGCATCAAGAAAATTTGCATGATAAAACTTCAAGAAATCTTTTTCACAACCTAGAATTAAAAATTCATTTTCTGCCCGAGCTATCATATCTATGATTTTACTATTTACTTGATTACCCCCTCTTAACGTCTGGAATTTTTCTTCTTGATCGGCAAGTCCTTTACCAAGATCAGGAATGTTGGACCAGAGTTTTTTTAGAATTGGCTCTGATTTTTTTAAAGAGTTCAATCTTTCTGATTCTGCATTCACTAAAGCAGTGATAGCTTTGTCAAGAGGAACACTAGAAAACTTTGTTGGATGATCAAAACTTGCGAGAACCATGCCTTTGTTTTGAAGGGCAGTTAGAAGATGATATGTTTCTGTTCTTGGCATTTGCAAACTTCTGCTGATTTCAATAGCAGATTTTGAACCAAATTTTCCCAGATAGAAAAAGACCTTAATTTGATTTGGTGTCAAACCAAATTTTTGAAGCTCTTCTCTAATCTCTTCATATTTTTCAACATCTATTGGACAGTTGCCAAAGACAAGTTTCTTTCCGGTTATTCCCATTACTGGAAATAAGTTGATCGGGATCTTAAAAGTATGATCGATCAACTGTTTACAAATAACTACAAATGGTTACTAAATAGTTATGCTAGGCGTGAATTGCCACATTATTTTTAATGCGTTCTAATCTTCTTAAAACAAATTCTGCTGTCTTCTTCACATCTTGATTAGAACTAGCTAATGATTTTGAAATTAATTCATTAGAGGAAAATGCATCAAGTAAACCCAATGCTTCTATTGCTTCATGTTTTACAAGGGGACTGTCGTCATAAAGTGCACTGGTAATTAAATCAGGAATTTTATTTTCCATTTTTCTCATAGCAATTTGGTAACATGCTTCGTGTTTTACTACACTATTGTTATCATTTTTTAAAACAAAAGCCATTAAATTAGAAATTTGATCAAATAATTTTTTGTTTTTATTATCTGCTTGAGCTGTTTCTCCAGCAAGCCATACTGCATCCCAACGTAGTGATTCATCTTTTTCATTTTCTAGAATTTGTTTGCAGGCCTCAAATCTTTCTTCTGAGGGCAGTTCTCTAATCTGATACACATCCTCATATTTTCTCATTACCATTTATGGTAATGTCTATGAAATATAATGATTTTTAAAAAAAATAGGCGTGAGTTTTGTGTGTGATGCACTGCAGCACAGGATCGGTTATAAACCACTAGAGATTATTTCCATTATTGGAAATAGGGCTTGGAGTATTAGGTCAGCGTAGAATAAATCTAAAGTCAAAAGCTACAATTGGCTACATTGTAATGATTTTTTCTGCAGCTTTTACTGGGCTTACAAATGCATTTGCAAAACCATTGATAGACATTGAAGGATTTCAAACAATGGAGATCAGCCCGATTGCATTGGTGGCAATGATTTATCTCATAAACGCATTATTCTTTACGCCATTAACAAGAAAGTCTGCTCCACTAAAAACAATCGGAAGAAGAAACATGTTCTTTTTGACGTTAATTGGAATTTCTGAAGTTGCAGGATTAATGACATATTTCTTTGGATTAAAAGAATCAACTGCAATTAATTCTGCAATTATGAGTGAGGGGGAAATGATATTTTCATTATTGATTGCAATAACAATTCTTCGTGAAAGATTGCACAAAAAAGAGATCTCGCCTTTCGCAATGATAATTTTGGGCATGGTCATAATTCCCGTAGGAATAGATCTGCATCAAAATGGATTTGCTGTATCAGATCTAGTTTTTGGAGATATGCTAATTTTGTTATCAGGCCTATTTTATGCTCTCGATATCAACCTATGCAAATATGTCAGTAAACGAATGGATGCAAAAAGAATTACTCAATTAACCTCATTTGTTTCAGGAGGTTTTGCGCTTGCATTAATGATAATGTTTAATGTGCCATTTAATGTGGATTGGTCACAAGTTCCTAGTATTGTTGTTTTATCGATTATTGGTACTGGACTTGCCGCATTCTTTTTCATTATTGCCCTAAGGTTAATTGGTGCAGTTAGATCATTATTGTTGTATTCATCATCATCAGCATTTGGAGTCATATTTTCTTCAATGTTCTTAGGAGAAGCAATTACAGTTCCAAACATTGTATCAATTGTTTTGGTGATGGGAGGAATCTACTTTTTGAGAAACAGATTGGCAGAAGATGATTCTTCTGAAGTGAAGATCAAAACTAAAATTCAAAAGACTCAAAATGGAAAATGGTTCAAATTATCAGATAGTAATCATTTGAAGATAAATTCCAGGGAACATCAATTTTCTCCAGGCCTAGGAATATCTCACACACTATCAAAATTAGAATGGAGATTAAAGTTTTGGAATGATGAAAAACGTATTTTCCAGGCTGCCAAATATAATGCTGCTCTGCATGCTTATAGATGCTTTTTAGGAAAAGGCGTTGCAAGATTTATCTCTCACAATAAAGGAATGTCAAATAGCAAATTCTATTCTAAGAATTTAGATGCGATAAAAGACAATGTTGTGAACAATCAGGGTGATGGATGAGATGAGTTGGGTAATTCTTGATGACGAGAATATTAGAAATACTTCGCCTGAGAACAGATTAAAGCACTGCAAAGATGTCTTAGAAAACGAAGAGGATGCATCAAAAAGATGGGATGCAGTATGGATTTTAGGCGAACTTGCCAGAGAGGAAAAAGAAACTCCATTTTTTAACAAAGCAGCAGACTTGTTAGTGTGGACATTAGAAAATGATGACGACGGAGTTGTAAAACATGAAGTATGTTACCAAATTTCAGCATGCAACATGAGAAATAAAATTCCTGATTTAGTTAAAGCGGGGCTTTACAACGACAATCCTTTAGCTAGACATGAAGCAATTGAATGCCTAGGATTCATGGAGGCATTTGAGATTAAAGATGAATTGAAAAAAGCTTTACATGATCCTGAATATTATGTAAAAGAAACAGCAATGTGTGCAATTAAAAGACTAGAAAGAATGAAAAATAAAAAAAATCGATTTACTGCGCCTGAAATATTGTAAAATAAATTTGTGGATTAAATCTTAATTACTTGAAGAATAGAGCTGTCTGCAAGTGAATTTTTCTTCATTTGAATTTTAACTCTAACAGAATTTTTTTCAATTTCAATATTGATGTTTTTGAATAATGTTTCATATTTTGTAACTTTTTTTCCATCACTTGTTACTGATTGACCATTTGCCACAAGCAACCCATCTTTTATCAAACTATTGATTTTTCTATATCCTGAAGTTTGTGGAATTTTACAGGTGTTTAGAATGTCTGCAACAATGTGAGGGCGGTCTAAAACGGAATTCAGAATGGCTTTTTTATCTGGATCTCCAAATGACTCTAAGAAGATTTTTGCGAGCCCATCATCTCTAATTGTGACCCAATCAGAGTTGGCATTTTTGATTTTCTCCATTTCAACAATTTTTTGAAGGAATTTTTCTTCTAATCCGTCTGCACCAGCACCAAAAAATTCACGCAGTACACTATCAAATTTGTAAAAATCTTTGATTGCTTGAACTAGACTAATGCCATGTCTTTCTACAAGACGATCTTCAATTTTCTCTAAAGTTTTTTTTCCGAGATTTTCTTCAATTGATTTTCTCAATGATGGAACTAGTAGATTGTCCATTCCATTCTGCATGAAAAAAGGTATTGCAATGTAGTCTATAAAGTAAGTGTTATCAACTGTAGTTACAGACAGATCCACTACAAAATCATATTTTGAAAAAAATTTTCTTGTCATTTCCAAATATGACAAACAACTTTGACGATTTTTATTTTTTAATAGTAATTTTGAAAAAAAAATACGAACAAAATTGTTACTTTTACATACAAATAACTACACTGTAGATTTTTGTAGTATGTAGTATGTAATTGTAAAAGACTTCCAACACATTTTTACCAAAAGTGGTAATAAGTAAATACAAGTTGATCGCTACAGTAAGAAAATGGCAGAAGTGGATTTTATGGCACAGGTAATGAAAAAAACAGATATTATTTCAATTAGAATGGATTCTAATCTTAGTAATAGTCTACACGAAAAAAGTGAAGAACAAAAAGTTAGTTTAAACACTTTGATCAACAACATGCTTGAAAAACAAGTTCATTGGCATGACCTAACAAATGAAATTGGTTGGGTCAACATCTTTAGAACAACATTCAAAGAATTGATGGATTCAATTTCAAAAGAAAAGGCAATTAAAATTGGCCAAACGGTTGGAAAAGAAGATCTTCAAAATTCAATAAATTTCTTTTATGGAAAAGTTGATTTGAATACAATCTTGGATTTACTAAAACGAAGATTTCAAACTATGAAAGTACAGTTTAGGCAAATTTCAAGAAACGGAATGGAAAAAATCATCATACAACACGACTTGGGTAAAAATTGGCCACATCTAGTAGTAGCTGAATTAAACGAGCTACTAAATGAACACGGATACAGAATCATAAATGATGAATATAACAAAAGAGGATTTTCCTTCGAAATTATTTCAGTAAAAGGGGATTAATTTGAGGCCAGAAAGGGTACCTGAAGTTTTAAAGACTCCAATAAATTTTAAGGTAATAGGAATAATTTTTGCAGGAGTAATTGGGTTACAATCTTTCCTATATCTAACTCAAGAATCAGGTGATGTCGAAGAAGGAATCGCTTTTCTTTCAATGTCATTACCATTAGTTGTTGCAATATGCTCATTTTTTGTGGCGCACAGATATGGACTATCTCAGGTATTTGGAAAATCCTATCTTATGTTCTCACTTGCATATTTTGTATTTTTTCTAGCAGAAATGACCTATTATGCATATGATGTAATCTATGGAATTGACCCATATCCGTCTTTTGCGGATATTTTCTTTTTTGCGTTTTATCCGTTAACTGCAATGCACATCATAATCAATTTAAGATTTTTTAAGAGCAAAACAACCACCTGGCAAAAAATACTCTTTATTGCAATTCCAGCAGTTATCTTTTCAGCATATACCATTACTGCTTCAGAGGCATATGGAGGTATTGAAGAAATCATCTTAGATGATGAGGCAACATTTGATTATCTATACGGATTGATCTTTGTTGCAGTAGCTGCCATAACATTATCCTTGGCAGCTTTAGGCGCAATTGTTTTTCGTGGAGGAATGCTTGGAATAGTTTGGGTGTTACTACTAGTTGGAATTTTAATTAACAATATTGGTGATGTGTGGTATTATTATCTAGAATTATTTGGAGGATTCGACTTGTATCATCCAGTTAATTTGTTTTGGTATTCAAGTAGTTTGATAATGATTTATGCACTCTACAAACATATCAAATCAATCTAGTTTTGTAATTCAGTGTAGTTTATTGCATTACATGTATAGCAATTTTATTACAATTAACAATTTTAAAAAGAAAGCAAGTTGATGTACCGACATGGATAACCATACAAATTCAAAACGAGATTTAATTACCGTAGCTGTTGAATATGCTCTTTTACAGATGGGAACCCCGGAACTAGACAAAGTAGAATCTCGTTTAAGAGAGGATTACAATTGTACAATCGGAGATTGTCTAGAACATCCAGAATATCTAAAACAAGTTCTGTGTGATTTGTTTGGTTATTGCTATCAAGACATACTCGACAACATAGAACAAGTGTTCAAAGATACAAAGATTAAAGATGAGGTCGAGGGGTTTTACCAGGTCTTGAAGACAAAATGACAACTCGCAGTATCCACTTATTTGAACATTGGAATTTATCCTATTCTTTGATTGTGATTGGAATCATTTTCCTAGTTGCCAATTTACTGGATCAGGAAAACTATCCCCTAACAGAAATTTGGTACCCAACAGACCTTTTGTACGTCACAATACCAGCAATTGCAATAATTTTTGGCAGCATTCTTTCTGTCAGATACGGCGGAAGAGGAAGTCATGGAAAGGCATGGATTATCCTAACTCTTGCGGTGGCTTGCTGGTATATAGCAGAAAATACGTATGTTTATGATAATGAATATGAAAATGCAAATCTTTCTACTTATACAAGTGAAATATTCTTTTTAATCGGATACCCTTTATTTTTTGTATTTGGGGTATTTTACCTCAAGCCAAGGAAAAAAATAATCTCAAAAAAAATTATTCTTACTACAACCATAGTTTCACTTGCATTAGTGATTCCAAGTCTATACATAACATTTGATCTTGAAGGAGAGGAACTAGGAGCTGCAGATGTAGTTATTACCGCACTTTATCCTATTTTAGATGGGGTAATTCTTGCTCCTGCCATTATTGGAGTCATGTTATTCTTTAGAGGACAGGTGAATCTCTTGTGGACATTAATGATGTTTGGGCTTGTGTGCCACGTGGTTGGAGACACATTCTACTTAGGATCATATATTGATGATTCATATTATCCAGGACATTTTAGCGACATGTTATTTGTTTGGGGATACACACTGTTTACTTTTGGTTTTTACAGTCACCTAAAACTTTACAAAAAAGAATCTTCACATAACATGGATGCATTAGAAAAACATTAACCAAAAAAGAATCTAATTTTTTAACGAATGTTCTTTATTGAATTGTTCTGCAGCCTGTGTTGATTTTTTTCTTCTTTTTTGAAACAGGCTATACATAATCATTCCAACATTAACTATTGAAACAATTTCAATGAGGTCTACACCATAAAGGAAAAAGTCCAAAGCAGGATGTACACGAGAGATTATTCCCATCTCTAGATAAAGATCTGCATTCCAAACCATGTGTGGAATTTGAATGAATTGAATTACCGCAATTATGATTACGCTTCCAAGAATTTTGTTTTCATACCAATTCCAGAATCTTTTCCATGCATTCATAATTTTTTTTTATTTTAATTGTAATTAAATAACTCTAAAATTAGTAAAAACTAATTAGACCAAACTAATTTTTTTGAACCTAGAAATTTCTTATTTTTGTTAAGCAAAGCTAACATTTTAAAATTGTATAATTTTTTAAAATTCATGGAAAACAAATGTGAGCATTTTTCTGAGGCAAAAGATGTTTCTCCAAAAACCAAAGGATGTGAAGAATGTGAAAAAGAAAATTTGCCTTGGGTTGCAATTCGAATGTGTCTAACGTGTGGGCATGTAGGATGCTGTGATTCATCAGTTGGCCGTCATGCCACAAAACATTTTGAAGAAACTGGCCATCCTGTCATGGAAGCTGTGCAAGATCAACCTTGGAAATGGTGTTACGTTCACAAAGATTACTACTAAAATTAATTACTTGATAGAAAAATTAAGGAAGCTCAGAGGGCAGGGCATGGGACGATAATGCAGATGGAATGGAACACACAATTATTTTATTATCATCTCAATTAAAACCGAGCTTCCAATAAGACTATCATTTTCTAGAATAAAAATAGGTAGCATTTCAACAAAATGCAATGTAATGCGAGTAATTTTTTAAAAATACTAGTCTACTAGTAAAGGCGAGTTTGGTTCAGTGTTTACAACAAATGAAATGGAGTTTTGTTCAACCTTGAATGTAGAGTGTGCATCAAATTCATTTAGAACACTTTCGTACAATGAAGAAAGGTAAATAGAATATTTTTTCCCCAAATCATGATGAATGAAAAATTTGTGTTCATTTCCATTTACTTCATAAGAGTAAGGATATTTTATTACTTTCAACCAAATTTCAATTAATTTGAGAGCAGTATGAATATTGTATTCATGTGAAAGCAACATCATGAAATCTTTTCCCTCTTGTTTTGCAATTTTTTTTGCAAGGTTTTTGATATCGTCCTCATTAAGCTGTGACATTAGGTGCTTTAGCATTGGTTTGAAAATTGTTCCTATTCCAGCATCAGCTGCCTTTGAATGCCACTCTACATGTTGTTTTAAAATTTGATTTACAAGAGAGTTTAAAGAAACTTCAGACTTTTCTGATTCGATGTTTAGTTTATGCAAAGTTTCTGGGTCTATACGAAAAGAAGTGCTGACCTTTTTATCAGTCATGAATTTTCATGGCGTTTCTTTCTTTAAAATATTGTCTAAAAATGAAATTACATGTTTTTTCCAGAAAAAAACCAGTCTCAAGTGTATTGCAGTGCATTACATCTTGTTAGGCCTCAATTGGTTTTTTAATAGTCTAAAATAAACGGACTCGACTTGAAAAAATACGAGCTGGGAGAATGGGATCTTTCTGATTTGGTTAAAAATCCAAAAAGCCCTGCGTTTGAAAAACAAATCCAACTCGTAGAAAAAAAGGCAAAACAGTTTGAGAAAATAAAGTCAAAGCTTGATCCAAAAATGCCTCACAAAAAGTTCTTTGGCATAATTCATGACTTGGAAGAAATTGCAGAAAAAATGAGCATAGTTGGCGGATATGCTTCGCTAGCATATTCTGCAAACACACAGTCTGACGAAGCAACATCACTTTTGACCAGAATGTCAAAACTTGGTTCTGAGATTTCAAACAGAGTTTTGTTTTTTGATCTTTGGTGGAAAAGAGCCGTTGATGAAAAAAATGCAAAACGACTGATTAAAGATTCTGGTCAATATTCTCAATATCTAGCACACAAGCGCCTTTTAGCAAAATATTCTCTGACAGAGCCAGAAGAAAGAATCATCAATACTTTGGATGTCACTGGCGTTACGGCATTAGTAAAATTGTATGATAAAATAACAAACGCGTTTGAATATCAGGTAAAAATCGGTTCAAAAATAAAAAAGATGACAAGAGAGGAATTGACCAGTCTTGTACGCAGTCCAAAATCTAAGGTTCGTGAGGATGCTTACAAATCATTATTTTCAAAATTTAAGGAAGACAAAGGAGTTCTTGGTGAAATTTATCAAAATATTGTTCTTAACTGGAAAGATGAGGGAATCGACATTCGTGGATACCCATCACCAATAACTATGAGAAATGTTGGAAACAATGTAGACGATAAAACCATATCATCGCTTTTGGAGGTTTGTAAGAAAAATGCTCCAATTTTTCAAAAATTCTTTTTACAAAAAGCAAAGATGATTGGAATGAAAAAATTACGTAGGTACGATCTTTATGCACCATCAGTAAAAATTAAAGAAAAAAACTATTCTTATGACAAATCTGTAAAACTTGTTTTTGATTCACTTGGAAAATTCAGTCCTAAGCTTTCAAGCTTTGCAAAAAAGGTTTTTGAAGAAAGCCACATAGATTCATCGAATCGTCCTGGAAAACGAGATGGCGCATTTTGTAGTACCTTATCGCCAAAAATTACCCCATATGTGCTGGTAAATTTTACAGGAAAGACAAAAGATGTGTTCACTTTAGCTCATGAACTGGGCCATGCAGTACACAGTCAAGCAGCTTCTGATAAATCCATACTTGTTTCAGATGCCCCACTGCCATTGGCTGAAACTGCATCAACTTTTTCAGAATTACTACTTTATGACAACTTGGCTGATGAAATTTCTGATGATGAAAAAAGGCTGATGTTATCTGAAAAGATTGATGATCTTTATGCATCAATTATGAGACAGGCATTTTTTACATTATTTGAGGTCGATGCGCACAAACAAATTGCAAATTCTACTACAGTTGACGAGTTGTCAAAAACCTATTTGAAAAACCTCCAAGCACAGTTTGGAAATTCTATGATTCTAACTGATGATTTTTCTTTGGAATGGTCCTGCATTCCTCACTTTTATCATACTCCTTTCTATTGTTACGCTTATTCTTTTGGAAACCTCCTAGCACTATCGTTGTTTCAGAGATACAAAAATGAAGGAAATGATTTTGTTCCATCATATATCAACATCTTGGCAGCAGGCGGTTCTGAAAAACCTGAGACATTATTGTCAAAGCATGGAATGGATATTCGTTCTACAAAGTTTTGGCAGGATGGTTTTGATTACATAAAAGAACAAGTTAATTCATTATCAAAGTTGAACTAATTTTTTTGTAATAATATGGGGCTGGCAGCCTTACGCACAGACTGCCAGTCTTTTGTTCCCCGATCGGTTTGAATCGATGTCATTGGTGACACCAAATAATAGGAATTTAAATCTTATAGTCATTTGAAAAAACTTTGTAGTTATATTATACGGAGAGTAACTTATGTTATGACCTATGACATTTGGATCATGGGAGCAATAGTTGCAGGAATTGTAGCATTTCTTATAGTGCGTAAAATTAAAGAGGATTAGACTAGTTCTTAAATTCAAGTTTTATTTAACAAAGAAAATTACAAAAATTGATGATTGAAAAAGACGATGCTGTTAAAGTTGTAGAGACTGTTGCCAAAAATCTTATCGGAGTTGGAAAAAATACTTCAAATTTTCAAAAATTACCCGATACATTTTGGGGGTATTTTGCAAAAGGACATGATCAAAAAGGAAAATTTGGCGTAATAGTGACTTATTCTGAAGATGGCTCTGACGTTGACAGGCTAATTAAGATGTATGAAGACTGGGTTTCAGAAAACAAAGCACAAAACAGCTAGAAAAATTTCAAATGTTGCTTAAAGAAATTCATGGGTTTGAAACCAGAGCAGAAAAATCATGTAGTAACATTAATAATTTCACTTTAAAACGAGCACCTTGTGTACAAAATAATTGTATTAATTGCAATCATTGGACTTTCATTTTATAATATTTCAAATGTTTTTGCACAAGAGCAGACGCCTCAGCTTGCCACCTTTCAAGAAACAGCCCAAATTCTAATTGACAAGCAAATTACAAACAATGTTACAGCTTCAATAACTCTTCAAAGTACAAGTAATCAGGAAATAAGAATTCCATCAGAACTTCAACAGCAGATTCTAGAAACTAAAAGGGTTACTGCAATAATACTAACCAGTGAAAGCCAGTGTGTGCTTGGAGTTTTTGATGAATCGTGCATTATGATAAATGTAGAAAGAGACCCAACAGTTAGAGGGATTGTAGAAATTCAAGAGGGCGCAAAAGAGATAGGCAATTCACTAATTGACAGCATCAATGAAGTGTTTGATACCAATGCAAAGTTTCATTCTGTGTATATTCACCCAAGTGATGAAGCTAATCAAGCATTAGATACTTCTGGAGTTGTTTCAGGAAAAGGAACCGTATCTGCAGTTTACACAATGCCTCAAGAAGATTCTGAATCAATGTATTCAAAAATTTCTGCATTGCTAATTCCAAAAGTCATCAGAGATTCTGGTGGATTTTATGAAACTGCATTGAATCTATCCTCAGAAGAAAGTTCGGCAATAACATTTTCAATTATTCCAAGAGAAAATTCATTTCTTTACCAGCTAAAACTTTCAGCATTTTATTCAGGGGCTGAAAACATTGATGTTATTAGCCCATTAGAATTTTTAAAAACAGAGTCGCTTCAGAGATCAAATTATTTTGCAAATGGGTTTTATCCTCTAAATTCTATTTTGAATGTAGTAATTTTATCATCAGAGCCCACTAATGTTAATGAAGTTAGAGCGGAAATAATTCCAACGCAAGAAATCGGTGGTGAAAAAATTCCCACAGATCTTTCAATTAGTGGATGGGTTTTTGATCCAGAATCAGGAAACATGATTGATGGAAAATATCTATTTGGTCAAGAATTTTCTGTTGCTAAAAATGATTTACTGTTTTCTATAGGCTCTGCAAGTATTGTTCAAGGTTTGGAGCTTGATGAATCAATAATTGTTATAATTATTGTAATCGCTGCAGGATCTGCTGCAATATTTTTCTTTAAAGGATTCAAAAAGAAAGTTTAGACAAGCAATACTGCAGCAGCAAAGACTGTTGTCCACTTTCCATCTTTATTACCAATTGCGGTTTGTGTTATATTGGAAGTTTTGTAAATCTCTCCAGAAATGTTCCATTGTTGTCGTTTTTCATCCCAGCTTTTGTCAAGATCAAAAGGAATTCCCAATGAGGATGCAAGCATTTGTGCGGCAATGTCTTCTGCATAATCACCTGCTTGTTTTTCTGTTTGCCCATACGAATCGTATTCAGAAAGATATCCATAGCGGGTAGTATCTTTTGGTTGAGCAATGCCAACTGAAGCTGCACAAAGTCTGTGCGGTTCGTTTGTTTGATTTCTAGAATAAATCGTAAAAAGAATTTGTCCTGGATTAATTAGGCTCAGGCCTTCTTTTCTTGAAACTAGTTTTGCTCCAGGTGGAAAAATACTTGAGATTAAAACAAGGTTTGTTCCAGCAATTCCGGCATCTCGTAATGCATATTCAAAACTGGTTAATCTATCGTCGTGAACACCCTTTCCTTTTGTAAGAAATAATTTTTTTGGAACAAGATCTAACATTTCTTCATTCTTTGAATTTGACTAATTATTTATATTTTGAGAAAAGATGTCTATTCTAATCAAGTTGTTTTAGGAATTCAGAAATTTCTTTTCCATGATTTTCAACATCAATATCTCTAAAGATTTTTCTGATAATCCCTTTCTTGTCAACCACAAATGTCGAACGCTTTGCTAAACCAGCAATGTTCAGACCGGCATATTTTTTGCACGTGTCTTTGCTTGTATCACTAAGATGCTGATATGGAATTTCATACTCTTCAACAAATTTTTTTTGTGCCTCAACAGTGTCAATTGAAATAGCAAACAAAACAGAATCAGTGGCCAAAATTTCAGGATATGCAGAAATCACACTTTTGGCCATTTTGAATACCTTTTTTGATGGGCATGCAAAAAGATGGTTTTTTGGGTAAAAACACAGTACTACATTTTTTTTATCCCTAAATGAATTCAAAGTAATCTTGCTTCCATCATGTGCTGTTAGTTCAAAATTTGGTGCCTCATCGCCCTCTTGCATGTTCACTATTGTTCTATCAGACTATATAACACGTGACTCAGATGTTCATACAAATTCTAACTAGAATATTTATAGAATAATACAGATGTCTTATTAATTTGGAATTAGAATTTTTTCAGTCTGATGGTTTTGTAATTGGTTATTATGTTTTAACAGTTGCTGCATCTCTTGCCCTAGTTAAGGAAACAAAAAAACGAATAGTTGATTTAAAAAAAGGCCTTCATTCAATGAAGTACGCACCAATTGCGTATGGAATTCTTTTTGCATACATATTTTTGGCGTTTGAATATGTTGATCAAATTCCAATTCTGAATTGGAGTTGGCTAGGATACAACATTGCGTTTGGTCCGTTTGCAGACCAAGGGTTTTGGGGCATAGTTCCATTTGTTCCACTATTAGTGTACATGTTTATTCACATCAATTATGTGGAAGAGCTCTATTTTAGAAAATCAAAAAAGATGGTTGTAGTGTGGGCTTTGATTCACATTGCAATGGGGATAAAGATTCACATGGCTTTGTTGTTGTTGCCAATTGGATTTTTGTTCAAATACATTTATGATAAAAAAGGCATCGAGCATTCTTATGCAATGCACTTTGCAACAAATGTGTTAATTGTAATATCGTTATTTTTTTCGTTTCTTTCTTGATTCACGCGGCTCTCGTGTTAGAAATATCCAACCCACTAGACCACCTAAACACAAATTGATCACTCCCATGACTGTCATCATGAAATTGGGTTGAGGGGCAACGATTCCGTTTCCTATAAGAATTCCAATAATTCCTGCGCCAAAAAATAGAGCCATCAAAACTTTGAGTTTTTTTGCGGGCAGGTTCTTGAACTTCATCGTCGATTTGCTCAAGATTGGACTTTATTAAAAATTGACGGTGATTTTGAAAATGTAATCATCTACAAGATAACACTTTAAACCATCCAAATTTTCATTTTACGTCGTGCCAATGTAGCTCAGCCTGGCTAGAGCATTCGCCTTGTAAGCGAAAGGTCGAGGGTCCAAATCCCTCCATTGGCTCACTTCTAACATAATAGCTAACTAATTTTTAACAATGATTTATTAGGCCTTAAAATGGCTTGTTAATTATCGGAATAATGACGGAGCTAGCAATGAGCTTTTTCTGTCATTGCTAAGAGCGAAAAAATAATGACAACGTTTGAACAATTAGGTATTAAAAATTCCATTTTAGATGGATTAAAGGAAGTTGGATTTTCTGAAGCTTTTCCTATTCAAGAGGCCGCAATTCCAGTTTTACTAACAAGAAGAGATGTAGTAGGTCAAGCCCATACAGGTTCTGGAAAGACTGCAGCATTTGCATTACCAATGCTACAAGAGATTACACCAAAAAAAGGAATTCAAGGTCTTGTTGTAGCTCCAACAAGAGAGCTTGCAATGCAAATTTCAGAAGAGATTAGAAAGTTTGGCAAGCATACTGGAATCAGAGTAGCTACGATTTATGGCGGTCAGGGAATGGGAACGCAACTTGAAGCATTATCAAGAGGAGTCGAAATTCTTGTTGCAACTCCAGGCAGACTAATTGATCATATGAAAAGAGGTTCGATAAAGCTTGATAATATAAAACACGTTGTTCTTGATGAAGCAGATACCATGTTAGACATGGGATTCATTGACGATATTCAATTCATTTTAGAGCTTACACCAGAAAACAAGGTCATGTCACTATTTTCAGCAACAATGCCAACTGAAATTCTAAGATTATCAGAGGACTATTTGAGAAATCCAAAACACTTTCTTTTGGATGCTGATGACCTAAGCGGCGAGGGAATAGACCAATCATATTTAGTAATTAAAGACAGGGATAAGCTTTCACACCTTGTGAATTTCATTAATCAAAATAAAACAGGCCAGACAATTGTATTCTGCTCTACAAAAAATAGAACAAGAGATGTTGCCAGAATGCTGCGAAGTAAATTCAATGTTGTAGTTATTGAAGGCGACATGTCACAGCATAAAAGAGAAATGTCAATGTCCAAGTTCAGAACTGGAAAGGCAGACATTTTAGTGGCAACAGATGTTGCTGCTAGAGGAATCGATGTTCCACAAGTGGCTCTTGTTGTAAATTACGATATTCCAAATCAAGAGATGGTTTACTTTCATAGAATTGGAAGAACTGCAAGGGCAGGTGCAAAAGGAAGGGCAATCACACTCGTTTCTTATTCATCTTTAGGAGATTTCAACCTGATCAAGCGACAAGTAAAGGTAGAGATGACTGATTTGAATAAAGAGATGGGAATAGAGATTAGAATTCCAGACCCATTGAAAAGAGAAGTTCCACAAAGAAGGTATGGAGGATACTCTAGAGGATTTCAAGGTAGAGGTCCTCGTTCAAATTACCACAGGGGGTCTCGTTCAAGTTATCAAAGCAGGGGTCCTCGTTCTGGGGGTAGAAAAGAATCGGGAAGAAGAACTGATGCAAGAGATGAACGAGGGTTTGGTGGAAAGAAGCGCTCTGGCAAACAATATGGAAAAAAGTATTACGGTCTGCGCAGCAGATGGTAAAATAAATTTTAAAACTTAAAGACTAGTTTCAATAAAACAGTAATCAGAAAAAATAATGCATGTTGGATATATTTTATTGAATTGTGATCTTGGATCAGAAGAATATATTGTTGAAGAGCTCAAACAAATTTCTGAAGTAAAAAATGCGTATCTTACTTTTGGTGCGTATGATGTAATAGCAGAGGTTCATGCAAATTCTCAAGAGGATTTTGAAAAAACAGTATCGTCAAAAATTAGAAAGCTGGCCAGAGTCGTCAGCACTATGACCCTAAGTGTAATAAACCCCGAATGATTGTTATATCCGAATCTCAAGATTTGGTTGAAAATGGAAAAAATCGAGTATGAGGGAACCGTTTGGGCAATTAATCACAATAATCCAGAAGAGCTTGTTGCGCACTGTATTAAGAAACTGCAAGATTATGGAATTAAAAAAGAAGACATTGTACTCACTGATGCTCCAGACAATGTCAAAGTTGGGGCAATAATTGTTGAGATTTGGCCGCATCATCTTGATGTTGGCAGAGTTAGAACAATTAGAAATGAGTCATTTATCAGCGGAACAGTTACAACGATTGAACTAAAAACTGATGCAGAGGGAAATTACATCGGTTAATTTTGAAAAAAAAGAAAATTCAGAAAATAGCAATAGCCTCCATAATTGCAGCAATTGTTGGAGGAGTTGTAGTATACAATTACAATATTGATCAAATCAAGGCAAAGGGATTTAATTTTGGAAATGAATTGCAACAAATCCAAGATGATGTCGCAAAATTACAAAATGATTTTTCATCAAAAATTGTTCAATTTGAGGAAGGTGATCTAACTAAAGAGGAGTTTTTAGAATATTCTAAAAACCATATTTTAGAAATGGAGAAAATCATACCTAGATATGATAGATTAAGTCCTCCAGAGCCATATGTATCATCAGTAAAATTATTCAAATTATCAACAGAATCTCAGATTGAAAGCGACAGAGAGTATATCAAATGGATAGAAACCGGAAATGGCGCACACATGATAAGATCTGATTCTCTTATTCAAGAAGCACTACAGTATGAATTAGCAGCTTTAGCAGATTACAAAGAAGCTCAACTAGGATTAAAACAATAACTTCTTTAATTAAAAGAATGAAAATAGTTTGTTGAACACATACCTGTTGTTGGTAATTCCTCTTATCTTTGGTATTTCTAATGCTTGGGCCGAAGTTTTCATTCAGAACGATCAGCACTACATTGGAAGTGATGGTTCTTTGCACATTGTCGGTGAAATTAAAAACGAGCTACAAGTTCCGCTAAACCAAATAGATGTTCATGTAACACTGTACTCTGAAAAGGAAATCGTAGATACTATTAGAACAGGTTCTCTAGTAAATACAATCATGCCAGAAATGAAAGGACCATTTGAGCTTGTAATTATTGGCCAAAAGGCCCAAATGATTGATGACTATTCCATCGAAGTTGATTATAAGGTAAGTGGCCCAAAAAGTCAAGTAATTGATGTAACCTCTTCAGATATTACTAGAGATAAATTTGATAATCTAGTAATTACCGGGACGGTAACAAATAATGGCGAGATCACTGCAAATGCAATTTCTGTTGTTGCAACACTTTATGATAGAGATGGAAATGTTGCTGCAGTATCAAAATCACTTGCAAAGCCAGACTATCTAAGATCAAATGATGAAGTATTCTTTTTGGTTCCAGTAACTGAAAAACAACAGACACTTAGCGTTGTTGATTACACTTTAGTTGCAGAGTCTGAAGAATATGCAGCTGCACCAGAATTTCCGATAGGTACTTTGCTTTTACTTGGAGGTTCAGTTTCTGCTTATGTAATTTTGACACGCTATTCAACAAGAACAGTACCAAACCTTATTTCTGCAACAAGCTCATCATAGGGATATGGCTATTTCAAAGGAGAATAAAGAATATGTTGAAAGCTTGATTCATTATTACATTAGCGAGGCCTCTTCTTATGAGCAAATAGCTGAAGGTTTTGTGCCTGAAATTGAATCGGTGGTTGATACTGCATTTGGCATAATTACAGGAAATATTTATTCAGAATTTATGCAAGCATATCTTAATCAAAAAACGGATGTGAGTGTAGAAGATATTCAGGAATTTTACAGCATCATTAAGCAAAGGGCGCCTTTGATTAAAAAAGCCATCATGGAAGGAACATCAAGTGCCACTGAAGAGCACGAAATTTTGAAATAATGTAATTTCAAAATTTGACAATTAGGTAGCTATCAAAATAGTACACACAGATCCTATTGTAGGAAAGTGAGATCGTTAATAGATAATAATGAAGGTTAGTCATGGAATTTTTCTTGTAGGAATGGTAATTTTATTAGTCGAGGTAATGATTTTTCCAGAAAACTTTGGTGGAGAAACAGACAAGATGGTAAAAGGGCTTGTCAGCAACGATGTCATGGATAAAATTAGTACATTGTATTTTTTCATAATTATTATTGCATTCTTTTTTGGTGGAATTGTCTACTTGTTAGAAAAGGGAATGGAAAGAGACCCTTTAAAACAATATCAAGAAATCAAGGCAAAATCAAAAACTAAATCAAAATCTTAATTTGAGAAACTGGCCCCAAAGTGGGACCAGCTCTCATGACTCTATCTTGGGACATGGCCCTCGCAGTAGGACGCTATGATAGATATTTTCTGGTCTGGGAATTTGCGATATGGAACATTTGGCATCAAGTATTAAAACACTTGCGTAGAAATGATCAGTAAGATCTCAATTCGTTAGAATTTAATTTCAACATGGTTATGAATCGTCATGAAAATCAACGGTAGTAAAATTATTTTTGGGATGGGAGTAGGATTTGCCGTAGTTATGATGTTTATAGCACTGTATTTTGCTTTAGATTAGAATTTTCTAGGTAGAGATAAATGCAATCTATGTGGTTTTTTCACATGGCCGAAGAAACAGAATTCAGAGTGGCTCAGATTGTAGACAATGGCCAGGTAGTTCAATTATCACTTGTGGAAAATGTTCAAACCGAACCAATTTCTCAAAAACAGATGATTAAAGAATCTGTTTCACAAAAACTTGATCCTGAGACAAAAGAACAGGTAATGCCACTTTTAGATGCAATTTTGCAGGCGCAACCAACAATAAAGGTCAAGAGTTATCAGCAAACATCAATCAACATTACAATGCCAAGAAGTAGATATGATTCACTTGGAAGACCACAGGTTGGTCAAATTCTCAGAGTGGATTTAACAAAAATTTAGAATTTTTTTAAACAAATAGTTCAATGATGTAGGTAAAAGCCATTGCAATTCCTGCAGCACCAGGAATTGTAATCAGCCAAGCAACAACAATTTGCCTTCCTACTTTCCAACGAACGGCATGTTTTCTTCTAGCTGCACCTGAACCCATTATAGTTCCAGTAATTGCATGAGTTGTGCTTGCAGGAATTCCAAGAGTTGCAAAAATTGCCAGCATTAGTCCACCACCTGTTTCTGCTGCAAATCCCTGATAGGGTCGAAGTCTAGTAACCCTCAAACCAAGTGTTCTAATCACTTTGTATCCACCAAAAAACGTACCCAATCCCATCGCAGTAGCTGCTGCAAAAATTACCCATAGCGGCATTTCAATTTCAGGAATCAGTCCTGCTGCAAACAAAACAAGAACAATTATTCCCATTGTTTTTTGTCCATCATTTGCTCCATGAGTTAGTGCAAACCATGCAGATGATATTATTTGTAATTTACCAAAGGTTCTATTTACAGGTGCAGAACGCCGACGCGCAAAAATAGTTATTATCAGACTAGTTATCAATAAACCAAAAATCATTCCACCTACTGGCGCAATAACAATTCCTGCAAAGACTTTGGTTAATCCATCTAGAACAAGTTTTTCAAAACCTAATCCTGCAATACCTGCACCCATAATTCCACCAATGAGAGAGTGGCTGTTAGAAATTGGCAAGCCAAAAACCGTACATATAGTACTCCAAGCTATTGCTCCTGATAAACCTCCAATAATCATGTAGACAGTAATATCATCAGGAGAAACAATTCCTTTTGCAATTGTTGTTGCAACTGCAACACCAAAAACAAAAGGTCCAACAAAATTAGCAGCTGCAGATAAAGATACTGCCTGAATAGGAGTTAAAACACGAGTTCCAATTACTGTGGCAACAGAATTTGCAGAATCATTAAACCCATTTACAAAATCAAAAGCTAGGGCTGTCCCTATTGCGATTATTGCTATTTCAAGAGACATTTTATTCCCTAGGCGTACTTCAAAACGATGTCTTCGACCACGTCGGCAACATCAACACATCTATCTGAGGCAGTTTCAATTGCTTCATAGATGTCTTTGAGTTTGATTATAGTTATAGCATCATTTGATTCAAACAAATTTCCAACTGCTTCTCGATAAAGATCATCAATTGTGTGCTCAATGTCACTTGTAGTTCTGCAGTGATTAATAATGTCGTGTTTTCCCTTAAGAGAACCTAGTTGTGAAATCATGAATTCAAGCTCTTTTGTAGCTTTAGTGAGTTCTTTTGAAATTTCTAACATGTAGGGCGGAGTAGAAGTAATTTTGTAACTTACTGTTCTTCCCGAAACACCTTCAATAAAATCAATTACGTCATCAGTTTTAGATGCAATTCTTTGAATGTCTTCTCTATCTAGAGGAGTGATGAATGTTTTATTTAGTTCAGCAAAAACGGAACGAGTCAAAGTATCAGCTTCACGTTCGAGTTTTTTAATTTTGGTATGATGTTCTCTTACATTTTCAATATGAGAGAACAATTCAACCAATTCTTCTGAAGTCTCAACTGCTTTTTTAGCGAGCTCTTCCATGAGTGCAAGAATTTCTTTTTCATTTGACTTGACCCATGAAAGCCATTGTCCCATAGCTTGTCAAAATAAATTACTGGATTAAAGACTGCTCCGCATATACTATATGAAACTATATAGCGATCACTTTATTTTGAAATGTATGAGCTACATCAAAAAACCTCTTGTTGGCATCATCATGGGTTCAAGCTCAGATAGCAGAATAATGCATGGAGCTGCTGAAATTTTAGATAAATTCAAAGTAAAACACGAGGATCAAATAATTTCTGCACACAGAACGCCAACAAGATTAGAAGAATATGCAAAACATGCAGAAAAAAACAACTTTAGAGCAATCATTGCAGGAGCTGGCGGTGCTGCACACTTGCCTGGAATGATCGCATCTCACACAGTAATTCCAGTAATTGGCGTTCCAATTCTTGTGTACAATGACAAAGACAAAAGGGCAAACAAGCCAAAATTTTCAGCCTTTGGTGGATTGGATTCATTGTTGTCAATCTCTGAGATGCCAACAGGTTCTCCAGTGGTAACAGTTGGCATAAACAAATCAGCAAATGCGGGAATTTATGCAATGAAGATTCTAGCAAATGAATTCGATGATTTGAAAAGAAAACTAAAACGTCATAAAGTTGATCAACACAAATCTGTCTTAAAAGAATCAGAGTTATTAAAAAAACACGGACTAGGAAAGTTCGTTAAAAAGAAATTCAAATAACTATAGCTGTTTTTCGATTTCAGAAATTGTTTGCAACGGTAGCGAACACGTAAAGTCTTTACAAACAAAGACAGTTGTTTTATCATTTTGAAATTGTTTTCCTGCAAAGAATTGTAGTTTGGAAAGATCGGTTAGTTGCTTTTCATTTTTTACAGTAACAAGAATTGATTCAGGTAAGAATCTGTTTGTTAATGAATCTACAATCTCTTTGTTTTTTGGATTTAATATGGTAATCTCTGTTGGCTTTTGCAAATACATGTAAGCAGTATTTAACAAATAGCCAAATCCAAAGGGGTTTTCAGCAGCCATCTGGGCCTGATTTTCTAAAATTTTTGTAGAAATTTCTAAGAATTTTTTGTTCTGAGTTAGATGGAACAGTCGTAACAAAAGGTTTGCAGCAACCGAGTTTCCCGAGGGAAGTGACAAATCATAATTACTTTTTGGTCGAATGATGAGTTTTTCATGATCATCTGCTGTCATGTAAAACGAATTTGTTTTTTCATCCCAAAAATGCTTCACTAGATTATTAGCAATATCTTGAGCACGTTCAAGATACTTTGATTCTGGATTTATTTCAAAAACATCTAAAAGTGCTACGCCAAAATAAGAATAATCTTCAAGATATCCCTGAATCTTTGCTTTACCATCCTTGTATGTTCGCAATAATTTTCCATCTTTGACTAGATTGTTTTCAATAAATGAAATGCATTTTTCAGCTGCATCAAGATATTTTTTCTCTTTTGTTACACGATATCCTTTTGCAAATGCAGTAATCATCAATGCATTCCACGAGGTGAGAACTTTATCATCAAGGCCAGGAGGAACTCTTTTTGATCGAACCTCAAGCAGTTTTTTTGCATCAGATTCTAATTGTTCCCGTAGTTGCTCCTCTGAAATTCCACACTGAAAGGCAACTGAAGACAAATTAACATTGTTGCAAAGAATTGATTTTCCTTCCCAGTTTCCACCATCAGTTACATCATAAAACAAACAAAATGCATCCGCGTCTTTTCCTAAAATTTCTTTGATTTCACTTTTTTTCCACACATAGAATTTTCCTTCTTCCCCTTCAGAATCTGCATCCTGTGCAGAATAAAATCCACCTTCTTTTGATGTCATTTCTCGTAGCACATAATCCAAAGTTTTTTGCAAAACATCAAGATAGAAAGAATCTTTTGTGATTTGATAAGCTTCTACATAATTTACTGGAATCAATGCGTTATCATACAACATTTTCTCAAAGTGCGGTACAAGCCACATTGCATCAGTGGAATATCGATGAAATCCACCGCCAATTTGATCAAAGATTCCTCCTTTTGCCATTTTCTTTAGAGTCTTTAAGGCAAATTCATTGAATTTTGAAATGCCAGAAAGCTCAGAGTAACGAAACAAAAAGGAAACATTTGCAGCGTTTGGAAATTTTGGAGCTTGGCCAAAACCACCAAAGTTTTGATCACCCATTTGAAGGAGGTTTACTGCTGCCTCATCAAGAATTGGTTTTTCAAGCTTTGAGCTGGTTTGAGCGGTTTCAGTTTTTTGCAGAGTTTGCAGAAAGTTTTCTGCTGCCATCTCAATGTCTTTTGGTTTTTCTTTCCATGCCTGCGAGAGTTGTTTTAGAATACTGCCAAATCCAGGTCTACCATAAGAATCAAGGATTGGAAAATATGTTCCAACATAGAATGGTTTTTGATCAGGAGTTAAAAAAACACTTAATGGCCAGCCTCCCTGCCCTGTTGCAATCTGACAAACCTTTTGATAAATGTCATCAATGTCTGGTCGTTCCTCACGGTCTACTTTGATGTTGATAAAATTTTCATTCATGATTTTTGCAATATCTTTGCTCTCAAAGGATTCATGCGCCATCACATGGCACCAATGACAAGAGCTATACCCAATGCTAAGAAAGATTGGTTTGTTTTCTTTTTTTGCTTTTTCTAGCGTTTCTTCATTCCATGCATGCCATTGAACCGGATTTTTTGCATGTTGAAGCAAATATGGACTAGTTTCATGGATTAATGCGTTTTCTGCCACAAAGTAATTGATCCTTATTCTTATTTGTAGTTAATCTGTTTTAGAGTATTTTTTCTCATCTTCTAATTCAAAAATTCTTACATTAATTTTTGAGAGCAATTTTACTTTGGATTTATGGGCTTTTTTGTTATGACTATAGTCTTTTTTTTCAACCAAGTCGCGCAATCTTTCTAGTTGCTCTAGTGAGAGCTCCTTGAAAGCTTTTTTTGAGCTTGAAATAATAGAAAGAAGTTTCACTCGCTCACGGTCTTCTTTAGTGATTTTTTCAGGCACTAAATTTGAGACAAAGCTGATCTTTATTTTTCTTATGAGCGAATCTTAAAATTTCGTTAAAAAATTTGATACCATATGGAAAAAATGCGTGCAATGGTCCTTTCAGACTGTGCAAAAATTGAGACCAAACCATTGAAATTAACAGAAATTGACAAGCATCAAATTCAAAATTCTCATGAAATTTTACTTAAAATCGAAGGATGCGGAGTGTGTCATTCTCAGCTTCACGGAATCGAAGGGGATTGGAAAGACATTGGAATTCCGCCTACTCTTCCGACAGTTCCAGGACATGAAGTGGTAGGAAAGGTTGTAGAAGTTGGAGACGATGTTACAAAGTTCAAAGTTGGAGACAGAGCGGGCATATCACCACTGCTAGGATCGTGTAGAAATTGTCAATACTGCAAAGAGGGAAAGGAAAATCTTTGTGAAAATATGGAGATTCTTGGTGAGTCATTAAAAGGTGGGTATGCAGAATATGTTAACGTATCTGAAGATTTTGCAACCAAAGTTCCTGATTCAATGAAACCAGAATATGCAGCGCCATTATTTTGTGCAGGACTAACTGCATACAAAGCTGTAAAAGCAGCAGAACCTGCAACTCACAAAACTATTGCAGTTTTTGGAATTGGTGGCGTAGGACATATGGCAATACAGTTTGCAAAATTAGAAGGATGCAAAGTTATTGCTGTTTCTCGTAACCAAAAACATCTAGATGTTGCAAAAAAACTTGGGGCAGATGATGCAATACAATTTTCCTCAAATCAAGAAAAGTTTCTAGAGGAATTAAAAAACAAACACGGTCTGCTTGATGCAGCAATTGTTTTTGCACCAGCTGATATAGTCACAGATACTGCAATACAAGCAATCAAAAAAGGAGGCCTTGTGGTAATTGGAACTGTTGGAAAAATTTCTTCATTTTTTGCATTTGAAGAAAAAACAATTCGCGGTACACTAATTGGCTCAAGAAAAGACATGGAAGATGTAATTAGAATAGCTGATCAAAACAAGTTAGAAGTCATTTCAGAACCTTATCCATTAGAAAAAGCCAATGAAGTGCTAGAAAAGCTAAAAAATTCTGAAATTGATGCAAGAGCAGTTCTTATTCCTTAAATAAAAGACAGACATTTTTTCAATCGTGAATTGCATTAGGTGTCATCATACAGATGAGGCTCATAGGCCTTCTGACTCTACTGATTCTCTTCTAAAGGTAGGAAAATGTCAAATTCCTGGGTGCACCTGTCAGCAGTACTTGGATGCCATCAAACAAATAGATGAAGACCTCTTGTAAAATCAATAATTCATATACTAACAAAGACTCATTCTTCACATGAAAAAACAATCTCATGCAGATGAAATGAAAAAAGAACTAGACATAATGATGTCAAAAATTAATGCACTTGAGGTTGTAGCATCAGGAGAATATCAAAAAGGAGTAGTCAAAGTACTAAGAGCGCTTGTTGAAGGACAGGTTCATACAATAAACGAATTTGAACATTTGAAAAAGGCAATTGACTTGCTTACTTTGCAATTGTTTGAAACACAAAATAAAATAAAATCATGATTTTAGTCTAGTGTCACTTAGACCACATTCAACACATTTCATCAATACAGAATTTTCTAATTCTTTTTCAACTTTCATTTCAGAACCACAGCAAGCACATTTCATAAGTTATTTTATTTCTCACAATAAAATAAGATTGCTATTAATTTTCAGAGTTGCAAATTGGATTATACTTTGAAATGGTTTGATAAACAATTCGTTCTCTGTCTTCTTTTTCAGATTCAAACATCGGCAAAATTGAAATGTAGAGGTTATTTTCTGAACCCGCATGCGAGATCCAGCATTTAAATTTCTCATTTTTTGTGAAAAAATCTTTTTCTTCAGTTTTTTCGCAATGATCTACATATAACATGTTGAATCTGTCTTTTTCTCTTTCAAAAATAACGTATACAACCTTCTCCATTGGAGGGCCCCACTCAGATAGATTGATGGGACCAAGAAACTCATAATGCAGGATTTGTATTGTCAAACACTAGATTTTTGTAAAACTAACTTTTCTTTTTTCCGGAATTTTCAGAAATGATGCTAATTTTTGATCGGATTTTTGGCTTGAAAAGAATAAATGCCTCAAGAAAAGAGATTCGCTAAATGAAAGAGCCTCACAATCATGCTAAAGTTGGTTATTCGATGATTGTAGTTGCAGCATCACTCACAGGTATTGCAATAATTGCACTAATAATTGGCGGAGATGTTTTGTTTGCAGATAAGATTCAGAGAGCAGAAACTGCTCATTTTAAGGAATGTAAAGCAAATGATTTCACAGGAGAGGGTTGTGAAAAATACATGGTTTTTATTCAAGCTGATAGATGTATTGAAAATAAAGATCTAGAAAGTGCAGAGTGTTATCAATACAGAACTTTTGTAGAATCTGCAATTTTTGAAGAGTGTAGAGCAAAAAAAGATATTGAAAGTCCCGAGTGTCAACCATACATCGGAAAGTTTTCAGTTGAATCAGAATCTTAATTTTTAATTACAAATATCCATTTGCAAAATCTTCAAGAGCATTTTGATTTCGTGTAAGTTTATTCATTTCATAAAGAGCGCCGCCAATAATTCCTGCTTGATAAAATGTATAAAGATAAACTTGAGAGTTTGTTGGATCACTTTGTGTGAAGCTTAGTGCAAGCATTGAAAAGAAAATAAATGTTCCAACAAAAGTTAAAAGTTTGTTTAAATTTCCTCCCAATCCAACAATTCTTCTAGTGGCAGCTGCCATTAGTGAAATACTTGAAACAATCAGAAATGTTGCTCCGCCGTTTGATTTAACATAATCAATTGCCCATACATGCAACCCATCATCAAAAATTGAGCTGGTAGGCATTAGGCTTCCTCCATTAAGTGCAAAGCCTACAGAGCTGAACAATCCCCCAATTACAAAAAAAAATAGCAAAATCTTGATGACAGATCTTTTAAACGGACTACGAGTTTCAGAAGGTTTCATAGCACGTTCTGTAATTCGTATTCCATAAAGAAACCCAATTGCAAGAGAGGGTCCAAATAAAATGTTTGAGAGAATTGGTGATTCTTCGCTAATTCCAGTAATCTGTGGGTAAAATATCAAAAATACTACTAGTGCAGTTAGTGCCGCTGAACCAAAAATTATTAGATTTAGGTATTTTACAGCTTTAGGCTCTGATGTTTCATATCCCCAATTGTACACCTTTGAGAATTTACAAAAATGGATTAAAGAAATGTTCCAAAAACATTTGTTCAAATTATCAATTTTAGTTAAACTTTCTTGTTCCCGCCACATGGGAATTCAGGCATGAGAGTTCTGTAGGTTCTGTTTTGACAGATTCACTTTCTACAAAATTTTGCCATAGTTCCCCAAAGAAAACACACGACAAAAATTTGAGATGGATTTTTTGAAACCGAAGCTTTAATAATTTCATAATTATTATTGGTTCTAGGCTATGACATTAGCCTTGGATTTTTAATTCAAAACTGCGTCATTTGACGATGATAATGTCTACCAACGAAATAGATGATGGTAGATATTGAAAGGTATAGAATGGATTTTGTTAGCCGTTGGAGGCGTTGCAGGAACTTTTCTTAGATACAAGATAATTTCAAGTCCTTTGATTTTTGGAGCATTGCCATTAAATATTTTGATTGTAAATGTATGTGGAGCATTCATCCTTGGGTTGTTTATAGCAATGTCACAACAGTGGAACATAGATGGAAAATATGCTTTTTTGATTGCAATAGGATTTTGTGGATCTTTAACTACCATGTCATCATTTGCACTAGAAACTACAAACCTATTTGAGAATCTTCATTATAGCTTGGTTGCAATTAATATTATGGCAAACGTCGGATTATCAATTCTTGCAATAATTGGCGGCAGAGCATTAATGACTGCAATAACAAGTGATGTTTTATGAGAA
>DASSAK010000081.1:0-22889 GCA_035685445.1 Nitrosopumilaceae archaeon
ACATCTTCACCAGATATGATTTCTTTTGGAAGAGATTGAAGATATTCTTCTATTTTCAATGCCATGAGTAAATTAAATTGTAAATTTATTCCCTTATGCCTTCAAGTTTTGAAACTGCCTGCCATAGAGTAACTCTAACAAAAGATGGCAAGTTAGGGTCCTGCGTAATATCATCTAATGCACTAATTGCATTTGCAGCCCTTACAGATTTGGAATATTCCTTATCATGTAATTCAGTAATCAAATCGGTAATACTTTTTCTAATCATTTTTGGTGTTGAAGGATTTGTAACAACTTCCGTTAACGTCTGAATTGCTTCTTGTAATTGATTTTGATTTTCTTCACCCACTTTTTTATCACCAAACGGAATTAGTTTAATTTCCCATTACACCTCTATTACCACATCGTCAGATTCGACTACAACTTTGTAAGATTGTAAATTGTTAATTTTTGCTGGAAATTTTTCTAAATTACCTGTTTTACAATTAAATTGAGCACCATGCCAACCACATGTTACAATTGAACCATCAAGTTTACCTTCTGATAAACTAGCACCTGCATGTGTACAAGTATCATCTACAGCAAAATAATTCCCATCTATATTGACTAGAAGAATTTCTTTTCCATCCACAGAAACTTTGTGAAGCTTTCCATCTGATAGATCTGATACCTTTCCTGCTATTGCCCTGCTCATATGACATGATCTTTAACTATTCTTAATAATTTTTCTACTCATTGAATGTATCAAAAGTTACAAACAACGAAAAACAGGCAATATTAGAATTTTGCAAAAACACCTTTTCTTGGGGTGACTATATCGGCGATATATGGAATTCATGGATTAAAGAAGGAAATTTTTTGGTGATTCATGATGCAGATATGCCTGTTGCAATATGTCATGTGGTAGTTTTCAAAGAAAAACATGTCTGGATTGAAGGAATTCGAGTGCGTGAAAATTACAGAAGAAAAGGATATGCTTCAAAACTTGTAAAAGAATCTGAGAAAATAGGAAAAGAGAGTGAATGTACCGCCTCATTCATGCTCGTTGAATCAACAAACAAGAAATCATTAGAGCTTGCTAAAAAATTAAACTATGACAATTTTGAAACATGGAATTTTTATTCGCTAAAACCAAAAAAAATTAATTCTGCCTTAACAATCAAGTTTGCAAACTATGAACAAAAAATACCTTCCATAATTTTCTCATCAAATTTTCAATATGTAAATTCATGGAGATGGATTCCGTTAGACGACTCAACAAGAAACTTACTAATTAAACAAAATCGTATAATCTTTTTTGAAAACAATGATTCATCATGTGCTGTAGCAATATATTTTGATTCTAAACATTTTGATAAAACTCTTCTTGTAACACTTTATTCAGAGAAAATTGAAGGATTAAGTAATATCCTTTCATACATACAAAACTTTGCTTATGTCAAAAAATACAAACGAATTCAAATTCTTACAAAATTAAAATTACTACCAAAATTTTTTGGTTTGCAATATAGATTAAAATTTTATTTAATGAAGAAGAAAATTTAGCCATCATACAAACTTTACAGTATTTTTTAAAGTACCAAGATTCTTAATCTCCATTTCAATTTGATCATCATCTTTTAGATATTCTAGATTAGGATTTTTTAGAACAACCCCTGAGGGGGTTCCTGTAGAAATAATGTCCCCTTTTTCTAATGTCATGACTTGACTTAATTTTGAAGCAATTTCTGGAATTTTTAAAAACATTTTGCTTGTTGATGAATCCTGCCTTTTTTCACCGTTGACTTTAGTTATTAAATTGAGTTGATGTGGGTCTTCAATCTCGTCTGCTGTTGTTATCCATGGACCACATGGTGCAAATGTATCAAAACTTTTTGCTCTGCCGAACTGCTTATCACTAAACTGGATATCTCTGGCTGAAACATCGTTTAGGATCATGTATCCAAAAATAGCATTTTTAGCTTCACTTTCATCAATGTTTTTACAAGTTTTACCTATGATAAATGCTAATTCTATCTCGTAATCCAGTTGCTTTACAAAACTAGGACAAATAATTTCTGAATTTGAACCACATAATGTTGTTCTAGGCTTGAATACTATTACTGGATCTTTTGGTGCCTGCACGTTTTGTTCTTCTGCATGTTCTGGATAGTTGAAAGCCATACAAATGATTTTTGAAGGATTCGGAATTGGAGCTAATAGTTTGAATTTTGATAAACTTTCTTTATATGGTAATCTTGGAATTTTATCTTTTATTTCTTCATACCACCCGTCAAACAAAAAATCCTTTATGCTTTGAGGTATTGGAACACCTGTTTCATAAGTTATTTCATCTTTTGTTGAAACCTGTCCATCTTTAACAAAACCATATGTTTCATTATTTGATTTAATCAATCGTGCAATTTTCATTTTAATTCACTTGTGGGTAAATATTGCTTGATTTTGTGAATCTTTTCTACAATATCCAAATTTGACAAATTGTATTTCAGCACCTTCTGATAATTCTAAAAAGTATGGTTCTGTCCAAACTGTAAGATCCTCTAAACTATCTTGATTAAATTCATCATTAATGAATAATTGTTTTGGAATTAGAATTTTTAATTCATGTGAATTTTTTTGTGGTATCCATTGAAATTTTGGAAAATCAACATTCATGTCATCATCAATATATCCTCCTTCTAATTCATGATTGCTTTTTGTAATAGTGATGTTTCCTAAACCCATTAATCTAATATTGCTTCCAGTACCTAGGGTAGACGCATCTTCAGATGAAATATACAAATTTTCATCAATCTCAATTTTTCTTTTTCCCAAATCTTTTGTTGGATGATTTGGTAATTCAATAATTGATGAAGGTAATTTTTTTACGACTAACTTTTTTGGATTTTTGACCATGTATAATCTAATACTGTTTCCATCAACAATTTTTCGATTAAAAGATTCTAGTGCATCAAAAGGTGCAAGTGTATCTGCTTTTGTGAATCCTAAAGAAAGAATGAATTTTCTAACCGCCTCAGGAGTTATTCCCCTCCTTTTTAGTGACTCTAGTGTAGGTAGTCTAGGATCATCATACCATGAGATTTTACCCTCCTCAATCAACGGTTTTAGTATGCGTTTTGAAACCGGCATTCCTTTAAATTCTAGCCTCGAAAATTCTAACATTTTTGGTTTTCTCATTTTTAATGCATCAAGAATGGCATAATACAACTCATTTCTCAGTTCATATTCTTTTGATCTAAATGCATGAGATACTCCATCAACGCTATCCTCAATCGCTACTGCAAAATCATAGCTTGGCCAAACTCTATACTTATCTCCAACTAGTGGATGTTTTGCTTCAATGACTCTAAATAAAATTGGATCTCTCATAACAGTATTCTCTGATTTCATATCTCCACGAAACCGAACAATAGCTTCACCTTGTTTGTATTTTTCAAACATTTTTTTCCATCTTTCATTATTTTGATTTTGATCAGCCATGCTGCATTTGCATGCTTTCATTTCTCTTCTGTTTTTACTAATATCGTCACGTTTACATGTACAAATGTAAGCATTTCCAGAATTTATCATCTCTAAGCCTTTTTCATATAATAATTCCATGTCGTCTGAAGTATTTTTTATAATGTCATATTGAATTCCAAGCCATTCTAGACCGACTTTTATTGCCGCATAATACTCCATTCTTTCATTTTCTGGATTTGTGTCATCCATTCTTAGAATTTTTTTACCACCATACATGTTTACATACTCTTCATTGATTATGGCTGCCTTTGCATGACCTATATGTGGATAACCATTTGGTTCTGGAGGAAATCTGGTAATTACTTTGCCTTTTTCAGCTCCTTCAAGCGGGGGTAACCCTTCTCTTTCCTCATGTTTTTCTTTTGGTGAAAGGAGTTCTGGAAAATTATTTTCAATTTCTGATTTTTGTTCTGTAAGAGAAATTTTGTTTACATCGTTTACAATTGGAGTGATTTCAGAAGTTATTTCCTTAACCTTCGAGCGAAGTTCTGGCTTCGTCCCCAAAATTTTTGATAAAACAATTTTGTCCTTTGTTTGACCATCATGTTCAAATGCATTTTGTAATGCTATCTTCCTTATCTTCTTCCTTATTTCGTCATCCAAATTACAGACTCCTTTTTACAACAAAATCTAGAAGTGAAATTAACTCATTTTTGCTAGGTCCAGAATAGGAATTTAATGATTTTTTGGCTTTTTCAGCATATTGAAATGCTTGATTACGCACGGATTTTTCTATTCCCAGAGATTTAATAATTTTTACAGCAGTTTCAATATCTTTTCTTTTTGCTTTTTGATTTCCAAATGCATGAAGAACGCTTTTTCGATCTTTTCCTTTTGCTTTTTTTATTGCAAGTAAAATTGGTAAAGATTTTTTACCTTCACGCAAATCGTTTCCTACTGGCTTTTTTGTGATTTTTGGATCTCCCATAACTCCAATTAGATCATCGGTAATTTGAAAAGCAATTCCAAGATTTTTTCCAAATGAAGAAAGATTTGTAATATCTTTATTTTTTGATTTAGCACAAATTGCTCCCATTGAACATGATACATCAAACAACGCTGCAGTTTTTTTGCTAATCATTTCAATGTAATCATTTTGAGTTGGAATTTTTTTACTTTCTGCCATTTTTATATCCAAAAGCTGTCCTTCACACACATCTACACAGGCTTTAGCTAATCTTGAAACTAACTCTGTGGTAGATTTTGATGGTAACTTTGAATTTGATATTACCTGATATGCTTTAGAAAATAAAACATCTCCAGCTAAAATTGCTATAGGCATTCCAAATTTTTTATGCGTAGTTGGAACTCCATGTCGAATTTCATCATTATCCATAATATCATCATGCACCAATGTAAAATTGTGAACCATTTCAACTGCTGCGGCAGCCGACATAGCATCTTTGTTTTTTCCACCTAACACTTGGCAACTTTTTAAAACCATGTATGGCCGTAGTCTCTTTCCACCATTAACAATAAGATGTGCTGCAGCCTTGTAAAGCTGTTCTGGATTGCCTTTCATTTGTGAATAAAGAAAATGATTTACAATTTTTGCAGTTTTTTTAAGTTGCGAGGAATTCATTAATTTACTAACCTCCAATTTTTATCAGGAAAATAATATTTGATTGATTTCTCTAATGATTTTCTTATGTCAAACTCTATCCAAGAATCAAGTGTTGTTTTATATTTTTCAAGCATTGATTTTTTTGAAGATGGTAGCAAAAATAACGCAATCAACATCCAAGGACAGTAAATCTGTGAATTTTTTTCTAAATCATGTTTTAATTCCCTAGCAGAAATTGCTTTAACCTCACTAATTTCCTCATCAGCCACCTTGAAACTAGTCAAATCATCAATGATTCCTATCAAGGTACCACATATCTCATTTTCTGAGCCTATATCCTTGTATAGAACATGGTATTCAAACTTCATCAAATAATCCATTTCACATTGAAATCCTAATTCTTCTGGCATTCGCCTTTTAGCCGATGTTACAAAGGTTTCATTTTCTCTAGGATGACTTGCAAATGTTCCATCCCAATCTCCAGGCCAAAGCATTTTACTTAAACTTCTTCTAGTAAGAATCAGCCTTCCCTCTTTGTCAAACAAAAGTGCAGTAAATGCACGATGTAATTTTCCATTTGGAAGATGACACTTTACTTTTTCCTCTAATCCTATCTTGTTATCATTTTTATCAACAAGAATAACATATTCTACCATTTTATTTTCCCTTAAACAATGTCCCGTGAAATTTTTTTCTTTTCACAGCATCAACAATTCTTTCAGGTTTATTACCATTTACAAAAAATACATTTATTCCATTTTTCGATATTTGTGTAGATTCATCCACTTTCCGTTTCATTCCACCAGTAACATCTTTTGTTGATTTTGTAATTGATGGTTTTTCACCTTTTAATTCATGAATTAGTTTTTTTGATTTAAGATCAGTATATAATCCATCTACATTTAAAACAAAAATACATAATCTTGGTTTTAGAATTTTTGCTAATATTGTCATAATTTTGTCTCCCGATAGTATGTAGGATTTATTTTTTCCAAACCATAATGCATCCCCAAATGTTATTGGAATAAATCCCACTTTTGCAATTTTTTCAATCTCTTTTACTTTTTTGATAATGGGTTTGCTCCTAAAAATAAAATCAGTAGGTGGTAAGGAGTAAGGATTTAACTTATTTTTTAAGAATGAGTTTAGAATAATTTTGTTTAATTCTATCATTGAATTTTTTACTATTGCCACACCATGCATGTTATACTTGGCTGGTTTTGTGTGCATGCCATATTTTACTGACCAATAATGTCCAAATGATCCTCCACCATGTACGATTACCATGGATTCATCAATTTTTTTTAATTCATGCACAATTTTATCAATTAATTTTTTTCTTGCTAATAGGGGTTTTTCCTTATTTGTAATAATTGAACCTCCAAACTTGATAAGAATCATGGTTGATTTGACAGAAAAAGGTAGTTAAAAAGTATCTAATCCTTTTGAATCAATATTCACTGTAAAGCATTCGTAATTTTCCCCCTTTAGGTCATTAATAGTTCCATCCAACTTGGTTGAATCAGTTAGAGCTATAATACATCCACCATCGCCTGCACCAGTAATTTTTGCTCCATAGGACTTATTTTCTGCTAACATAATCATTTTACGAATATTCTCATTTGAAACTCCAATTTGTTCTAAATAATCTTGATTCTGTGACATGCTCTTTCCAATTGTTTCAAGATCATTTTTCTTTAATGCCTCCTTAATTTTTAAAATTAAATCTTCTTCTTTTTTGCATAACGACAAAAATTTTTCTTCATTATTTTCTTTGAATTTCTTCACTCTAGTAACTGTTACATTCGTAGAATGAGTTTGACCAGAATTTGAAATTACGAGAGTAAAATCATTTGGCGAATCAATTTTTTCAAAACCTCCATTTTTATCATATTCAATCACTCCGCCATATGTACACACAGTACAATCTGCTCCCGATGTTTCCTTGAAAATTGTTTGCTCTGCTTTTATTGCAAGCTCGATGATTTCTTCTTTGGAAAGTTTTGCAAATAGATTTGAAATAGATGCTGCACCAGCAACACAACAGGCGGAAGATGATCCTAACCCAACACCTGAAGGGATTTCAGATTCTATTGTTATGCTTATACCTCCAGCAGAATTAAATTTTTGAAGCATTTCTCTTGCTATATAAAAAAATGGCTTTAATGGAGAATCAATTTTTTCCACTGGTTTAGAAATTGATGCCTCAAGTTCCCCTAAATCTGATTTTATTGAAATTTTATTCTCGTTAATTTTTGATGAAGTAACTATAACTCTTCTATTAATTGCAGCAAGTATTGCTTTTATTCCATATACAACAAAATGTTCCCCAAACAGGATAACCTTTCCTGGAGCAGATGCTTTAGAAGTCAAGTAAAAATTATCGACCCATATCCAACAACAGAACTAGTTTCGCCAGTCACATCGCCACTGGTAGCATATTTGAGTAATTCTCCTTTAGTAGCTCCTAACATTTTACAGGCAATCATTGTTGATGCTATAGCGCCATAACCGCATGCAGTAACATTTTTTTCATAAAGAACCTTGTAGAATTGATCAACATCTAATTCAAGTATGGGTTCAATCAATGCATTATCTTGTTCATGTGCAAATTCATTTGGTTCATAATGTGTAAAATCTGATGAACCTATAATCATTGAATTTTTTTGTTTTGATATAGATGCAACTGCCTCACCAATTTCTTTAGCAGTATTTTTTTCTTGATCAATTAGTATTATTGGCAGTATCTTAAATTTTGAATAAACTTCTTGTAAAATAGGAAGTTGTACTTCAAGACTATGTTCTTTAGTGTGTGAAAAAAAATCTAAATTAACAATATTGGAAATTTTTGATAATTCAGATGCAGCTTCTGAATCAACTTCAACTTGACCTAGGGGTGTTTCCCAATTGCATTCTTTCATCGAAGCTACGTTACATCCGACCCCCCAATGATTTGGACCAATGATTATAAACAATTCAGGTGATACAGATGAAATTGAATATAATGAATGACAGGCTATAGGGCCTGAATACATGTATCCAGCATGAGGACATATGATGCCAAAAACTTTCTTTTTATCTTCTATGGGCGGAAGTTTTCCTGGTCCAAATGGATGTAAAAAACATTGATGTATTGCTTCTTTTAATTCATTTTTTTCGCTGGGATAGAACATTCCAGCCACAGCTGGTGTTCTAATCTGCATTATTCTATTTCCTCTTCAGTAATCTTGGTTTCAAAATCATCTATTTCGTACTTTAGTGGTTGGTCTTCTTTGAGCTCACCACGTTCAACTAGAATTTCATGAGCTAACAACCAATAGATTGTGGCAAGAGATTTTCTTCCTCTATTGTTTGCAGGAATTACTAAATCAACTTTCGATGTTATATTATCAGTATTTGAAATTCCTATTACGGGAATTCCTGCGTTGGTTGCTTCTGTAATAGCTTGAGAATCAACTTGAGGATCAGAAATTAGTAAAAGTTTTGGTTCAATGTAATATGGTAATGAAGGATTGGTTAAAGTTCCAGGCATAAACCTGCCCAACATTTTGGTAGCTCCAGTAATTTCACAGAATTTTTCAATTGGGGTGTTCGAATATTCTCTTCCTGAGCATACGATGACCTTCTCAATTTCGATTCTGTTGATAAATTTAGCTGCAATTTTTATTCTTTCAAGAGTAATGTCCAAATCTATCATGTAGAGTCCTTCAGGACTTGCTTTAGTAATGAAAGGCTTCATGAATTTGGTTTTGACTTGAGTTCCTACTCGGATTCCTGTAGATAAAATTTTCTTCTTAATGTCTTGAGTTTCACTTTGTTGGCTCATACGCGATTTTAAATTTCTATCATACCGCGTATTAAATCATGCTCTGAAAGTCTAATTAACTCATTTAATTTTGCTACTCTTTCGCCCCCAACAACCCCAACTTTGAGCATTTTTGATTTTGTCGCAATACCAATATGAGAAATATGAGAATCAGTTGATTCGCCAGATCTGTGCGAAGTAATTAATTTTATATTGTTTTGATTTGCTTCGTTTGCGAATTCAAGTGCATCAAAAAGACTTCCTGCTTGATTTACCTTAAGAATTGCGGCATTGCATGCTTTTACATTAATTGCTTTTTTGAGAATTTCTTTATTTGTGACAATTAAATCATCTCCTGTGATCAGAGTTTTTGGAAATTTTGCTGTAAGTTCTGACATGTCTTCAAAAGCATCTTCATGTACTGCATCTTCAGCATAAATTAGCTTATATTTTTCAATAATGTCTGACGCAAACTCGATTTGCTCTTTTGGAGAATTTTCAAATCCAGCTCTGTTGTAGATATACATATTTTTTTCTTCATCCCATTGTGTAGATGAAGCAAAATCAACACCCAGAGAAACTTCTTTACTTAAGGTAAATCCAAGATTTTCACATGCTTTAGCTGATAATTCTAATGCCTTGTCATTTGTTAATTTTGGTGCCCATCCACCCTCATCACCTCTACCATTTGTAAAATTAGGATCGGTTTTTTCTAAAACAGAACGTAGTTCTTTATGTACGAGCAAATTAGTTTCAATTGCATCTTTAATTGTTTTAGATCCTATTGCACAAATTAGAATTTCCTGAATGTCAGGAGTTCCAGGACCTGCATGAGCTCCACCGCCAAGAATATTTCCAAGGGGAAATGGAAATCTGAATTCTGTTTCATTTGAGAGAGTTTTGAATAATGGAATTTCTTCACCTTTTGATGCTGATTCCATTGCAGCAATAGTTACTGCAAACGCAAGACCACCACCAATTTTTGAATAATTTGGAGTTCCATCAATAGTTCGAAGAACTTCATGTATTGATTTCAAATCTCCTGCGCCTAAATTCAAAAATTTGCCAGAATTCTCCTTTAAAATTTTCAAACTTTCTTCAGGTTTTCCATTTGGAAAACTAACGGCTTCATGTTTGCCAACACTTGCACCAGATGGTGCACACACTCTACCTACAAATTTCTTATCAGATTCAACATCAACTTCAATTGTTTTACTGCCCCTGCTATTGTAAATAACACGTCCAGATATTGAAGTAATTTTAGACAAATTATTCTAACTCAGTTTGGACTTCTTGATGTCTTCTTTGAATTGCTTCATAGAAGGGCACAATTTGTTGAATAGTCTCTACTGTAGTTAATAACATTCTTCTGCAACAGTACCTCTTCATTCCTAACGAATCAAGTACTTTGGCAGGTTCTTCACCTGATTTTACTTTGGTTTGATAATCTTCAAATTTATCAGCAATTAGATTACCACAAGTAAAACATCTAACAGGTACTAGCATATTTCCGAAAAGTAATCAAGGATTATAAAAACCATGCATGAAATTTTTGTTGCGGGTGTCGCCCAGCCTGGCCAAAGGCGCTAGCTTGAGGGGCTAGTCTCTCAGGAGTTCGTGGGTTCAAATCCCATCGCCCGCATTCAGTTTTTTAAAATTATTTTTTTATTTTTTTTATTGCATTGATTAGATCTGTTCTTCTAATCTCTTCTGTTAAAGCCGCCCTTACGTCTTCAACTAAAACTCTATTAACATCTAATTTTCTTCTGGCTTCCTTTACAATTTTGTCATAAGTAGCAAATGGATACAAATGCAAATACAAATTTTCCATAACCTCAAAAATTCTTTCCGCCTCTTTAGAATCACCAACTCGTATTTTGTCAAAAACTAATCTTTTTAATTCTCCAATACAGTCTAACAATCCAAGAATATACGATTCATCTGAAACTGAAAGAGATTTATGATTAGGTATGGATTTTTTTTCAACAACAGCCAACAGCGCATTTGCTTCTACCACTTCTTGTTCTGGTGTTAATAAATAACGTTGAAAGTCCCCGTCAGCTTTTTTTCTGAACGATTTCAACATGGTTTGCGCTTTTTTTATTTTTAATTTTGCTGTTTTGCGATCCCCCTTGTGAATATTTATGATAGCCTGGCTGCACAAAATTACAACCTCTCTAGTGTTTTTTATTAAATATTCTCTTGAATCCTGAGAGTTCGACAAAGATTTTGCTATGCCATCTAACGATGATTTGACATTTCTTAATGACATAATTTCATTGATTTAAGACCTGGATAAAGCCGTTTGCCAAAGCGCTTATTTTATGTTCGATTTTAATATGATTGTGGAAATCTCAGTTGAACAAATGATGCAAATTGAAAATAACGGTCATCAAATGGGTTTTTTAAAAAAATTTATGATGGAAAATGCGGGAGCAGCAGCAGTAAAAAATTTAGTAAAAAAATATACTAATATTTCACAACAGAATATTTTGGTCTTTGCTGGGCTTGGAAATAATGGCGGTGATGCTTTTGTTATGGCTCGACATCTTGTTGGTTATGGTGCGCGAGTAACAGTTATGCTATTAGGTGAACCCACAAAAATAAAAACTGAAGAAAGCCAATGGAATTGGAACTTATTAGAAAAAATGCCATCAGTAAAGTTGATTTCTGGCACACAGGCCGATTTTAATTTTAAACCCGATATTATCGTAGATGGAATCTTAGGAACTGGAATTGCTGGTAAAATTAGGGAGCCATATGCATCAGCAATAAATTTTATCAACAATTCTGATTCGTTCAAATTCGCAGTTGATGTTCCATCAGGACTTGATCCTGATTCTGGTAATACAGCTAACATTGTGATAAAAGCTAATCTCACTGTTACTTTTCACAAAATGAAAAAAGGAATGCCAAAAAGAAATGATTTATGTGGTGAAATTGTTGTTGAAAAAATTGGAATTCCCCCAGAGGCGGAAAAGGGAGTTCTATGAAAGTTCATCAAATTGAAGTAGGACATATGCAAAATTTTACCTATATTGTTGAAGACGAAGATTCTGGTGAGGCAGTAATAATTGATCCATCATGGGATCTTCAAAAGATAGAACAAATGATAAAACGAAACGACTTGAAAATAAAATACATTATTAATACACACCATCATTTTGATCATACTTTAGGGAATGAGGCTATGGCACAATCAACTGGAGCTAAAATTATTCAACATGAAGCTTCTGATTTAAAACATGATGAAATTGTACGTGATGGTGATAAAATAAAATTTGGTAATTCTGAACTTTCAGTCATTCATACTCCTGGTCACTCCAAAGATAGTATTTGTTTAGTTGGCGATGGCAAAATTTTTTCTGGCGACACACTATTTGTTGGAAATTGTGGTCGAGTTGATTTGCCTGGAGGTAGTTCAAAAGAACTTTATCACAGTCTCTTTGAAATTATTTACAATCTAGATGAAAATTTAGTTCTTTATTCGGGTCATAATTACGGTCCTTCTCCTACTTCTACACTGGCAAAAGAAAAAGAAACTAATTTTGTTTTACAAAAAAGAACTGAAGAAGAATTTGTTACTTTAATGGGATAGTGAAAAATTAGTGGATGACATTACTATATTAGGGAATTCTGAAAAGGGAAAAGACTTTATTAAAAAAATAGAAAAAAATGATTTTCTATTTTCTTTTGTTATATCCTATACAGAAACTTGTGAAATACCTGGTATTACTATTGCAGGCGCTGATCAGGAAGCGATAAAATACACCCCAGCAGCTGATGCTGAATTTCTTCATTATGGGTTTTGTAAAAGTATAGACAAAATTCCAATGACTCCAGATGGAAAACCCACTCCTGCAATTTTAACAAAAGTAGCACTTGAATCAGCAAGTATTCCTCATGTTATAGTTGATGCTGGAAGCAAAATTAAACCAAAACTACCTTTTTTTCATCTTGATATGGAATCTGGAAAAAATATTTCTGAACATTCTGCACTTGACAGTTCATCTGTAACAAAAGCAGTTGATTATGGAAGAATTCTTGGAAGAACATTAGCATCCTTGACAAATTGTCTATTGATTGGAGAAAGTATTCCTGGCGGAACTACAACTGCATTGGCTGTGATGAGAAAATTTGGAATAGATGCAAAAGTTAGTTCAAGTATTCCCAAGAACCCCGTTGAATTAAAAAATAAAATTGTTGAAGATGCCGCAAAAAGATTCGATTCTGATAATCCTTACACTATAGTTTCAAATTTGGGCGATCCTATGATTCCAATAGTTGCAGGGATGTTAAGTTCTGCTTCTGAAATTACAAATGTTATACTATGTGGTGGAACACAAATGGCAGCAGTTTTAGCATTTGCAAAAAAAATTGGATTTAATGAAAACAATACTGCAGTAGGAACTACATGTTATATTACAAATGACAAAACATCAAACTTTCTAGAAATCATATCTCAAATTGTTGATATTCCTGTACTGGTAATTGATCCAAAATTAGAAAAGTCAAAGTTTGAAGGGATTAAAGCATTCTCTCAAGGATTTGCAAAAGAAGGAGTTGGTGCTGGTGGTTGCATGATTGCATCAATTCTTAAAACAGGAACCAACTCTGAAAAATTATTAGAGTTAATTGAAAAAGAGTACCAAAGAGTTTTTACTTAACTGTAACTGATTTTGCTAGATTTCTTGGATAATCGGGATCCGTATCCTTCTCCACTGCAGAATAATATGCCAATAATTGAATTGGTATTATTTCTATGAGTGGATATATTGACTCGTCAATCTTTGGAATTTGAATCCAATGATCGTAAACATCATTATTTTTGTCTGAAATTCCAATAATTTTTGCACCACGTGATTTTATTTCACTTGCACTGGTAATGGTGTCCGTGTATGTTGTATCATCAGGATTAATTATTATTACATAAACATTCGAATCCATCAATGCTAAAGGCCCATGTTTTAGTTCTCCTCCTGCAATCCCTTCAGCGTGAATGTAAGTAAGCTCTTTTAACTTCAAGGCCGCTTCCATGGCTATTGGATGGTGTATTCCTCTACCTATAATGTAGATATCCGATACCTCTTTCAACTCTCTAGCAATATCTTGTATCTTTGTATGATCAGAAAGAACTTTTTCTATTGATTGAGAGACTAGTTTGAAATCAATTCCAATACAACCATTGCATAATTTTTCTACAATTTTATAGATAATTGCAAGCTGTGATGTGAAACTCTTAGTTGCTGCAACACCTATTTCAGGTCCACATCCCATTCGAATAACTTGAGATGATTCTTGTACCAGAGAAGACTGCGATGAATTAACAATAGAAAGAATCTTTGCATTTTGTTGTTTTGCAACTTTCACTGCCTCTAAAACATCAGCACTTTCTCCGCTCTGAGAAATTGCAATTAAAATTGAGTTTGGTTCAATAGATTCTGGAATAGATGGTAACTCGCTTGACATTATTGGCTCTACTTTGATTTTAGCATATTTTGAGATTAGATACTTTGCTAAAAGTGCTGCATTAAAACTAGTACCGCTCCCTGTAAGATATACATTCTTAGCATGTTTTATGAAATCAGCAGTATTCTCTAATGTATCAACTGTTTCTTCACCAGCTTTTAGAATAGTATCAGGTTGTTCAGAAATTTCTTTTATTGTATAGTGCGCAAAATCTCCTTTGTCAACTTTAGCAAATTCTTTAGCTACTTTGGTAATTGGTTTTTTGATTTGTTCTCCATCAAATGAAAAAATCTTTAGCTTAGAATCTATGATGGCAATATTTCTATTGTCAAGATATATGGCATTATCTGTTTGTTCAATAAATCCTAAAACATCACTTGAAATAAAATATGCATTTTTCTTAACTCCAATTATTAATGGTTCATGAAATCTGGCAGCTGCTAAAGTTCCATCTCCAAACATAACTACAAATGCATAATGTCCTTTAAGCTGAGAAACTGTTTTCAAAACTGCTTCTTTAACATTTGAGGATTTTGAAAAGTTTTGTTGAATAAGGTTTGCAATAATTTCAGTATCTGTTTCACTTTTGAATTCAAACCCGTCTTTTTGTAACTTTTCTTTTAATTCGTTAAAATTTTCAATGATTCCATTATGAACAATAACAATTTTTCCTGAATTGCTTGGATGGGGATGTGCGTTTACCTCAGTCACCCTTCCATGTGTGGCCCATCTCGTGTGTCCTATTCCAATATTGCCAGGTAAAATAGAAAGTTTCACTGATTCATTAACTTCGGATACTTTGCCTACTCCTTTTTTTACAGAAATTTGATTTTCTGATTTTGTTGCTACCCCTACACTATCATAACCTCTGTATTCCATTCGTTTTAGAGCATTTACTAGAATTGGGGCCGCATTGTCATTTCCATAGTACCCAATAATTGAACACATGTTTTTCTATCTCGATTTGTAATATTTAGAGATAAGCTTATTCTTCTGGTTGGTTGGTTGAAGATTTTTCAACCTTTTCTTCAGTAACAACTCCAGCCTCAGTTCCAGTTGGTTGCTCTGGTGATTTTGATTCTTCAGAAACAGCGTCAGTATCGATTTCAGCTGATTGCTCTGATAATTCAGGTTCATTGGAAACTGATTCAGTTGTAGACTCGGATTTTGATAATAGTTTTTCTAACGAGGAATCTGATGAAATTCGAATGTTTTTTTCTTCGTCTATAGATACAGTATATGATGGAATGTTTACTACTCTATCCCCAATCATAACATGGCCATGAACTACTGCTTGTCTTGCTTGATATGGAGTTTTAAAACCAAATTTTTTTAGAACCACGGTTTGTAATCGTCTAGATAACAAATCTGTAACTTGAAGATTTAAAACATCATCAAGAGTTGAATTTTCTTCCACCAAACCAATTTTTGATAAAGATTTCATTAGAATTGGTTCTTTTTCTTGTCTAACTTCTTGTCTTAATGCAAGTAATGAACGAGCTTGTTTTCTTAATCGCGAAAGTTCTGTATGGGCTTTCCATAGCTCTCTTTTAGTTTTTAAACCAAAAGTACCTAGAGTTTTTAATTCTTCCATTTTTAATTCATAATTTAAAGGACGTTTCGGTTTTCTCCAAACTCTTCTTGGATATTTAGGATCTCCCAATCATTTCACCTACTTTTTCTCTTCTTTCTTTTCTGCGGTTGGAGCTTTCTTTTCTCCAGCTGAAGCCTCTTTCTTTTCTCCAGCAGCTTCTTTCTTTTCTCCAGCAGGAGCTGCACCTTCAGCAGGAGCTGCACCTTCACCGGCAGCTGGTAACACTTTACCACCTTTTGCTACCCCTACAGCTCCACCCTTTCTACCAGTAGTACGAGTTCTTTGCCCTCTAACTTTTAATCCGTACATGTGTCTAAATCCTCTCCAACTATTAGTTGCCTTTTCTCTTTCAATATCGTTTCTGACCGTAAATGCAATATCAGAAGTTATCAAATGTTTATCTTCTCCTGTTTCGACATCTTTTCTTCTATTAAGAAACCATGATGGAAAATTCACTTCAGATGGATTTTTTAGAATTTTTTCAATTGATTGGACTTGAGAATCAGATAGATAACCAATGTTTGTATTTGGACTAATTTTTAATGAATCTAAAATGGCATTTGCAAAATTATAGCCAATTCCTCTTATTTGAGTCAGGCCAATGAGAATTTTTTTCTCTCCAAGAATGTCATTTCCAACTATCCTTACAATGTGCCTATATTCTTGAGTAGTCAAGTATGCAAAATTCAAAGTAACCCCGATAAAAACCATGCTAGGTTTTTTAATTTTTTAGTTTAAAAATTATGGAAATCCTATAAATCCCACCTTGCCTAATTCATATAATTGTCAGAAAACTATAAAGAAAAAGTCGAACAGTGTTTTAACTCTCTTCCAAAATACACAGAAATTCAAGCTGGAGTGCCAGAAGATTTTGGTGACATAAAGACACTTGGTGATCTTTTAGAAATTAATTACAAACTTGTTGGAGTCAAAGAACAACTTAGAAGAAACCTAATGTTGAAAATTGAACGTGGTGAACAAAAATATCCAGGAATTATTGGTTTTGATGATGATGTCATTCCAGCCATTGACAGAGCAATTCTCTCAGGACATGATATTTTCTTAATTGGTCAAATTGGTCAAGCAAAAACAAAATTGGTCCAAACAATTGCTGAAAATTTACTATCGCCAATTCCAATCATTGAATATAGCATTACAAATGATTGTCCTATGGATCTACCAAAAAATGATCTCATTTCTCTTTTGGAAGAAAAAAATCGTCGAGCTACAAATCCAAAGTTCTTCATTAGTCCAGAAAGTGAAGACATAATTCGTGAAATGAAATTTGAAACTCCAATAAGATGGATTGATGGAAAAGATAGATTCAAATATGTTTTAGCAACTCCAGATATTTCTGTTAAGGATCTAGTAGGATACATTGATGCAATAAAGATAGCAAAGAAAGGAGTGGAAATGTACAAAATTGATTCATATTCTCCAGGACAATTAATGCAGGCAAAACATGGAATATTTTGTATCGATGAATTACCAGTACTTGATCCAAGAAAACAAGTAGCATTGCTTTCTGTTTTACAAGAAGGGCGTTTTACTACTGGATCTTACCCTGTTATTTTTGAACCAAAAACCGCTTTTTTTGCAACTGCAAACCCTATTGATTATACTCACTCTGGCAAAGTCATAGAACCATTATTTGATAGATTAAAAAGTCATATTCATACTCATTACCCAAAAACGATTGAAGATGAAATATTGATAATTCTACAAGAAGCTAATCTTCCAAAATCATTAATCTTAATGTCATTATTGAAAATCTTGGCAACTACTACACAAAAACTGAGAAATTCGACACAAATTAATCAAGAGAGAGGTGTTAGTGTACGAATAGGAATACATGGATTAGAGTTACTGGTTGGAGAGGCTGAAAGAACTAGATCTTTATCCAAGAAAATTTTATCCGTACCGCGAATTTCTGATACTCATTGTCTCAATCAAGTAATAAAATTCGAATTATCCGAATTAGATGACACTATACAAAATCGTGAAAAAATCTTTAATGAGATGTTAAATGAGTCAATAAAAGAGACATGTTTTGAAATTTTAGGCAATGTCGATGCAAATTTACTCGAATCAATCAAACAAGAATTTTTAGAAAAAACTTTTCAGGTATCACAAAATTTTATCTGGAAAAATGGTCATACTTCCTATAATAAGCAACTTGAAAATTTTTCTAACTTGAAGAATCTCCTCGAGTCAAAACTAGAAATCATGGTGTCCTCTCAAAATATCTTAAAAGAACAAGCTATTAAATACAATATTAGCCCACAAAATATTGAGTTAACTGAACCATATGATGAGTTACGGTCAGCTCTTCTTGAAATAATTCTTGAAGGCTTGTGTTGGACTTCACCAAAAATTTTAGATAAAAATGAGGCTGGCTATGTTTCGGCATGATACTAAAAATTTAGTTTATTTTTTAAATAAAAAAGAACAAAAAAAGTCAGAGTCCAAAGAAAAACTATCTGAAAACAAAATACAACAAATTTTAGAAACCTTGGCAAAACAGGCCATGAAAGAAAAGCATCCTACTTTAGAGGAGCTTGAATCAATACTTCAAAACTCCAATAAACCAAAAGAAGAACAAGAAACTGAAACTAAAAAACAAGAAATTGAACAAGAAGAAGGTTCGGCATCTATTACAAAATTATTAAAAGAGCAAGGATATCTTCGTGAGAACAAAAAATGGTTAACAAATAAAGGATTTTTTGAAATTGGCGCAAAAATTCTTCATGAAGTTATGAAGGATTTGACTTCTGATGATTTTGGCCTACATGAAACAAACTATTCTGGTGATGGAAATGTCATAATAGATACTACCAAAAAATTTGAACCAGGTGATGATATAAAATTTTTAAGTACTCCACACACCCTTTTGAATTCAATCCAACGTATTTCTAAAACAGGAACAAAAATTGATTTTCCAATATCCATTGAACCTGATGATTTTGAAAAATTTGAAACTCTAGAAGATGTTAATGTCGCAGTAGTTTATTGTATTGACTTAAGTTCTACCATGAAATACTCTCTTGGAAAAAATGGAAAAAGTAGAATTGAAGCTGCAAAAAAAGCGTTATGGAGTCTATATGTTCTTAACAAAAAATTTTTTCCAAATGACTCTATTTTTGTTGTAGGATTTGCATCTATGGCATCAATGGTAAATCCTATTGATATTCCGTTTTTGAAAACGTATGACGCAAATGATAATTTTTTGCATTATACAAATTATCAGGCAGCGTTAAGTTTAGCAAGAAAAATTTTGCTAAAAAATGCTGCACAAAATAAACGGATAGTAATGATAACTGATGGCCAACCTAGTGCATGTTTTATTGAAAATGAAAAACAAAAAAATGATATTATTTCAGAAAAACCTTATTCAAATTTTTATTCTCCAGATAAAGCTTTGCTTGAAAAAATCAAAAATGAACGTAACATGAATCTTGATTCCACTTCAGATAGACTGGTCTATCTATGCTATCGTTACAAAAAAGTTGATCCAAAAATTAACAAGAGAACTCTTCTAGAGGCAAAACAATGTATTCGAAATGGCATCAAAATTGACACAATTGTAGTTAGTGAAGAAATAGAACTCTTGAATTATGTTCAAGAACTTGAAAAGGAATTGAAAGGAAAAACCTATCATATTAACCAAGAAAATATGGATAAAGTTCTAGTGCATGACTATCTTTCTAATACAAGAAAGGTTTTAAATTCAAAACAAAATTGGTAATATTATGGATAAGCCTTTAGATAAAGAAAAAATTATTGAATGCATGTTTGATCCACTCACTTCTGGGATTCTCTCAGAATTAGAGAGTGGCAAGAAAGAGTCTTTGTATCTTGCAAAAAAATCAGGAATTTCAGAAAATGAAGTTGCCAACTGTTTATCGTATTTATTAGAACATGAATTTGTAAAAAAAATAACTCAAAATGACAAAATTCTTTATTCGGTAGATGCAGAAAAACTTTCTAAAGTAATGGAGAATGACGAAAATTTTTCGTCTGTTACTGATGGACTAACAAAAATGGACAGTTATCTTAACTAGATCTATTTTTTCTTCTATTTTTTATTGCTAAAATCACTAGTCCAGCAATACCGATCATCCCAACAATTAAAATGTAAAACCCGGTAATTCCAACTGATAATTTACTAGTATCTGGCAAATGACCAATTGCTAAAAAAACTGTAGTTTCTTGCATGCCAAAATTTTCAATCATAACCTGATATTCTCCTTTAGTTAAAATTTCAAATCTTTCTTCAAAAGATTCGGTGGGAATAGTTTTAGAAATTAATTGACTACCAAAAGGATCCGAAATTTTTACATGAATTGCATTTTCTTCAAAATTTGTAGATTGTACCACATAAACTCCATCTTCTGAAATAGTGGGATCTAGTTCTGCAAATACTTCGAATTCTCCGCCTGAAATCAAATTAGTTTGCTCCGTTACCAAGTCTTCTGTAATAATTTGAGATCCGTAAAATGATAATGCCATTCCTACTATGATTAGTACTCCAACAATTAACAAAAAAAAACCAGTTCTCTGCATGATTCGCCTTTTATGCTCTTCAGTTTAAACTTGACTTATTGAAATTTTGCCAAGTTTGGGCTGGCCAAAATATTAGATTAGGGTAAAAAAGTTAGCCTGGGCTAAATTTATATCCATATTAGTGCATTAGAATATCATATGAAAAAATCCTCTAGAATCATGATGGTATCACTAATTGCAATTTCGGCATTTTCAGTTCTTTACTTTTCAGGAGGTATTAACGCCCAACAGGAAGAAAAAACCTTTGTTACCCATAGTGGGGGAATTGTAAAAACTACGGGTGAAGTATTAGATCCACTATACACAAGTGCCACTATGGAATTTGATCCAATGGAATATTTGCGCGATTTTAACTATGGACGTGTTTCCCAATTATCGGACGGAACAACTCTGAGAGAATTTACAATAATTGCTGAGGATGACAAAATAATGGAAGTGTCTCCTGGAGTTTTCTATAACGTTTGGACGTTTAATGGAACTGTTCCAGGTCCCACAATTAGAGCCACCGAGGGTGATGTTGTTCGTATTAAATTCATCAATAATGGTTCAAAAGAACACACAATGCACTTTCATGGGATTCATGAAGCACAGTTTGATGGAGTGTTTGAACCAGTAGGACCAGGTGGTGGGCAATTTATCTATGAATGGATTGCAGAACCTGTTGGAGTTCATCCATATCATTGTCATATTATGCCTCTTGAAGAACACATTGTGCATGGCTTGTACGGTGTTTACATTGTTGATCCCAAAGAAGGCAGACCTGCAGCTGATGAAATGGTAATGGTCCTTAATGGGTTAGATACTGATTTTGATACAGAAAATAATTTCTATGCAGCTAACACAATTCCATTTTATTATCAGCACCATCCAATCCAAATTAATACTGATGAATTAATCAGAGTCTATGTTGTCAATATGGTGGAATTTGATCCAATAAACAACTTGCATCTTCACGGAAATCTATATCATTACTATCCTACCGGCACAGATACTGTGCCTTCATTTTTCACTGATATGATCACTCTTTCACAAACAGAACGAGGAATTATGGAATTTCAATATGATTATCCTGGAAAATACCTCTTTCATGCACACAAAGTTGAATTTTCTGAAAAAGGTTGGGTTGGATTGTTTCTAGTCAATGAAAAAGACACTGATTCAAAGGATGTAACCTATGGAACTTAGTAAAAAATCATCAAAAATCAAGATTGTAGCAAGTGGATTAATCCCATTTGCTTTTTTGATAATTATGGTTGCTTACATTTTCGGTCCAGGTTCTGATCTTCTAGATTTAGGTGTCCCACTTCCTGAAATAACCATTGAAAAGGTTGATTTTGTAGAATCTGAAATACGTGCTACCGTAAGAAACACGGGTCCAATTCCTGTAGAAGTTGTTATGGCTGATATCAATGATAGAATTCAACCAGCTGCAATTGAACCCGATAGGTTCCTAGAAAGATATGAGACTGCTTTGGTGAGAATCCCATTTTCATGGAATGTAGCAGAGCCATACATTATTGGAATTACTATTGAAGATGGCACACGATTTGAAAAAGAAATTGAAGCAGCAGCTCCTGCATTAGAACCAAATCTAGAACTTGCAGCATTTTTTGCAATTATCGGAACCTATGTAGGAATAATTCCAGTTATGATTGGATTATTATGGTTACCATTCATTAAAAGAATCAGCAAAAGCAAATACCATTTCTTTTTGGCATTAACTGCAGGATTATTGTTATTCTTAGGACTTGATTCAATAGAAGAAGCTATAGAAGTTTCTGATGAAAATTTAGCAGGTAGCTTTAATGGTGCTTTACTTATCGCAACTGTTACTGTACTTTCTTTTCTTGGCTTGTATTATTCTAGTGAAAAATTGGTTAAACGAGCAGAGTCTTCTCCATTAGCAAAACCTGTTGCTATCGCATTGATGATTGCCATTGGTATTGGATTGCACAATTTTGGTGAAGGTCTTGCCATAGGAGCTGCAGTAGGATTAGGATCAATCGCCTTTAGCACTTTTCTCATTGTTGGTTTTGCACTACATAACACAACTGAAGGAATTGCAATTGCTGCGCCAATGTCAAGAGGAAAACCTATGATAGCAAAACTTGCGGGATTGGGTCTTATTGCTGGTGCACCAGCTATTTTTGGTGCGTGGGTTGGCGGTTTTGTATACTCTCCTTTCACATCAGTTATTTTTCTTTCAATTGGTGCTGGAGCAATATTTCAAGTAATTATGGTAATATTGAAATGGATAAGAGATGAAGGTGACAGCAACCTTTCAAGTGCAGCAGTAGTTTGTGGAATCGCGATTGGAATGGCAATAATGTATCTTACAAGTATCTTTGTTTAACTGATCTAAATTGGTTCTG
>DASSAK010000082.1:0-15570 GCA_035685445.1 Nitrosopumilaceae archaeon
AAGAGATTGGCAAACTAGAATTTCCTGCTACCGATGCAGGGGATATTTCTACTCCATGGCCAATTCCTAAAGAAACTCCCCCAGGAGTATATACAATAAAGGTAAAAGATGCTTTCTCCACAGCAGAAACAACTTTTACTATAGAATAAGTATTGTAGAAACAATTTTTATTCCTGAAATTTTGCTTTCCTAACGTGAATCTTAAAGATGTAATTTCTGAATACCCGAATTTTCCAAAAAAAGGAGTTTTGTTTAGAGATTTTAGTCCAATTCTAAAAGATCCTCAAGCATTATCATATGTCATAGATGAATTATCAAAACATTTTCATCCAAAAAATATTGATATTTTTGCTGGAATAGAATCTAGAGGGTTTTTGCTTGCCATGGCAATGGCTATTCGCTACAACAAGGGGATGATAATGATTAGAAAAGCTGGAAAACTACCTGGAAAAACATCCAAGTTATCATACACAATAGAATATGGAAAAGACACAATTGAAATTCAAAATGATTCCGTGTCTAAAGGAGATCGTGTTTTGATTTGTGATGATTTATTAGCTACTGGAGGAACTGCAGAAGCGTCTGGAAAATTAATCGAAAAGATGGGCGGAAAGATTGCTGGCTTTGCATTTATTGTAGAACTTACTGAATTAAATGGTATAAAGAAAATTAAAAAATACAATTGTAAGTCACTGGTGAAATACTAGTGGAGCAAACAGCAGAAATTGGAATTTTTGGAGGAACTGGAATTTATGACTCTGGTCTTTTGCAAGATGCAAAAGAAATCACTGTTGACACTCCTTATGGTAAAACTTCAGATTCAATTACTGTCGGAATGTTCAAAGATAGAAAAATTGCATTTATGCCAAGACATGGAAAAAAGCATTCCATTCCACCACATATGATAAATTTTAGAGCAAACATTTGGGCCTTCAAAGAACTTGGGATAAAACGAATTATAGCGCCATCCGCAGTAGGAAGTTTAAAAGAACAGATAAAGCCGGGTGATTTTGCATTACCAACACAATTTTTAGATTTTACAAAATTTAGAAAAGGTTCATTTTCTGAAGAAGGAAAGGTTATTCATATTTCAGTTGCTGATCCATTTTGTCCTGAGCTGCAAAAAGCAGTTACAAAAGTTACCCAAGACCAAGATATTACAATGCACAATAATTGTACGTATGTATGTATTGAAGGACCTAGGTTTTCTACAAGGGCAGAATCAAAATTTTTCAAAAGTACTGGTGCCGATATCATTGGGATGACTCTAGTCCCTGAATGTCAGCTTGCCAGAGAAGCTCAAATTTGTTATGTTTCAATTTCAACAGTAACAGATTATGATATTTGGGCTGAAAAACCAGTTACAGCAAAAGAAGTGTTAGAAACCCTAGCAAAAAATGTAGAAAAAACAAAGAAAATACTAACAGTATTGATTAATGAAATTCCAAAATCTAGAGAGTGTTTCTGTGAAAAGGCTTTATCTGAAGCAGAATTTTAGTCATCAACAAAAGAATCTTTTTTCAGCCCATCTGGTACAGTTAAATTTCCTTGCAAGAGATTTTTTTGAATCATCATAATAACTTGTTCAACATCATAACCTAATTTTTTCAATTCTCGTTCAGTAGTTTTAGAAATTTTTGCTCCAACGTTTTGTCCTCCAATTCTTCCAAAAGCAATTGCATTGAATCTAAAAGTATTCCCATCAATTGTGAATTTGCCTGTAATTTTTGCAGCCATTTGGCTACCATGAATATTATTTACATGAACATCTAGTTTCAAATCAATCTCCTAAATTTCAACTGCTTGATTTACGTTATCTTCAACCAAAAAACTCCAGTGTTTATCATCATCTACTTTGAAATTCTTAACTTTTAATGATAAAATTTGTTCATTTAAACACTCGTGTTTAATATCTGAATTTTCTTTTAATTTGACAAGTTTCCATTTGTCTTTTCCTTTTTGTAGTTTACAAACGGTCACCGCCCATTTTTCATCGGAATTAATTTGTGGCATTCCAACAATTTCAGCTAGTGCTTCAATTCCAAGTTGTTTTTCCTCACAAAAACTTTTCTTGCAAACACCACATCGCCAAACATCAACTGAACCGATTGTCCTTTCATCTATGTTTATATTTACTACACCAAAATATACCGGTTGATGATTGCAAGTTTCAGATTCAACTGTCAATGTTTTTCACGTCATGTTAGTTCTATTTAGTCCTTGCATCATCATAAGGTTCTTCTAAAACTACTCCAATGTTATCAACAATTTTGTTTCTTTTGAATTCAATATTTTCTCTTTCACACATTTTTCTGTACATATTTACTGAAGTAAATCTTGGATGCATCGCTTCAAATTCTGATTCTGAAATATCAATAAATGCTCCAAAGTCCATAAGATCCTTTGCAGTTTGCAGTGCTTCATCTTCAGAAATACCAAGTTTTTCAGAAATTGTTTTTGGTGTCATCTTTCCTTCTGTTGTGACTAAAAGGAAAACTTTAGCTTGAGTTGAATTAAGTTTAATTTCTGAAATTAAATCTTTTTCAATTTGAGGAAAATTCATGATGAAATAAAGATCTGATTAGATATTAAACATCTTCAGTTTTTTGTGATTTATCAAAAAGTCTTTTCGATATTCTAAATGAAAATGCCAACACAATGAAATGAATTATTACTCCAATTATTGCAGATGGGATCAAATCATCAAGTATATACCAACCTATTCCAAATCCAGCTAAAGACGGGATTGCTATGATTGCCGCCATTACAGAACTTTTAGTAAATAATTCTGTGGTAGAAAGTTGTTTAGGTGGTTTTTTACCTTCCAACAAGCAATGATAAAAAAACCGTAATAAATATCAAATATACTTTATATTTGGCAGTAGGAGATTTTTCATATTGTCTAGCTATAAAGGAACCTATTCCAACGAACAATCGTTAAATTTTGTCATACCAATAATGATAATTTTGTTTTTAGGAATAGTCTATGTAATGTCTCAACGTTCTGGAACAGGTTTTGTTAGTTTTATTTTGATTGGAGTAGCAGCAATCACAATGATTTACTGGGCCCGAGTTTTAAAAAAGATGACAAAAGAACAAAAACCAAAATTTGCTACAAGGGAACAAGAAACAAAGAATTGGGTGTACGATCTAATTAAAGGTGAACAGGAATTTGTTTTTGTTGCAGAAGTTCCTGGTCCAGAAGATAAGATAATGGTTCGTTTAATTGACGGGATTCTTTACATTCGTGGGTCAGGAGGATTTTCTAAAGAAGTTCCAATAGAAGGCTCAAACGAAATGCAAATTTTTGATTTCAAATATAGAAATGGAGTTTTGACTCTTCGAATTAGAAAGTCATAGAGTTTTCGCTACTTCTAGCTTGTGTGGAAGATATTTGTCCGTAATGTTGGTTAGACCATATTTTGAAAATGCTTCTAATTCTGCTTTTCGTTTAATTTGAAGAAATTTTTCTAGTTCTTTTTTCCAAATGCCTTTTTGATATCTTGGATCTTTCTGTAAATCGTAACAACGTTTGATGTCAGATTCTGTCATTGGAATGGTTGGAAGTTTGTATTTTTCAATATCAGTTGCCCAAACACCTACCCATTTTGCATCTGGAACAGTTAGTTCTCTAAGATGTGCAGCATTGGCCGAACCAGATTTTATGACCATTGCAATGTGTTCGCCGTAAACATCTCCATCAGTCAGAATTATCACAGGCAATCCTAATTCATCATGTAATCTTCTAAGGAGGGTTCTAGTAGAACGAGGAGCTTGCCCTCCTGTGTCGACAATTATTGATTTGAATTTTTTGTCTACTTGTTCTTCAACAAATCTTGTAAAAAGGCCACCTTTCTCAATAGCAATAACAATTTCTGCGCTAGTATCTACTAGTTCAGCACTGGTAAGACTTGGTCCAATAGCATAACCATCAGGATGGTTTGACAAATTCATTTTTTTCCCCTCATAACCAGGTACAGTGTATTCTACGTCTAGATCACCAAAAACACTGCTTCTTTCTTCAGGAAAAACATGAAAATCCTCCCTAGGTCTTGCTAAAACAGCTTCTAAATCTACTATAATATTATCAGACTCGGATTGATCTTCAAAATCAATTGCAAAAGCCTGTGAAGAATAGTACACATCTCTGAGAGTTGATGATTTCTTTTCTTGTGTTAATCTATTTGCAAAAAATGCCAACCACATTAATTGTGTAAATGATCTTAGTTGGGATGTATTTTTTGCACTTCTTATTGCAGAATTATTTCCAAGGATATATTGTCGTAATTTTTGGTCATATACAATATTGCTTACTGATCTACTTGGAATAGAAAATTTGGGAAACTCTCCATGATCTAATTCTTCATAGATTTTAGCTCCATGATTCTTTAATAATTCGATAAGAGATCTTTGTTTTTCTTTTGTACTAACACTACTTTTTTTCTTTGACTTTTTCAATTACAATTTCCTCCTCTTTTGTTTGATTTTCATTAGCTGTGGACTCCTTTTGTTGTGATTCAGCAATGGCTGTTTCTTCTTTTAACATTTTTTTGTAATCAGGTTCTTTTTTCTTTCCTGCAAGTTCTGTACAAAATTGTGCAATTAATGGAATATATTTTGAATATAGATTTGCTCTCTTTTTTGCCATTTCAGCTTGGCCTTTTTTTGACATGTATGCAGCTAGTTTTCTTGACAAAAACATTAGGGACAATCGTAGTTCTTTTTCAATTTCTTGTCTATCTGCAACGTTTTCTTTCCCTACTGTTTTGTAAGGAATTCTTGTAGAGCAAATATGTGAGATAATAACAAGTGGTGGATCACCTTTTACTTTGTATCTAGCCCAATCGGTATCATTTACAACTTTAAGGACTACATCGCTGCCTTCATCGTAAAGCAATGGAATTCTATTTGCGAATCTGTATACTTTAGGCCCTCCAGAAGGAATTTCTCCCCCATAAGCAACTCCCATTTCTACCACAAATGGGAAACCCGAATAAGCAGACGCAGTTCTTTGTACAACCGCAGAAAAGTCAGGATTAAAGAATTTTTGAATTCCCTTTTGCAAAGGTTCTTCACCTAAAGGAGCAAGGCAGCTTGGATCAGGGGACATAAAGTCATCAAATTTTTGCAGAGAATCACTTAATTTCACTAATTCTTGGTTTGTCATAGTTCCAAGTCTTTTTTCTGGTTTGAACCCTGCAAACTTTGCAAATTTTTCTGCAGTTGTTCTACCAACTCTTTGAAATCTCTTACTCAAAAAAGATACAAGTGTATCACCCTGTACTGTGTTAGCGAGTTGTTTATAGTAATCTGATTCTGGATCTATTTCAATTACTATTGATTTTGATTGTCCATAATCCCAATAGGTAAGTTTGTGATTAGTTATATCAATATCATCAATTCGAATTTTACTAAGCTTATCAAAATCCATTTTAAGAAATGACATTACAGCTATTACAACTCGTACCAATCTTGAAAGAGTCGACCAACGTTTTTTTGCCTTTTCCATGATTCCTGTAAAACTAAGATTTTGTTTACTTAGTCCAAGTTCTTTTCTTACTTTTTCAATCATTACATCATCAACACGTGGAATTTTGAAGGTATTTTCAATCGTCATTCGTCTAATTGTTTCTACATCAACACCATATGGATGAGGCTTTATTACAGTGGGAGGAGGAGGCATTGTTTTTACAATTCTGGTATAACGAAACTTTTGACCTTTCGGATCATCAAAAGTTATTGTAGCATATGGTGTAATTAATGAAGTTTGGTAAACATAATCTCTAATTTTTGAACCAGCTTTTGAATAATCACCTTCTAAACATATACTAACAGACAGTCCTTTCTTTGAAACTTCATTTGTTTTGTGTTTAAGAATTACTGGCTTATTTTTTTGAATGTCTAAAAGTAATTCATATTCTTCTTGTGTTTGTCCATCCGTAGAACTTTTGACGGCAACGGGTTTGTTTGTGGTTATTTGTCCATAAAGAATTGCCATAGTAGCTCCCAGTCCGAACATTCCTCGGGCTTGTTTTAATCCAAATTTAGAACCATACAATACAGTGCCAAATGCCAAAGGTACGTGCTTTGCTTCGATTCCTGGACCATTGTCTTTTACAGTCAAAATGTAGGGTTTTGGGTCTTGTTTTTCAGGATCTACAGCTTTTATTGTCAAATGAACATCAGGCAAAATTCCTTTTTGATCACATGCGTCAAGAGCATTTTCTACAAATTCTCTAACAGCAGTATAAAGTGACCTTGTAGGATTACTAAATCCAGCAAGATCTCTGTTTCTATAGAAAAATTCACTTGGTGAAATTTGACTGTAGTTTTCTTTATTAGAAGACATTTTGATCTTCCCATAATCTTAGTCGTTCAATTTTTTCTCGTTTTCTTGCGGATTCAAGTTTATTGTAAACAGAACCATGCATACTTCCATTAGAAATTGAAGATATTGCATCTACTGCAAGTTTAAGTTTACTTGTATCGCCAATTATTGAAACGGTTCTACCATAAACAGAGATGTAAGTATCACTTAATCGTTCCATATTTCTCCTCGCCTTACCATTTTCACCAATAATTCTACCTTTAATTCTTTCAACCTGATTTGGGGATTTTCCTACAAACTCCCTTAAGTCTATTACATGTAATGTATTTTCACCTTCTAGTAACTTCATTGCTTTTCTTGGAGAAAAACCACGACCTATGGCAGTAATTATTTCAACTGCCTTAAACGGTTGTATGTCTTCAATACTGCCAACACCACGGATTAGAGTTTCTCCAGTTTCACTATCAATTTCTAATTTTACTGAACAGGCTTTTTCTATTTCAGATTTTATGTTACCTGATTTTCCAATTAAAACACCAATTCTTTCAGTTGGAATTCGAATTAATTTTTCAAAACTCATTTTGTGATCTCCTCAAATACATCTATAGGATTTTGGACTGTTAATCCCCTTTTAGTAAAGAATTTTGTAATGTTATTAATATCTCTTTTAAGAAAATCCACAGAATTGGGATGTCTGATATCAACAGCTGAGGCCAGATCAAATAAAATCAGGCCGTTTTTAGTCTTGAAAATGTTGTATTCAGAAAAATCACCATGCACTAATTGAGCATCTTTGTAAAGTTTTGAAAGTATTGTTATTGCCATCTTATAATCTTTGTAATCTACTTGTGATTCCAATAGTGTTTTTTCAGGAGTTCCATTTTTTCCAACAAATTCTAATGCTAAAACATTTTTAGAAACATGAATTGGTTTTACAACAGGAATTTTTGCTTTATTACATAGGGACAGATTTGTAAATTCTTTTTGTGCCCACAAATTTACTATATTTCTAGTACCCTTTTTTATTTTTGAAAACCTAGGATCACCCAAAATGTATGGTGCTCTTTTTTTGAAATTTGAGGTTGTTACAAGGTATACCTTTAAAGCTATATCATTTTGATCATCATCTTTGGCCCAAAAAAGCACTGATTCTTTTCCAGCCTTTACTACACCATTAACAAAGGATATGATGTGTGAATTTATCATGTCATACATAGTCATCATGGTTGTTTTGTCAAGAACCTCGTTGATTACTTTATTACTCTTGAATCCATCCAAAATTTTGCCACGCTTTGCTTTAGAAATTAATTTATTGTTTATCTTTGATTCCAGTTTTTTACTAATTTCATCATCCAACATATTTGTCATAAATTAGTGTATAAAATCGGTTTCTAATAATTTAGAAATCTCTAGGTAGATGATCATTATCCTTTAACCAATCTACTTGAGGCAATGTAAATCTCCAAACAATGTCACCACGTTCTGAATCTTTAAAATCCCATGGAGCAATTATCACAATATCATTATCACGAATCCAGATTCTTCGTTTTAGCTTTCCTCTAATTCTTCCACGTCTAGTAACACCATCAGTACATTTTACCATAACTTGATCACTACCCAATAATTTTAGTACACGTCCTAACAGTTCACCTTCTTCGGGTAGTCTAATTTCTTTTAATGCACTTTCGTTTAGTACTTTTCTCTTTCCCACAATGTTTTAGAAATTTTTTTGTATATAATTGTGATGTTTTACATTTTAAACACAATCAAAAAAGGAACACCATCAATTTCTTTAACACCATTTTCAGAACCAATTCCGAGACTTGTTGAAAGAGAGATAGTTTCTTTGCCAACCATGTTAATAATTGATGAGTTTTTTAGAAGGGTTTTTGCTTCTTCTTTTTCAACAATTTTTTCCCCATAGTAGTTTTTACTGATATGTACTTCAAGTTCTTTTTCAGTTATTTTTTTTCCTAACAAATCAGCATCGCAAATGTTCAACATTGGATTTTTTTGATAATCCGTTAGTTTTATTGAAAAACGCATTTCATGCATACTTTCCTTTCATTGTTGATTTTGCACCACATGCCTCACAAATTAAAAATGTGATTCTATTTTCTTTGATAATTTTTGTGTCAGGACTTTTACAGGTAGGACATTCAAGATAGTCTTTAACATAAATTTGAAATAATCGCGTAAAATCGTCTGGATCTCTTTTCCCAATAAACATGGCCTTATCCCCAATTCGTTCTGCGGGTACAGCAAATTCTTTTGAAAGGTATTGTAGCACTTTATCAGGATCTCTTCGTAGGATTTTTGGAAACTCAGCAAAATTCCGTAAGAATGTTTTCTGTCCTTCCCACATCACATCCACTGCTGGCAGTTCAAATCTAGTACTAGTTTGTTTTTTTTCATCTGAAAGATTTCCTTCAATACGTTTGAGAAGTTTTTCATAATTTGCCTTTGTCATATTTTATTGAAAATTAAATACCCTATATGGGTTTTCTAAAAAAGGAGCTTGTGGTAGTCTTCCTACATTTTTCCTATTCGGAAAACGTTTGTTCCACATTTTGGACATGTGCCTTTTACAGCTGGACGTCCGTTCTTTAGTTTAGTTTCTTTAGGATCTTTGATATCCCTCTTTGCTCTGCATTTTACACAATATGCTTGAACCATTCTAAAAAATCTCTGATTTAGTTCTATTTAGGAAGATGCTGTAAAAATTATTTAACTATAGGCTGGAGTAGTGTAAATTTTCAAATCATCATGAGACAATTATTGAAATTTATTTCCTAAAAAATCTAATTTTTCAGTTATTTTGTAATAGTATCAATATTGAAATGATAATTTTCTATTTTTTCTAAAAATGAGTTAAAATCTTGATCATTTAACCAGTTATAAACAACATTGAAGAATCGAGATAAATGGCATCAAAAAAAGGTATTTTTCTAACTATTGGGATTTTGGTAGCTATAACCATTGCTAGTTTTACATTTTGGTTTTTACCTCAAAATTCTGAAATGACTTTTGTTGTTTCAGATTTTGAATCAAATCTAGATGGTATAAAAAATATTCATAAAGCAATTAGCGAAAGTATTGATATGGAATTTCAAAATTTGTTAAATGAGGATATTTCTCCACAAGAGTATATTGATCTAGCTCAAAGTTCAACTGAGCAAATCAATTCCATAATAATTCAATTAGTTGAAAGCAAGCCAACTGAAGAATGGCTTGAAAGCTACATCAACTATGTTGAATCTTTAAAGCAATACAATAGCTATGTTAGAGAAACAATCGTTATAGCAAATATGATTGAAGATGGTGTAGAATCTAGTAAAATTGATGAGGCCATATCCAAAATTAATCAATTTAAAGAAAATTCAGAATCTCATGCATTAAAATCAGATAATTCGAGACCATAATTCTATTTCAATAACCTAAGTATAATATTTACAAAGGTTGGAAATCGTTAAAAAGCAATTCTGTAATAATAGTAAGAATGTCCCAAAAGAGTGGAAAACTTGAGAAGGATGTTAAGGCATCTGCGGCAAGTAAATTGTTAGTAATTTGTGTAGATAGGGATAATGATATTGGTGAAAAAACTGGAATTCAAACCCCAGTAATAGGAAGGGATGCATGCATAGAAGCTGCACAAAGATTAGCGTTAGAAGATCCAGAAGATGCAGATTCTAACTCAATTTTCGCTGCAATAAAGACATTTGAGGATTTAATTAGTAAAGGATACGAAGCAGAAGTAATAGCTGTTACTGGAGTAAAAAATAGAGGAGTCCAGGCGGATGAAAAAATTGCATCTGAAATAAGATCTGTTTTATTAAAATTTTCTGCAAACGGCGCAGTAATTGTTTCTGATGGAGAAGATGATGAAAGTGTCATTCCAATTATTCAAAATGTGCTTCCAGTAATTTCTGTGCAAAGAGTTGTGATGAAAGTAAGTAGAAGTGTAGAGTACTCTTATGCAGTTTTTGGAAAATATTTGAAAATGATTGCTTATGATTCAAAATATTCAAAATTCTTTTTAGGCCTTCCAGGTATTTTGCTTCTCATTGGAGGTATTGGTACAATTTTTGGTTATACGGCAGAAATTTTTGCAGTTCTAGTAAGTATTTTAGGTGGAGCATTTTTGATAAGAGCTTTTGATGTTGACAGGGCTATATCTCATTGGACAAAACCTACACCATCAGGATTTATCAGAATCTTTACTTTGGTTGCAGGAATTATTCTAATGCTATCTTCAATTTCAGCTGGAGTTGTTGCAGTAGAAACTAACTTAATAGAACCAGAAATGGAATTCATCAACATTATTTCTAACAAAGTAATAATTGGTCAATTCTTTGCAGGCGCGTTACCAATTCTTTGGATTGGAATTGGAGCAATATTTGCAGGAACATTTCTAAGTAATTGGTTAGGTGGTGTTTCAAGACAAATAACTGACACACTAAGATTAGTAGTACTATTATCTTTGTATCCCACAGTTTCTCAATTCACAAATGTCTTGATTAATGATGAAAGTGCATTCACTCTTATTCCTCCGTTATTAGCAGGCTTGGCTGCAACAATTGTTACCGCAACAATTCTATTTAAAAAATATAGAAAACGTTCAGTTCAAGAAATGCAAGAGGATTCTGATTCTGACTAGAATTTTTCACCTTTGTGTGAGAATTCAAGTAAAAACAATCATATCTATTTGCCACATTTATTGATAAAAGGTGAAATGTAATAAAATTCAAGGACGTGGCATTTAATATTTCAGGCCTTTACAAATTATATTCTAAAAAATTAGAAAAAGAGATTCTAAATGGTTCTATGCCCAACCATATTGCCTTAATTCTTGATGGAAACAGAAGATGGGCAAAAAGAAATCTTAGTATCACAAAAACAGGACATTTCAAGGGAGCAGATGCGGTAGAAAATCTACTTGATTGGTGTGAGGAGTTTGATATCAAAATCATTACTCTTTATGCCTTATCAGCTGAAAATCTTAATAGAAAAGATGGGGAATTAGAATACTTATTTGACTTGATTAAGAACAGACTTGAAAAACTCTTCAATGATCCAAGAATACATAGAAACAAAATGAGAGTAAAGGCTATTGGAAAAATTGAACTTTTACCAGATTCTATTAAGGATGTTCTAAAAAGATTAGATGATACGACAATGAATTATCATGATCATTTTCTAAATATTGCTATTGCTTATGGAGGACAAGATGAATTAATTGACGCTGTGAAAAAAATTGGTGGAAAAATTAGTGATGGCTCATTAAAAGTTGATGAAATTAACAAAAAAGAAATTGAGGCAAATCTTTACACCTCACATTTACCTCAATCATCACCAGACATGATTTTGAGAACATCTGGTGAAAAAAGACTGAGTGGATTTTTGTTGTGGCAAAGTGCATATAGTGAATTAGTTTTCATGGATGTTTTTTGGCCAGAATTTCGAAAAATTGATCTTATGAGAGCAATCAGGACATTTCAAAAAAGAAAAAGACGTCTTGGAAAGTAATTATAGCATATAACAAAACCAAATTAAATTGAAAGAAACTTCTGCAGGCGCAGTTATTTTTAGAGAAATCTCCGATGGAGTTGTTTTTCTTTTACTTCATTATCCCTCAGGTCATTGGGATTTTGTAAAGGGAAAAATAGAGAAAAATGAAAATCCGCTTCAAACAGTGATTAGAGAGTCAAAGGAGGAAACAGGAATTTCTGACTTGGATTTTATTGAGGGGTTTGAAGAAAGTATTAATTATAATTTTCAGTTTAAGGATGAATTAGTTCATAAAAAAGTGATTTTTTATTTAGCAGAAACAAATACTGAAAAAGTTACATTATCACATGAACATTTAGACTTTATTTGGTTAGATTACAAAAATGCATTAGAAAAAATTACTTATCAAAATTCAAAATCAGTATTATCAAAGGCTTTTCAATTACTTTCCAAATGATTCTAGATATAGTTTTTTAATTGTTTCAACTGGGTTTTTAGCATTTAAAATTGTTCTTCCGACAATAAAAAAATCAGTACCTGCATCTAAAATATTTTTTATTTTTCCGCCCTGAGTGCCAATTCCTGGTGAATAAATTGGCAATATGTTTTTAGTTTTTTTCTTACAATATCTAATAATTTTAGGAAAGGTTGCGCCTACAATTATTCCATCTACATTTTCAGATATTGCCCAATCTAAAAATAATTCATAAAGTTTTTTTTGTTTACCAGAGTGTTTAACATTGATTTCATATGATAATTTTGCTTCTGGGGCACTCATGTGACAAAGTGTGATGATGCCCTTGTTTTTATTGTGAGCTAAATTAACAATTTTCTTTAAACCGTCTTTGCCCATTATTGGATTTACAATAACAGCATCAAATCCCAATTTCCAAAGAATTCTAATTGTGTTTTCATTTGTATTTCCAATGTCATTGAGTTTAATATCAGCAATTGTAACTAGATCATATTTATGAGCAGTTTTGTTTATTTTAATAATTTCTTTGCTACCAAGAGGTAGTAATAGATGAAAATTCATTTTGATGCCGCAAAGGTATTTGCTTAATTTTTTAATGTTTGAAACGGTTTTTGCTTCAAGATTACTAGATAAAGGATAGTCATTAGCTAAGATCAGACCGCCTTTTTTCTCAGAAATTTGTTTGATTCTAGTTTTGAATTTGGTCATAATCGACCAATGGATGAGAGTCTTTCAATTTTATTATTTTGATATAAGAATAGCCATGTTCACCAGGATTATCTACAAAAACAGGTTGAGCGCCATTTGTAGTAGTGTACTTTAAGAAGGGTTTTGTAGGCTCCTCCGGCAAAACTACATGACAGAAATATGATGAACCTTCTTCATTAAAATTCATGAATACGCCCATAAGCCATTTTCCATCATATGGGAACGAAAACAGAGGAAAAGGAGATTCCTCAAAGCCATAACTAAGTTTTGCAAGACTAGCAGCATCTTCAAGTTCAATTGGGTGGTATTTGTCACCAGTTCCATTTCCACTCTTAAGTGAGGCTGGAAGAGATTTTATTTTCACTATTGGAGAATAAAGTCTTGCAGTATCAATTGTAGAATTAACTACGGCTGATTCCTCTTTTCCAGCCTTAAATCCATAGCAAAGATAATGTCCCAAATTTTCAATAGGCGTGAAATAGATTATTGGTTTTTCTTTAAGCAGATCCATTTGAACAGATAGAACTTTTTTTCCTTCATGTTCATGTAAGAATGAAACGCGTGGTGCACGTTCTAAAGCACAAACTAGCCGTGAAAACTCTAATGTCGATTCTAATTCAATATACCTAGGTAACTTGTCCACAGAATGTTTGTAATGTTAACTAACTTAAACTTAACCAAAAATTATTTTCTTCTATCAATAATTTCATTAATTGCAGGTCCAGTTCCAATGATCGTTACAGGCACAGCAAGTTCATCTTCAATTTTTTTTATGAATGCTTTAGCCTCAGAACTTAGATCATTGTAAGAAGTTTTTCCTGCACAATCAGGAAAGCGGACGTCTAGCTTTGTAATAGCAATTTGTGTTGCGCCGTTGAGCATGACTGCTCTCTTTGCTAGTTCAAAATTAAATTCAGATGCACGCCTAGGTCTTCCTGTCACAGTACCAAATTCAGCCCAGCCGCGCTTTGAAAGTTCATCAGGCTCAAGTTCATTCTCTAAAGGTCCTGTGCCTACTCTAGTTACATATGATTTGAAAACAACAATTACATCATTTACGTTTGTAGGACCCAAGCCTACATCAGCACAGATTCCTGAGGCAGTAACTTCTTTTGAGGTTACAAATGGATACGTTCCATGCCATAGAGAAAGAAAGGTTCCTTGTGTGCCTTCAACTAAAACATTTTCATTATTTGTTAAGGCAGAATTAATCAAAACTGGAACATCTACAATGAATTCAGAAAGTGCTGGAATATCTTTTCCTAGCTTTAGAGTTCGCATGGCTCTTTCAGCATTTGCTGGTCCGGTTCCAGAACCTGTACTTCCAATTTTTTCTTTAAGTTCACCTTTTGAATCTTGTTTTAAATGTGATTCCTCGATGATTCCACAATTTCTATCAACAAATGCACGTCCAGAAGCTTCAAAATCTTTTACTTCATTTAAAAAAACTTCAGGATTTACTACAACGCCAGGACCAATCAGAACCTTAGCGTTTTTATTTAAAAAACCACTAGGCAACATACGAATTTTGTAAACCTTTGCACCATCTCTAACCGTATGTCCTGCATTTGGTCCTGCACCACCTCTAACCACAATTGTTGGATTATCATTTATTGCAAGATAGGAAATTATTTTTCCTTTACCTTCATCTCCAAAAAATCCTCCCACTACAACTGTTGCTGGCACATTCGAGAGCATGAGAATCTCGTATTTAATCTAAAGTGTTTTGATACGATTTAATATTGAGATCTTTAAAGGATATGTGTTGAAAGAAGAAAATTTTGCAGGAAATATTATTATTAATCTTGCTAGTTTACCGGATTTTTTAAGAAAGCCAATTTTGAAAAAAAGACTAACAGAATTTTTTTCCATGACAGAGCATGAGAAAAATGAAGTAATTGTAAATGCTTTGGAAGCAGGTCCTAGCATACCATTTCCAAATTTTTCAAAACTATTTAGAACATGGCTTGAGATTTTAGTTACATTTAATGAATTTCAAAGAAACGAGTTATTTTTAAGATATCTTTTAGCATCTATTAGATGGCCTCAAAAATTAATTGACTTTAATTTAGATGGAATATTAGAAATTTTTATGACTTTGAATGAAAAAGAAAAATCGATTATTTCAAAATCAATTATTGAGATTATCTCTGGACTAGATCCAGAAAAGAAAAGAATAGCAATGACTTTGATTCCAGATAATGCTAAACGGGTTATTGGGCTCTAGGCATCAGGATTTCTGTTATCTTCATTACTAAAATCAATGACGTCTCCCTCTGGCGTCATAACACCAGCAAAGATTTTCTCATATTTTTTCAGAGCCTTTCTGTGATCAGGCATTGACATATCTAGTCTCATTTCATTCATTACAATAATTCTATATTCTTTCCACTCTTCCCAGCATTTGTTGCAGCAAGGATATTTTTCTGCAACTGGATCTAATTGTTCGTTCTCAGGTATAGTATTTTTGCACTTTGTGCAGGTTCTAGTCATGATATCAAGGAATTTGAAACCACTTTTATCTTTTTCAACCTAAACCAATAATTAACAA